>CAMYJX010000101.1 GCA_947258825.1 uncultured Pseudomonadales bacterium
TACGACGTCGCGGTGTCGGCGACGGATCCTGCGGGCAACGTGGGCGCCGATGCGACCAGCAACGAGCTGAGCATCGACGGCACGGCACCGACGGTAGCGGTGAACGTGCTGTCGACCACCGATACCACTCCGGCGCTGAGCGGCACGGTGAATGATGCGACGGCCAGCGTTGTCGTGACGGTGGATGGCTCGAGCTACGCGGCGACCAACAATGGCGACGGCACCTGGGCCCTGGCCGACAACACGATTACGCCGGCGCTGACGGATGGTACTTACGACGTCGCGGTGTCGGCGACGGATCCTGCGGGCAACGTGGGCGCCGATGCGACCAGCAACGAGCTGAGCATCGACGGCACGGCACCGACAGTAGCGGTGGACGTGCTGTCGACGACCGATACCACACCGGCGCTGAGCGGCACGGTGGACGACGCAACGGCCAGCGTTGTCGTGACGGTGGATGGCTCGAGCTACGCGGCCACCAACAATGGCGACGGCACCTGGGCCCTGGCCGACAACACGATTGCGCCGGCGCTGACGGATGGTACCTACGACGTCGCGGTGTCGGCGACGGATCCTGCTGGCAACGTGGGTACCGATGCCACCAGCAACGAATTAGCGGTTAGCGCCGCCAGCGATACCGATGGCGATGGTCTGACGGATTTAATTGAAGCAACGTTGGGTACAGACCCTAATGATACGGACTCCGACGACGACGGCCTTGGAGACGGAGTCGAAACTGGCGGAGATGCCGTAATTGATCCGGGGGAGACCAATCCGCTCGACGCTGATAGCGACGACGATGGGCTGGCCGATGGAGCCGAAGACGTGAACGGTAACGGGATGGTTGATGCCGGAGAAACCGATCCTAACGACCCCGACACTGACGGCGACGGAATTGGTGATGGCGTGGAATCCGGTGTGGCCGCCGGCGTCGCGGATCCGGATGGGCCGGGTCCTGCGGTTGGTACCAGTGCTGGATTCGTCGGCGATGCCGATACGGGCTCTACCACGGACCCTCTCGATGTGGACTCCGATGGTGACGGACTTAGCGACGGAGCCGAAGACATCAACGCTAACGGATCCGCTGACAATCCGGTCATTGGCGGTACCGGGACCAGCGGTGCGGGTGAAACGGATGCGACCAATAGCGATACTGACGGTGATGGGTTGTCCGACGGCGATGAGGTCAATGGAACGGGTGACCTGATCCCCTATGGGGCAACGGACCCGCTCGATTCCGACACGGACGACGGCGGTGCTCAGGATGGCGTTGAAGTGCAGGCAGCCACGCCGTCTGACCCCACCGTTGGTAACCAGCTCGACGACCCCATAGATTCCGATAGTGATGGCATGTTCGATTCGGTGGAAGCCCTACTGGGTACCGATCCGAGTGACCCGGACACGGACAATGACGGGTTGCTCGACGGTCAGGAGGCCGGTAACGATGCGGTAGTCGGGCCCGGCGAAACCAATCCGCTCGACGCCGACAGCGATGATGATGGTTTGGCCGATGGTGTGGAAGATGCCAACAGCAGCGGCGTGGTGGATGGGGGCGAGACAGACCCCAATAATCCAGATAGCGACGGGGACGGGATCGTCGACGGTGTAGAGCTCGGGGCGCCCAGTCCCGGTATCCCGGGCGGCCTGTCCGGGGTGAACAACCTCGCCTACGATGGCACGGCGGCTGGTTTCGTCGGGGACGCCGATCCCGCTACGACGACCGATCCGACCAACGTCGACACCGACGGTGATGGCATCCAGGATGGCGTGGAAGACGTCGACCGGGACGGCGCAGCGGTATTCACACTGGGCGATTCGACGACCGTTGGTATTGGTGAAACCGATCCCGCCAATATGGACACCGATGGCGATGGGCTGTCCGACGGCGACGAAGTGAACGGCACCGGCCCGCTGGCAGGTCTCGGGACAACGAATCCGGTCGACAACGATACCGACAACGGCGGAACTCAAGACGGTACCGAGGCTCTGGTCGACGGCACCAATCCAACAGCGGGCAACGGGGCGGACGATGCTGCCGCTGATCCGGATGATGATGGTTTGTCGAACGTGCAGGAAGCCATGCTCGGTACTGACCCGAATGCGGCGGACACGGATAACGACGGTATTGATGATGGTGATGAGGTCGGTAACGACGGTTCCATTGACGCAGGCGATACTGATCCGCTCGATGCTGATTCCGATGATGACGGGCTGGCAGATGGAGTAGAAACGCTGGGTCCTGACGGGCTACCACTTTCCGGCGATGAGACGCAAGCCTTGGTCGCTGATACCGATGCTGACGGACTTTCCGACGGTCTCGAAATTGGCATAACGGTGCCGGTCAGTGGCGGTGCTTCGTCAGGCGGAGCCTCCGTCTACGTCGGTACCGATCTCGGCGCGGGAAGTTTCACTGCAGACGCCGATCCGACCACGACAACCGATCCCAACGATCCGGATTCGGACGGAGATGGTTTGTTGGATGGTGCGGAAGATATCAATGCAGACGGTGCTACCGTCAACTCGATTGGTGCGACCGGAACCTCCGGCAACGGCGAAACCGATCCGAACGATCCTGACTCGGATAACGACAATCTTTCGGATGGCATAGAAGTCGCTGGGTCCGGGGCGCTGCTGGTCAGTGGTCCGACGGATCCGTTGGATACCGATACGGATGACGGAGGCAGCGAGGACGGTGTCGAGGCGCTAGCAGATGGCACCAACCCTGTTTCGGGCAACGGTGCTGACGATCTAGGGGCCGATCCGGATGGCGATGGCCTGTCGAACGGGCAAGAGGCTATTTTGGGTACTGATCCCAACGACGGCGACACGGACAACGATGGTATCGACGACGGCTCGGAGGTGGGCGGCGACACTGTTCTGCAACCCGGCGACACCGATCCCACGGATGCCGATACTGACGACGACGGCATATCTGACGGCGCTGAGAAGCTGGGGGTCGACAACCTTCCCACTACCGGTGACGAAACCGACCCGAACCGAGCGGACACCGACTTCGATGGTCTATTCGATGGCACGGAGATCGGGGCAACCATTCCCATCAGCTCGGGTGTTTCGGACGGAGCAGGCGTTGCATTCAGTGGCACCGACCCGACAGGCAGCTTCATTGCTGACATGGATGTGTCTTCAAACACCGATCCCACAGATGCGGACAGCGATGACGACGGTTTGGCTGACGGATTCGAGGATCAGAACGCCAATGGTGCAGTTGATACGTCTGGCGTGATCGGCGATACCGGCAGCAGCTCTAACCCGGGTGATGAAACCGATCCAAACAACGCAGACTCCGACGGCGACACGCTGTTAGACGGTAACGAGGTTAATGGAAACGGTGCGCTTGGCCCCTATGGTCCCAGCGATCCGCTCGATGTGGATACGGATGATGGCGGAGTTCGCGATGGCGACGAGGTCCGTGAGGCAACCAACCCCACAGCAGGCAACGGGGGCGATGATCGGCTCGATACCGACGGAGACGGCATCGAAGACGACAGTGACAGCGCACCTAACGACCCCTGCTTGCCGAGCAATTCCGTGCCTGCTTGCGATAGTGACGGTGATGGCATCAGCGATGGTGAAGAAATCAGACAGGGCACGGATTCCAACAACGCTGACTCAGATGGCGACGGAATACCTGACGGCGAGGAGAGTGGGGATGCGGATGGTGACGGAATTCCCAACAGTGCTGAAGTCGATTCAGACAACGACGGCGTACCCGACATCGTTGAAGTCATGGGGTCTCCAAACGTGCCGCCGGATACGGATAACGATGGTACCCCCGATTACTTGGATACCGATTCCGACAACGACGGAATTCCCGACGTCGACGAGTCGCGCGGCGTGGCCGTGCTTACAGGGTCTGATCAGGATGCTGACGGCATTGATGATGCGATCGACGTCGATTTAACCGGTGGCGTCGATGCGAATGGCGATGGAATTGACGATGACGTTTCCATCGTCGATACAGATAGTGATGGCATCCCCGACTCGCTCGATCGAGACAGTGACAACGACGGATTGCCTGACGCGTTGGAAGGCAACGTCGACACCGATGGTGACGGTTCGCCCGATTACCGCGATCTCGATGCCGACGACGATGGCATAGGCGACGAGGTCGAAGGAGACAAGACCGCTAACGACATCGACGGTGATCAGATCGAGGACCGATTTGACGTCGACCTGACCGGCGGTTCAGACATCGACTTTGACGGCGTGGACGATGCGACGTTTGCGACAGATACGGATTCGGATGCGGTGCCGGACTATCTGGACCTCGACAGCGACAATGATACGTTGACCGACGTTGTTGAAGATGGCGGTGTCGATGCGAACGACGACGCCCTTGAAGATACGGGTGTCATTCGTCTCGTGCCCATCGATACGGATGGTGATGGCCTGCCCGATTTTCGCGATCTCGAAAGTGCGGGATCGGGTCTGCTCGACATAACGGATGGTGAAGCAAGCCTGGATTCGGATGGCGACGGCGTGATCGACGATGCCGCCGATTCGGATGGAGATGGAATGCCCGACGTGAGCGATGCCGCTCCTTTCTCCTTCGGCAACAACGCTGACGCCGATGGTGACGGAGTGCCTGTGGGTATCGATCTTGATGCTGACAATGATGGCATTCCGAACTACATCGAAGCGCCCGACGGTAATACCGCCATAGATACCGATGGCGATGGGATCCCCGACTATGTGGATCTGGATAGCGACAACGACGGCATACCGGATGTCGTCGAAGGCGCAATGATTTTGCGCGATGCGGACAACGATGGTGTCATCGATGCGTTCCGGGATCTTGAAGGCGACGGTCTGGACGATCGAATTTACCCCCTTATGTCACCGGTTGACACCGACGGTGACGGGATCGCGGATTTCCGTGACCGAGATTCGGACGGTGATGGAATATTCGACATGATCGAAGTCAATCTGAAAGCTCTGGATGCGGACGGTGACGGCAGCGTTGATGTGACGACTGATGAAGACGGTGACGGCTGGTTCGACGTCGTTGACGGGCTGGTGAATGGCGCAGCGGGAACCACGGCCACGCTGACAGATACGGACGATGATGGCGTTCCCGATTTTCGAGACTGGGACAGTGATGGGGATGGGTTCGGAGACGACATTGAAAATGGTGACTTTGATGGAAATGGAATCATGGACTATTTGGAAAATCAGGAAGACGGCGAGCTAGATACGGCAATACGCGGCAGTGGAGGCGCCATGGGTATGGAACTTATCCTGTTAGCGACATTTATGGGGTGGGCCGCATGGCACCGTCGACGCTTCGGGCGGGTTTCTATGACCCTGGGTGCATTGGTAGTGCTTGCTCCCACCTTGCTGATGGGCATGCCATCACACGCTGATACGAAATGTCATAAGCAGATGGCAAACGAGGCTGAAGTCTTCCAGGACTGCTGGTACCTGCAGGGTGGTTTTATTGGTACTCATGTGGATCCCGAGAATACGGTGAACGGTTGGCGAACTACTGATAACTCCTCAGATGGCTGGAAGGTCAGCATCGGTTGGCACTTCAAACCCCGCTGGTTTGCCGAGCTCGCCTATGCGAATCTGGGCGAGGCAGGTCTTTCCAACCTCAACCCGGCAATCGAAGATCTGGTGCCGCGTGCTGAGATCGAATATGCAGTTCCTTCTTTGATGGCCGGATACTGGTTTCGAGAGCCGGAGTCCCGCTGGAATACCTATTTGAAAGGCGGGGTGGGGCGTATCGAAAACGATTCCAGTGACTCGCGCATAGGTTATAACAAGCAAACCCAGCTCCAATTTGTCTTTGGTCTTGGGTTTCAATATCAACGAAAGGACAGCGGGTGGTTCGTCAGGGCCGAGTTCGACAGCTACGACCGTGATGCCTGGGCGTACGGCGTCAGCATCGGTCGTTACTTCGAGCCATCCAACGAGTAACGCGGGATAGATGGGCTCACCTAACGCCAGTCGCTGGCCATGGTTCACAGTCTCGTTGGCTGGAGCAGCGGTAGCGACTCACGGCTTATTGGTGCTCGCTGGAGGGCATGACTGGGCCTGGCTGGATAGCGCTAGGCCGCTTGAAGTATGGCGTTTCTTGACCGCTCACTGGGTGCACGTCGATACGGAGCACCTTGCATGGAACGTAGCTGCGTTACTGCTCATTGGTAGCTGGATCGAAGCGCATTCTCGTGCCACGCTGGCTAAAGGTTTGGCGTTCGGGACGGTGGGCGTATCTGTATGGTTTTATATGGCTTCGCCCACGCCCTTGTATTGCGGGTTGTCCGGTGTCTTGAACACGCTGGTTATCATGGCGCTGGCCCTGACTGGCCGAACAGCCTGGAAAGAAGGCGACCGATATTGTGGCTGGGTTACGACGCTCGTTGCGGCAGGTGTCCTGGGAAAGGTAGGTATTGAACTCACAACGTCTTACCGCTGGGTGAGCGCAGGGATCTGGCCGTCCGCTCCCGGTGCGCACGCCATGGGGCTGGTTGTGGGCCTGCTCTGGACTGCCGCGCATCTCATTCATTGGCGAGGACGCAGTGGTCGTTTGGAAATCGCGGCATGAGTTCTGAAGCATCACGTCTCGCGACTTTGCACAGTTATGGCGTGCTGGATACGCCGCCGGATCCGCGAATTGACCATCTGGTGATTTACGTCATGCAGACGTTGGGTATGCCAATGGGCCTCGTGACCCTGGTGGACGAACACAGACAGTGGTTCAAGTCGGCGAAGGGTCTCGAAGGTATCACCGTAACTGAACGATCCTCGTCAATGTGCAATGTCACCATTCGGTCAGACGACCTGACGATTGTCGATGACGCACGGCAGGACGAACGTTTTCTCCACAATCCGCTGGTAGAGGGCTCGCCGGAGGTGCGTTTCTATGCAGGTGCGCCTTTGAAGGCGCCCAATGGTGCGCGGGTGGGCGCATTGTGTCTTTTGGATCGCAAATCACGCACCTTGGAGTCTGAAGCACGTCGATTACTGGCCCAGTATGCCGACATCGTTGCAGCCCTGTTGACGAGTTCGCTCTCCTACTCTGACTCCTCTCGGAAGCTGATGATCTACGCGGATCGCAAGTCGTTTCGGGTAATCTATGCCAACCTCACAGCCACGGCTCTTTTGGCTCCGACGAGCGGAATACTGCACGGTCAGTCGTTGTCCGACTTGTTCTCGATCGAGGGGTTGGAGGGCGCTATGGACGGGACGCGGGAGGAAGCGACGCTAGAGGCTTCCGTCCCCGTCGCTTGCGCTCATCGCTGGACGCCTGTTTCGATCACCCCTTTGCCGGAGGGCGATCTGGTAGCCGTGATGGCTAGCCAGATAGCCGAATCGATAGAACCCGAGTCGTCTGTAAAGGGCGAAACTCGAAAGCAGATTCTTGACGCTGCGAAGAGAGTGCTCGCCCTGGAGGGTGCCGGTGGATTTTCGATGCGCAAGGTAGCGAAGGAATCCGAAGTAGGGTTGGGACATGTCCAGTACTACTTTCCTTCAAAGGCGAAGCTCATCCGGGCGATGGTCGACTCAATCACCGTACGGTTCTGGCAACACTACGAGCAGCGACTAGCGCCGATAGCCAACCCGATGGACCGGTTTGTGGGCTGCGCCCAGTTTATCCTCAATAGCGGGCCTGAACCGAATATGGTTCTCTTGCTTCGGGAATTCTGGAGCATGGCGCAGCGGGATGCCGCTGTGAGTGAAACGATCTACTTCTTTTACGAAGCGTGCCGTCGCCTGGCTGCAAGCATCCTCAAAGAGGCCAATCCGAAACTGTCAGACAATGAGGCGCAACTGCTCGCGGCAGAAACTGTTTCGTTGATATCGGGTGCGTTTTTGTACACGGAGAGCTTGGCCGAGCGGGGCCCGTTGCCCGGTTTTGAACAATATTTGCTTGCCCGACTGGTGCGCTTGCCCTGGTCGGTTGGTTGCTGACCTGGATCCGATCTTCTGGCCATCTGGACCCGGACTCAGAGCGGCTGTGAACATCGGGTCCATCGCTGTCGCGGGGCTAATGTATTTATCCGTCTGACGTATGGCGGTGCCGTTCGTTAACCTTTAACCTTTTATCCGGCTGTGCATGGCGGCCGATCGTCGTGGTGTGGAAGGGTCACAGGGTATTGATCGGCCTCAAGAGGGGCAATAACCGGTCTTGGGTGAAAGGTTAAGGAACGGCACCAGGTGATCCTTGGGTGAAAGGTTAAAGGTTAACGAACGGCACCAGGTGGTCCCGTGCTGATTTCAATGGTGGCCAGGGGCAGAATCGAACTGCCGACACGCGGATTTTCAGTCCGCTGCTCTACCAACTGAGCTACCTGGCCCCGGGGTGCCGAAGCGAGCGGCGTATTAAATCCACTGGCCCTCGGTACGTCAACCGGATGGCTCCGAGCCGCCCGCCGCGGTAACAATTATCATGCAACCCGGCTAGCCGGGTACGGCCTTGGCTTGCGCCCCTTGTGCTAGTCTTCGCTTTCTCGTCGCCTGCGGTACCTGGCGGCCAAAGGATAAACATTGCGCACTTATCGGTCTCATCTCCTCAGGGCCTGGATGCTCGGGATGACGCTGTGGGCGACCTGCGCCTCGGCGGAGCTGTCTATTGATGGTGTCAAAAGAGACGTTGAAGCCGTGCTGCGGGGTTTTCTTTCCATCGACGAGCTGCCCTGTGATTCCCCCCGCTGGTGGGTGGGCCGCGGCTTCAGGCAGGCGCCCGCTGAAATCCGCCAGGCCATGGAAACCCTTGGCTTTTACAACGCCCGGATAACGTCGGAGCTGCAGTGGACGGAAGCCTGCTGGCTGGCCATCCTCTCCGTCGAGGAGGGCCCCCAGGCGCGGGTGCGCGCTCTGACGCTGGAGGTCGATGAGCCGCTCGCCACGGAGCCGAGGTTCATCAAAGCGCGAGAGAACGAAGACTTCGGTGTGGATGACGTTTTCTCCCACCAGGCCTACGAAGGTCTCAAAGACCGGCTGCTGGATGTCGCGCAGGATCTGGGATATTTCGATGCCGACTTCAGCCGCCGCGTTGCCACTGTTGACGCCGACAAAAACAGCGCCGACATCGACCTGGCGCTGGCGGGCGGGGCCAGGTATCGGATCGGCGAGATCATCAGCGAGCAGACGCTGCTGGAACCTGAGCTCTTCGAAAAGTATCTGCGCATCGAGGAGGGCGCTTACTATGACGCTACGGACCTTACGGATACCTACAAGAACCTGCTGCAGAGCGGCTACTTCGGCCAGGTGATCATTAACCCGCTGCTTGATCTTCGTCAGGATGGGGAGGTGCCGCTGCGCGTCGGCGTGACGCCTGCACCGCGCCGGATCCTCGAGCTGGGCGGCGGCTACGCCACCGATACCGGGCCCAGAGTGAGGGGCGACCTCAGATACCGTCGTCTCAACGATCGGGGTCATCGGGCTGGCGCCAGCGCCCTCGTATCCAGGCTGACCAGGGAGCTCAATGCGGAGTACCGTCTGCCCTATGGGGACCCGGTTCATGAGTGGCTGTTCACCGAAGCGAGCTACGTAGATGAGGAAACCGACACGGCGGACAGCCGAGCCTACAGCCTCGGGGTCGGCCGGACCCAACGTCTCGGTCGGCGCTGGATTACGACCAACTATGTGGACTACACGCTCGAGGACTTCGACATTGGAGAACAGCAGAGCGGCCGCTCTAACCTCCTGATTCTCGGTACCAGCGTCAGCCGAACTTCCCCCATCGGCGTGCCACGGCTGCTGAAAGGCTATTCCATCAACCTGGAGGTGCGGGGTGCAACGAAGGAGTTGATTTCGGATACGAACTTCGTTCAGTTCATCGGCCGGGGTCGAACCATTCTGCCCCTCGGGCGTCGCGTGCGTCTGCTCAGCCGGGTGCACCTGGGTTGGACGTGGCAAAGCAAATTCGAAGACCTGCCTCCGTCGGTGCGCTTCTTCGCCGGTGGCGACAACAGCATACGCGGTTACGGCTACCAGGATCTGGGCCCGGAGGAAAATGGTGAGGTGGTGGGTGGCAGGAGGCTGCTCACGGGCTCGATGGAGTTGGATACCCTGCTGAAGGAAAACTGGTCGCTGGCCGTATTTGTTGATTCCGGCTCGGCGTTCGACGACCAGCCTACCTTCAATACCGGTGTGGGGGTGGGCGTGCGCTGGTACTCGCCGCTGGGCCCGCTGCGGCTGGATCTCGCCCATCCGCTGGACGACCCCGAAAGAAGGTTCCGCCTGCATATCAGCCTGGGAACAGACCTGTGAAGCGCGCGCTGGGAGTCGTCCTGGCTGTCGTCATCGTCGTATCGCTGCTGCTGGTGGCGCTGGTCTCCCTGCTTGGCGCCAGCGAAGGTGGAACCCGGCTGCTGGTGGCGCAGGCAGAGCGGTTTCTGCCCCTCAGGGTGTTCGATGTGTCCGGGACTCTGTGGCATGGGATCAAAGCCGACGCTGTGGAGCTGACGCTGGAAAGCGGCGACCTGGAGATTCATCGGCTGGCCCTGGGGCTCAGGCTGCTGCCGCTGATCTTCGACAATGAGGTTCACCTGCGTCGCGTCAGCGCTGAGTCCATAGTCTTCGACCCGTCGGATGACGCGCCGGCGTCGAAGGAGCCCGCGCTGCTGGAATTGCCGTCTATGCCCGTTCGACTTCGGGTAGATGCGCTGCAACTGCTGCGGCTGCAGATTGCGGACATAGAGATCGCGAACATTGCCGGTTCGGCCCACTGGACAGAAGAACGGCTGGTCGTCAGCGCTCTGAACCTGGAATACGGCGGCATCGCCGTCGGGCTGAATGGGCGCATGGCAGATGGGCCGAATCCAGTGCTGTCTGCAGACGTCCGCTGGGCGTTCCCGGAGATGGGCCTGGAAGGTACCGGCTCCCTTGCCGGATCCGCCGGACGTCTGGAGGTGGAGCACCAGCTTGCGGGCGAGTATCAGGCGGGCGCGACGGGATTGCTGAATCTTGTGGAGGTTACCGCTCCGGGCTTCGACCTGCAGTTTACAGTGGAACCTCTGTCATTTGGTGATCTGACCCTGAGCGGCTTGCGGGGTACGGTTCAGGGAACGCTGAGCAGGGTGGTCGTTGTTGCAGAAAGCCTGGTGGAAACAGGGCTGATGGAACCCTTTCCTGTCCGGGCCCAGCTGCAGGGTCCGGCCGCCGGGCCTGCGGACATCGTGCTTTCGTCGAACCCGCTGGCGGGGCGCCTGGAAGCCTCCGGTCGGCTGGGCTGGGCGGAAGATCTCGACCTGCAGCTGGCCGGATATGCCGACGCTCTGGATCTGTCTGGCTTTGCAGATGATGTTGAGATCCAGGCCAGCGGGTTCATTGATCTAGTCTACCGGTCCCAGCTGCTGCAGCTGGCAGTCCGTGACCTCAGCGGGACGTTCAATGATCGTCCGGTCGTCGGGGTTTTCGATCTGCAGCAAACCGTAGACGGGTGGAAGCTGGCATCGCTGGAGGCCGACATCGCCGGCAACCGGGTTGTCGGCAGCGGTGAGCTGAACCAGGAGACGGTATCCGTGTCCGGGGCGCTCCAGGCGCCGATGCTGGCGCAGCTGGGGCTGGACGTAAGCGGAGATCTCCTGGGGACCTTTGACGCCACCGGACGCTGGCCGGAGCTGGATGGCAGCATCGAGCTTTCCAGCACGCGCCTGGAAGGCTTTGAGCTGGCCGGAAGCGGCCTTTCCGCCGCGGCGACCCTGAGTGCCGGCACCCTAGCTGCGACTCTGACGGCGGACGCCTTCAGCACCCGAGGATTGGATTTCCAGCAGATCGATGCGGAAGCAGCCGGAGCCCTGGACGACCTGGAGGTGAAGCTGAAGTGGGCGGATGGCTCTCTGGTTGGCAGCTACGGCCGTTCTGGAGACCAGCAGCGCTTCAACGTCGCACAGCTTGAAGTTCGCGCCCTCGACATGACCTGGGCGGTAGATCAACCGGTGCTTCTGACCTACGCCGATGAGGCGGTTTCTCTGTCTCCGTTCTGCATCCTGGGTGATGGTGCCCGGGGCTGCATCTCGCGTCTGGAATATCGGGCGGGTCTGCTGCGGACGGAAGGACTGTTGGAACGCCTTCCCCTGGCTCTGGCCGCTTCGTGGCTGCCCGTGCAGGTTGGTGAGAGTGGCTATGTGGAGGGCAATTGGCAGCTCGAGGGCGCCGGAGGTCAATGGGATGGCCGCCTCGATCTGGCCGCCCGTTCGTTATCCGTGCAACTCCAGGAAACCGGGGAAGACGCCATTGCGCTGCCGGATCTGAGCCTCAATGGAATCTTCAGCGGCAGCGATCTGCGCCTGGACCTGGAAGCCTCGAATCCCGGGTTTACGTTGAAGGGTCTGGCGACGGTGACGCCGCTGGTCACGGAGGGCGCTCTCGCCGGCCGGATAACCCTGGAGGCCACGGATGTGGGGCAATGGATCTGTCCGGCACCCTGGCCGCCCCCAGATTCGAGGGGCTGATTGAGGCAATTGACGGGGGGCTGCGCTTCACAGATCCCGATGTCGTTCTCGAAGATATCGATATTGCTCTGAACGTAGATGACAGCGGATCGTTCAAGCTCAGTGGCAGCGTGCTCAATCGCGGCAGTGAGATCCAGCTGGGAGCGTCCGGGTCAGGGATCTTTGTGGGAGAGCTGGCTGCTACGGCATCGCTGGCGGGCACTAACATCGAGGCAGAGCACCCGGATTGGAAGGTCGCGGTCTCGCCCAAGCTGACGTTCGACTATGGGGAGGGTAAAGGGCGTCTTTCCGGTCAGCTGGAAATCCCCAAGGCGCGGATACAGATCAATACCCTGCCCGCGTCGGTGCCCAGACCCTCGGAGGATGTCGTCGTGCTGGGCCGCGATCAGAACGTCGCGGCGGCTGTGGGTCCGATCGAGGTTGATCTGGACATCGTGATTGGCGACGACGTCTCCCTCTCTGCCGCAGGAATAGAAGCGTCGCTCACCGGAGCCCTCAACGCCCGGCTCGACAGGCGGGGTCGCACCCGGGTTCGAGGCAAGCTGGATGTGTCCGGCGGTCTGGTTCAGGCGCAGGGACAGACACTGACGCTGGAATCCGGCTCCATCGTCTATAATGGGCCGCTCGGGAATCCGTTTCTGGACATCCGCGCGGTACGCATGATCGAGAATCGTTCACCACCCATAAAAGTGGGCCTGCACATACAGGGCACGGCGGACAACCTGAGCTCCACGGTGTTTTCGGAGCCCCCAATGGAAGATGTGCGGGCGCTGTCTTTCCTGGTGCTGGGTCGGGATATGGAAGAAGGCGGCGGCGGTGGTGGCGACAGCAATCAGTTGATGGCGGCGGCGATCAACCTTGGATTGAGCCAGGCGGGCTCCATCACCTCGCAGCTCAAACGATTTACCGGTCTGGATGAGATCTCTGCGGAGTCGGAGAGCGAAGATAGCTTCGCGGTGGTAGCGGGCAAACGGCTGACCAACAAAATTTACATCCGCTACGCCTACGATACGATGACGGCCATGAGCGCCGTTCTGATTCGCTACAGCCTTGCCCAGCGCTGGCATCTGGTAGCCCGGTCTTCGGAAGACTCTTCCATGGATCTCATGTACGCCATCGAGCGGTGAAAGGGTATCGAAGGCCTTCGAGGGTCGGACCCTGAGAACCTGCTCTCAGGGATCTGCCTCCGGGGGCACGTAGCCCTCGGCGTGATCCACTTCCTGGTTGTCGAGAAACTTTTCCCGCTGCGCCGAAAGATACCGCCGCGCCTCGGGGTCCCGCAATTCCAGATGCTTCTCGTTGATGAGCATGGTCTGCAGGGCCTGCCACTCCTGCCAGGCCTTTCGCGACACGGTTTCGAATATTTCCTGGCCCTTGGGTCCAGGCATGGGCGGCGCGTCCAGACCCTCCAGGTCCTGCTGGTATTTTCGACAGCGTACGGTTCGGCTCATTTGAGTTGGAATTCCTGCAGATCGGTGCTGAGAGAGCCAAGCAGTTTAGCCGCTGGGGCGGACAGCCCGATAGCCTCCGGAGCGTTCGGGGCAAACCACAGCACGTCGGGGCGATCCATGACCCCGGGTGACCCGGATTTCAGCAGCACGTACAGCGGGTGTATATCCAGATGAAAGTGGGTAAAGGTGTGCCGGAAGGGCAGGACCTGATGGCAGTCGGCAATCTGCCTTTGGTCGATGGAGAATTCTTCGCAGACGCTCGCTTCCCCTGTATCCAGGGGTCTCTCCGGCGGCGTCCACAAACCGCCCCACAGCCCCTCCGCGGGACGTTGCTCCAGCAGGCACGCACCTGCGCTGTCGACGATCAGAAACAGACGCGCGGCGCGGGTGGGTTTCACTTTGGCAGGCCGGGGCTCCGGGAACAGGGCGGTCGCGTCCCGGGAATGCGCTTCGCATCGGCCCGCCAGCGGACAGCGCTCGCAGGCCGGACGGGTCCTGGTGCAAACCGTAGCGCCCAGGTCCATGATTGCCTGGGTGTAGTCGGCGAACCTGTGCTGCGGCGTGTGACTTTCCGCGTGGGCCCACAGGGTTTTCAGGGTCTGTGACTTGCCGGGATGACCCGGTACCGCGTGAAATCGTGCCAGCACCCGCTTCACGTTGCCGTCGAGAATTGCCGCCCGCTGACCGCAGGCAATGGCAGCAATGGCCCCCGCGGTGGATCGTCCGATCCCCGGCAGAGCTTCGAGCGCCTCGGGGCTTTCCGGGAAGCGGCCGTTGAGTTCCCTTGCGATTTGCTGTGCTGCCTGATGGAGATTGCGCGCCCGCGCGTAGTAGCCCAGCCCGGTCCAGAGGTGCAGGACCTCGTCGATGTCTGCCGCGGCGAGATCGACCACCGTGGGAAACCGTGCCAGGAATCGCTCGAAGTAGGGGATGACGGTGGTGACCTGAGTCTGCTGCAGCATGATCTCCGATACCCAGACTCGGTAGGCGTCGATCTCGCGCTGCCAGGGCAGGTCTTTGCGCCCGTGCTCGTCGAACCAGCGCAGCAACCTCGTGGCGAACCAGTCCAACTCAGTCTTCCCGGGGCTCGCTCTCGGCCGACCGGCTGAAGATGTCCAGCAGGGATCGGGCGGCATCCTGGTACTCCGCGGGGACTTCTTCCTCAATCTTGCGTTCCAGCTTGCTGCGCAGACCGCCGGCCTCGCCGGATTGCAGAGCGGTGGCAACGATCTGCTGAGCAGCTTCCCGGTCGATGCTGCAGCTGGGATCGGCCCGCTGACCCTGACAGCGAACAGGTATGGGCAGGTCGAAGAGCAGGGGGTTGACGTCGAAAACGGGAAACTGAGAATCGTTGCTGAAGGTCAGCTCGGCGACCAGATCGATCTGGTCGGTCTCGGGCAGATAGTCTCCATCTGCTTCTACCGACAGGTTGTCCAGGGCCAGGTTGAGCAGATGATGCTGCCGGTCTATCCGCCAGTCGCCGACGAAACGCTGGTACTCCCAGACGTCAGGCCAACCGTTGATTCGGTCCTCTTCTCTCAGCAGGGTGGCCAGCGACAGAATCTGCTGCTTGATGGTGGCGATGTTGATGCTGCCCTCGCCGCCATCAAAACGGGTTTCCCCCGACATCGAGGCAACCAGTTCGGCCTCCGAGTTGCCTTCGAAGCGGAAGGTGCCGCCGTAGGCCAGCGGCGCCAGCCATTCCAGGTCCTGGTCCATCCACGCCACCAGTCGCTGGCTGTCCACGTTGCTCAGCTCTGGCGTCAGCGTCCACAGCACGGGCGCTTCGTTGGCATTGATGTCCAGCTGCAGAACCGCGCTGCCCTTGAAGAACTGTGGAAACGACACTCGGGCGCTGCTGCGGCCGGCCTTGTTCTGCAGCGTCAGATCTACTCCGGAGAAGCGCTCACCGTCCAGGTCCAGTCGGTCGAGCAGGCAGCTGCCCGATCCGCTGTAGCCGAGCAGCAGGCCCAGCGGCAGAAGATCTTCCGGCCCGGCCGGTGGCGCCGCTGGCGAAGCCGGGTCCGGGCTGAGGGTCAGATCGCACACGCCGGCCGCCAGATCCGTGTCGAACCGCGTGGCGTCCAGTTGCATGACGCTGGTCTGCGGGTCGTAGTTCAGGTTGCCCCACAGGTTCATTGGCAGCGGCGGTTGGGCTTCCGCGGTGTAAACCAGTCTTGTATTCACCAGAGCGGGCCGCCCGCGGCGGAAGTCCTGCACCGTTAGCGTATGCACTTCCAGCAGCCCGCCGGCTTCTCGCATTTCGACGCCTTCCAGCGTCAGCGCCTGTACATGCCACGATTCCGGATCCCGTAGCAGGCTGGAGACGCCGATATCCAGCTCCAGGCGCTCGATGGACCAGAGCTGGCCCTGGTAGCTAGCGCTGACCGATTCCGCGGAAAGAGAAACCGGCGGCCACAGGCGCCATCCCAGCGCGCCGTCCACCTGCACGGGTATCCCCGTCTGGGCTTCGATGATGCCTTCCAGGCTGGGTTTCAGCCCATTGGCGTCCTGCAGCCAGTAGAAGACGAAACCGCCGCCCAGCAGGATGGTCCAGAGCAGTATGAGCAGCAGCAGGCGGAGCGGTCTGGGCATAGTCGGGTTCCGGAACTCGAGGTTGCGCAGAGTATCCGAAAACGGCCCTCAGCCGAAGCAGAACCGCGATGGGATCGCGCCGTCCGCCGTAATGCCCGGACCGGGACTACCTTTCGATGTCAGACGGCGTGGGGTTGACGGGGTTCAGGTGGGACGCGCAGCGGTTTTGTGGCGCTTTAGCATCCGTCTTGGGGTAAGTTGCTCCGGCCAGCTGATACCAACGCGGGTGCGCCGCTTGCACTCGCTGACGTGCCGGTTCAAAGCGTCGTCTGCCTCACGAAATGATATAAAGGGGCCCACGGCATGGTTGCCGCGAACGTTGAAGTACCATTGCTGGTCTTCCCCCTGAAATATGCGATTTGTCGGCATGATTTTTTAGTCGATTTCTTATTCAAGCGTCTTCGTATATTTGACCATAGCGCGATGAACCTTTTGTAAGAGCTATGTATCGGCCTTGATGTGGGCCCGCCAACCTGAAGAGAAAAATGAGCGTAGAAACCTTTGATCCGGACTCAGCAAAACCCACCATGACCGAAGAAATTCTCGCCCGTCTGCTGGGTGCGGCCGGCAACCGGGGGGCGGAACGCTTTGGCCTGACCCCGGAGGAGGCAGACCGGATGGCACCGCTGGTGCGCCAGGATGCCGTCGACTGGCAGGCTGCAGCAGGAAATCTCAGCGATGAGGATGTCGTCTCGCTGATCCGGCTGTTTACCCTGGGAGAATCTGTTTTTCCGAGCTGGGAATCAGGAGCGAAGTCACCGGTGATACCCCTGGTGGCAGAGCTGAAGCGTCGCGGGGCATTTCCTCCAGAGCTCACCCGTTGGATCAAGGCCAATACGGGCAATCGCTTTCTTCCCTATGGCAGCCTGATGGATCGCCTCTAGCTGCGCGTGGCCCGACCCTCCCCCCCGAGACGGGACACTCGATCGCGACGAACGTATACTGCGCCAACTTTTCGTCCTTTCGTCTTTTTATGATGGGTACTGCGATGAGCAGCAAGCGTGCCGCCAGCGTCCAGCGGGATACTCAGGAAACTCAGATCAAGCTGCAGCTGGATCTGGACGGAACAGGTAAGGCCAGTTTGGTTACTGGCCTGCCGTTTCTGGACCACATGCTCACTCAGATCGCCCGCCACGGCCTCATTGATCTGTCCCTGGAAGCCCATGGGGACCTCGAGATCGATGCTCATCACACGGTGGAAGATATCGGCATCGTGTTAGGCGGTGACAAGCAGGGTATCTGCCGCTACGGGCACGCCTATGTCCCTCTCGACGAGGCGCTGTCTCGCGTAGTGGTCGATCTATCCGGCCGGCCCGGGCTGGTTTACCTCGTAGAGTACGTGCGGCCGAGAATCGGCGACTTCGACGTGGATCTGCTGCGCGAATTCTTCCAGGGCTTTGTCAATCACGCCCAGGTGACGCTGCACATGGATAACCTGCGGGGCGACAATGCCCATCATCAGGCGGAGACGCTGTTCAAGGCCTTCGGTCGCGCGCTGCGTATGGCAACGGCGCCGGATCCCCGAATGGCCGGGCAGATACCCTCTACCAAGGGCTCGCTCTGACGCCGTGCTGCTGATTCCGGCAATCGATCTCAAAGACGGTAAGTGCGTGCGCCTGAAACAAGGTCGGATGGACGAGGTTACGGTTTTCTCCGAAGACCCGGTTGCCGTTGCGAAGCACTGGGCCGATCTCGGCTGCCGGCGCCTGCACCTTGTGGATCTGGACGGCGCCTTTGCCGGTGAGCCGCGGAATCGGGCCCTGATTCAGGAGATTACCGGCGCGCTTGCCGAGGTTCCCGTTCAGGTTGGCGGTGGTATCCGCGACGAGGACACCATTGCCGCCTACCTCGATGCCGGGGTTTCTCAGGTGATCGTTGGTACCCGCGCCGTAGAAGAACCGTCGTTTCTGGAAAAGATCGCCCACCAGTTTCCCGGAACCGTCATTGTTGGCCTCGACGCTCGGGAAGGTCAGCTGGCGACGGCGGGGTGGGATGCAACCTCGTCGAAGTCGGCCGTCGACTTTGCGGCCTGGGCCGGAACGTTGCCCATAGCCGCCATCGTCTATACGGATATCGAACGGGACGGCATGCTCAGCGGCGTCAACGTCACGGCAACCCTGGCACTGGCTGAGGCGGCCGGGGTTCCCGTCATTGCCTCGGGAGGGGTAACCGATCTCGACGACCTGCGTGCCCTCAAGCTTGCCTTCGCGGGTAGCACGGCCGTGCTGATGGGTACCATTACCGGACGAGCGATCTACGCGGGTACTCTGGACTTTCAAGCCGGGCAAGCGTTACTCGACGCTGAAGGCTGACCAGCTCGCTCAATCTGACCAGGCGCACGCTTGGCGGAAGATCTTTCAGGCGCGCCTCCAGAAAGCGAATCGTGGCCTCGTGAGGATGGGCGATGACGATTGCATGGCCCTGACGATGGGCGATGCCAAGCGCCCGGGTGAATGCTGCAGCAATGGCCCGCTCGTTGGGAAAATGATCCAGGAAAACGTCCCGCCTAAGGGCCGGCACCTGCTGCTCCTCTGCAACGTCGAACGCAACCGTGCTGCCGATGGTGCGGCTGTCCAGGAAGAAAAGATCCCGGCGAGCCAGGTGGGCCATGAACCGCTGCATGGGCTCCCGGTGCTGAGTCAACCGGCTACCCGTGTGGTTGTTCGCGCCAACGATGCCTGGAATGGCCGTCATCGCGGCTTCGGTCAGCGCGTTGAATCGATCCGGGGCCATGCTCAGGGTCAGCGTGCCCTGCATCGGCCGAACGTGGGGCGAGGGCAGAGGCTCCATGGGTTGATGCAGGATCATCTCATTACCGGCGGCGTGGGCGCGGCGGGCGATCCTCAACGTGTCCGGGGCGAAGGGCAACAGGCCCAGGGTCACCGGCCCCGGCAGGTCGATGATGCGCTGAGCGCGCTCGAGGCTGTAGCCCACGTCATCCATGACGATGGCCAGATTGCCGGCCCACGCTGGGCAATGGGCGCAAGCGAGCACTAGCGCTGCCGTCGCAGCCAGCATTCGGCGGAGAGTAGCCAGAGGGTGTGTCCTTCCCGGTAGTCGTTATCGGCACCCGTCTTTGCGGGTGTCCAGTTTTGAACAGAGGATATAAGCCCAGGCAGCTTTCCGCCAGAGAAAAGACCAGACTTTTTCTTAGTCTTTTCTTCAGATTTTGGCGTGCAGCCGGAGAGCGGTCTGCTGCTTTAGCAGCGTCAACGCGTCCGCCATGAGGCGAGCCTCGAATTCGTCGCTGGACTCCGAGCCGCGGATGCGTTGCTCGTCCGGGAGTATGCCCAGGTTGTGAATCGACCTGCCGTTCGGCGTGAAGTAGTGGGCGGTGGTGAGCTTGAGCGCGCGTTCGTGGGCCAGGGGTACCACCGACTGTACGGACCCCTTGCCGAAGCTGCGGCTGCCCATGAGAATCGCCCGCTGGTGATCCTGAAGCGCGCCCGCGACGATTTCCGCCGCCGAAGCAGACCCGCCGTTGATCAGCACGACGATAGGCGCGCCCCTCAGCAGGTCGCTACCGGAGGCCCGGTATTTGAGGTGGCTGGAGGGCAGACGACCTTCCGTATAGACGATCAGGCCCTCCGGTAGCAGCGCGTCCGCCACGGATACCGAAGATTGCAGCACGCCGCCCGGATTGTTGCGCAGATCGAGAACCAGCCCGCGCAGCTGCCCACCCGCTTCATCGGCCAGCGCTTCCGCTGCAGCGATGAAATCCTCGCCGGTGGCCGATTGGAATTGCGCGATGCGTATGTAGCCGTAACCGGGTTCCAGCATGGAATTCTGCACGCTGTCGACCTCTATGATCGCTCGGGTCAGCTCAACGTCCAGGGGCTCCTGCGCGGTTTCCCGCAGCAGCCTCATATGCAGCGAGCTGCCCGGCTGGCCCCGCAGCCGATCCACGACATCCACCAGCTGCCGGCCCTTGAGCGGCTGATGATCCAGCTCAATTATCCGGTCTCCTGACCGCAGGCCGGCGCTGTCGGCGGGCGTATCGCTCAGCGGCGCGATCACGGTGAAGTAATCGTCCACCAGACCGATCTCGATGCCGACGCCGCCGAAATGTCCCGTTGTTTCAGCCTGCAGATCGTTGAAATCCCGGGTGTCGAGAAACGAGGAGTGGTCGTCCAGATTCTGCAGCATGCCCTTCAGGGCGTTCAGTACCAGCTCGTCCTTGCCGACCTCCTGGACGTAGTTTTCGTGGACCTGGTGCAGGACTTCCTGAAATTCCCGGGTGTAGGGCTGCTCTTCCTGATACAGCCAGTTCCGATAGCCGATGATGCCCAGCGCGATGCCCGTCACCATGCTGATGACGATGCCGATCAGAGTGATGGGGCGGAGTGTCATGACTGAAGTTTCTCAGGTTGCGGGGATTTGATCCAGGGCACCTTTTGGCGGTTGCGCGGTGTTCGGGGGATTCTCATCGCTGTGCAAGCCAGCTTATCGGATCCCGTGCCTCCCCGTTTTGACGGACTTCAAAATACAGGCCACTGCGGCTCTGTCCTCCGCTGCGGCCCGCACGAGCAATGGTTTCACCGCTTTCTACCCAGTCGCCGACGTTCTTGGTCAGCGATTCGGCGTGGCCGTACAGCGTCATGTAGCCGCTGCCGTGATCTACGATGGTCAGCAATCCGAAGCCGCGAAGCCAGTCGGCGAAAACAACCCGACCTCTGAACACGGCGCGAATCTCGGTTCCTTCCTGTGCGCCTACCATGATGCCGTGCCAGGCCATACGCCCTTCTGCTCTAGATTGACCGAAGCCGTTCAGCACCCGGCCGCTCACCGGCCACACCAGCGCCCCCTTTCGCGCTGCAAAGGCCCTGCCATCCAGGGTTTGCGCCCGCCGTTGCAGCTCCGCGAGGAGGTTTTCCAATCGGGTTCGGTCGGCCTCCAGGCGCTCACGCTCTGCGGTCTTGTCTTCGGCCTCAGCGTCGAGGCGTGCCAGCAGCCGTTTGCGCTCATCACGCTCCGTCTCCAGCGCGGTCTGGCTGTCGCTGAGACTCTGCTGTCGCGTCTGCGCTTCCTCGGCCCGTGCCTTCAGCAGCGCCTGATTCTCCTTAAGCGCATCCAGAGTGTTCTGATAGTCCACCAGCGCGGCTACACGTGCGTCGCTGAAATAGCGGTGGTAGCGCATCATGCGATCGAAAGTCTCGGGAGATTCCTGGTTCAGCAGCAGCTTGACGAAGTCTTCGCCGCTCATTCGATACGCGGCTGCCAGATGATCCGCAATGTGTCGGGCCTGCTCGGCACGCCTCGCCTGAAGCAGTTGCTGCTCCCCTTCCAGCTCGGCGAGTTCCTGTCGTACCTCGCTGACCGCCTGCGCCGCGTCGTCTACCCGCCGGCTCACCCGGGCCACTTCCTGGTCCTTTTCCTGTACCTCCTGCAGCCAGCGAACCCGCTTCCTGTCCGCGTCACCAAACCAGGTGTTCAGATCGTTCAGCTTCTCGACGATCTCCCCGAGGGCTTCGCGGGTTTCTTCGAGGTCGGCGTTCGCCCAGGCCAGGCTGGCGCAGAACATGAGCCCTGCGCAGCGCAGGAGAGGCCAGGTGCGCCTTGGGCGGGGTGTGCGGCCCGCCGTTTCGGGCAGTGGGCGCGTCACGCAGATTGACGTTCCTGAATGGTGACCAGCGACTTTCCGGTCATCTCGCCCGGTGGCTCCATGTGCATGAGCGACAGCAGCGTAGGCGCCACGTCGGCGAGGGTCCCATTGTCCCGGAACTTCAGGCTCTGCGGACCGATGTACAGCAGCGGGACCGGTTGGCAGGTATGTGCGGTGTGCGCCTGGCCGCTGAGGTTGTCGCGCATCTGCTCCACGTTGCCATGATCGGCGGTGATGAGCATCTGGCCGCCAACCTCTTTGATGGCGCTAGCGACGCGGCCGAGGCACTTGTCCAGGGTCTCTACCGCCGCAACCGCTGCCTCGAAAACACCCGTGTGCCCCACCATGTCGCCGTTGGCATAGTTGCAGATGATCACATCGAACTCTCCTCCGCGGATCGCTTCGACCAGCTCGTCTGTCACTTTAGCGGCGCTCATCTGCGGACACAGGTCATAGGTGTCCACCTTTGGCGAAGGTATGAGCAGCCGGCGCTCGCCGTCGAAAGGATCTTCCCGGCCGCCGGAAAAGAAAAAGGTCACATGGGCATATTTCTCAGTCTCTGCGATGCGCAGCTGGGTCTTTCCTTGCCGCGCCAGATATTCCCCCAGGGTGTTGGTGAGCACCGCTGGTTCGAAGGCGCAGGCGGTATCGATGTCGTCTGCATACCGCGTGAGCATGACGAAATCGCTCAGATCGA
This sequence comes from uncultured Pseudomonadales bacterium, assembly GCA_947258825.1. Lineage (GTDB taxonomy): Bacteria > Pseudomonadota > Gammaproteobacteria > Pseudomonadales > Azotimanducaceae > UBA7803. The sequence continues at coordinate 22,771 of CAMYJX010000101.1, forward strand.
CGGTGCTGCGGCGGGAAAAATCGGTAAACGCGGGATCGATCAGCGCTCGCGTCAGCTGTCGGGCTCGGTCCGCGCGGAAGTTCATGAAAACGACAGCGTCGCCGTCCTGCATCCGGGCCGGCAACTCGTCTGCCGCGTGTATGGAGGTTGGTTGAACAAACTCGTCGTTCTCACCTCTGGCATAGGCGCTGCCCAGGCCTGCTGAGGCTGAAGCGGCGTGGAAAGGGGCCTCGCCCCGAACCAGCAGGTTGTAGGCGCGTTCTATGCGATCCCAGCGCCGGTCACGATCCATCGCGAAATAGCGGCCACAGACGGATGCGATTCTGCCGACGCCGAGTTTCTCGAGCGTGGCCTCAGCCTTCTCCAGCGATGCGTCCGCACTCCTCGGCGGGGTATCCCGGCCGTCGAGAAACGCGTGAAGGTAGATGGTGCCGATACCGGCTCCGGCAGCCATTTCCAGCAGCGCGAATATGTGATCTTCATGGCTGTGCACGCCCCCCGGCGACAGCAGGCCCAGGACGTGGAGCGCCCCGCCGGTTTTGCGCAGGCGATCGAAGGTGCGGTTGAGCGTTCGGTTGCGCGCGAACTCTCCCTGCTCGATGGCGCGGTTGATGCGGGTCAGGTCCTGATAGACCACGCGGCCTGCTCCCAGGCTCATGTGGCCCACTTCCGAGTTGCCCATCTGACCGTCGGGCAGCCCCACGTCGTTACCCGATCCGGAGATCAGGGTGTGAGGCTGATCTGACCAGTAACTGTCCCAGTTCGGCGTGTTGGCGGCGGCGATGGCATTGGCATCCGGGGAGTCGCTGTAACCGAACCCGTCGAGAACGACAATAATGCTGACTTTTTTCATTACTGCTGGCGGTCAGTTTAGGAGGCGCGAATTCTATCAGAAAGCCCCCTCCGGTAGCCGTCGGTGCTGTGTATAATCGCGCGTCGCTACTCCCGGGTCCGCGCGGCACCGGCGCGGCACCGGCGCGGCACCGGCGCGGCACCGGCGCAACGCACGCGGGCGTCGGGGCTCAGTCATCGGTCAAAGCAGCAGGTATGGATCAGCTTTTTCAGTTCATTGTCAATCATCCCTTCCTGGTGGGCGCGTTCGTGGTTTTGCTGGCGTTGTTCATCCGCAACGAGACTCAGCGCGGCGGCAAGTCGGTGAGCGCTCAGGAGCTCGTGTCGATGGTGAACCGTGAGGACGCGCTGGTCCTTGATGTCCGTGACAAGAAAGAGTTCGAGGCGGGACACATCGTCGATGCGGTGAATATTCCCCACGGCAGCCTGGAAACCCGGCTCGACGAGCTGAAGAAGTATCAGAACCGCCCCATCATCATTGCTTGCCGAATGGGCCAGCACGCGGGCGCCGCTGGCACGCTGCTGCGCAAGAACGGGTACGAAACCGTTACGCGTCTCACCGGCGGCATGACCGAGTGGCGAAACCAGAACCTGCCGGTGGTGAAAGGATGAGCAACGGACAGGTTAGGCTCGAGCGCCTTTATCTCAAAGATGTCTCTTTCGAATCCCCGCGCACGCCCGCCGTTTTCGGCGAGACGTGGCAGCCGGAATTTCAGCTGGACATCAACACCCGAACCAACGGCCTGGCTGACGAGCGTTTCGAAGTGGTGCTGACGGTGACGCTCAGGGCCAAGGCCGACGGCGGCAAAACGGCTTACATCGTCGAGGTCCAGCAGGCCGGAGTGTTTCAGATCAGCAATCTCGACGATGCGGCCATGCAGCGGGTTCTGGGGACGTTGTGTCCGGGTACTCTGTTCCCCTACGTCCGGGAAACCGTCGACTCGCTCGCTGTTAAGGGGGGGTTCCCCGCCGTGCAGCTTGCTCCGGTGAATTTTGAAGCGCTTTATGCCGAAGCGTTGCGAAAACAGAACGATCCTGATCCGGATCCAGGCGATCAGGAAGTCACCCACTGACCCGTCCCTCCGGCCGCGCTGGCGCTTTTGGAGTATTGTGCTACCGGCCGCCCTTGAAACCCATCTGACGCCAGGCCTCGAACACGGCTACGGCCGCACAGTTGGCCAGATTCATGCTGCGCGACCCCGGGATCATGGGGATTCTCAAGCGCTGATCTTCCGGAATCCGGCCGAGAACAGTGTCAGGCAGGCCTCTGGTTTCCGGACCGAACAGCAGCAGATCGTTGTCCTCGAAGCGCACGTCAGAATATTGACGCGTGGCCCGGGTGGTGAAGGCAAAAACTCGACCGGGTGCCGTCTTTTCGATGCAGCTTTCCAGAGAGTCGTGGATGCTTACGTCGGCCCACTCGTGATAGTCCAGACCGGCACGCCGTAACCTGCGATCATCGAGCTCGAACCCCATAGGCCTGATCAGGTGCAGCCGTGCGCCCGTGTTCGCGCAGAGCCGGATGAGGTTGCCCGTGTTCGGCGGGATTTCCGGCTGAAACAGGGTGAGATGCAGTGCCACAAATAATACGGCCAATTCGCGAACGCTTCCTATACTGAAGTCAGGAACTTCCCGAAGCAACGGATTGCCCATGTTCGAACGCTGGCTGCCAGGTTGGTTGATGCGGGGCGCGCGCAGGTCGCACCCGGCTGCTGCCGTGTACTTTTCAGGCAGCGCCGTTGCGGTGGCCATGGGAACCAGCACGGGCGAAAAATACCGCCTCGATCTGCGCGCAGATCCTATCGCCAAGCTGGCGGACGCCGCCGACATGCTGCGTGATC
>CAMYJX010000102.1:0-7678 GCA_947258825.1 uncultured Pseudomonadales bacterium
CGGCGGGCTACGGCCCTCGCCATCTACGCGCTGGGCATTCCCATCGGCACCCAGCTGGGCAATCTGGGTGGTGGGTGGATCAATGAAGCCTTCGACTGGAGAACTGCCTTCATCGTTGTGGGGCTGCCCGGGGTGCTTCTGGCCCTCATCGTGCGGCTGACGCTCCGCGAACCGGCCAGAGGCCACGCCGAGGGGATCCTGCCGGGGTCGGACGCACCACCGCCGATTCTGGAGGTGTTCCGCTATCTGTGGGCGCGCCGTAGCTTTCGCTACATGTCACTGGGCGCCGCTTTGCACGCGTTCGTGGGCTACGGCGTGGGGTACTGGATACCGGCCATGTTCAATCGCAGCCACGGCCTGGGCACCGGGGCCATGGGCACCGCGCTGTTCTGGCTGGGTTTCGCTTCTATTGCCGGCACCCTGCTCGGCGGCTTTCTCGGCGACAAGCTGGGCGCGAAGGACCCGCGCTGGTATGTCTGGCTACCCGGCCTGGCCACGCTGGTCTCGATTCCATTCAGCGCCTTCGGCTATCTCTACGACCAGCCTTACGTGGCGCTGTGGGTCATGAGCATCCACTACTTTTTGAGCGCCTATTATCTGGGCCCGACATTTGCCATGACCCAGGGCATGGTGGGGCTGCGAATGCGCGCGCTCGCCGCCAGCATCTCGCTGTTCATTCTCAATATCATCGGCCTGGGGCTTGGTCCTCAGTTCACCGGCATTCTTTCCGACCTGCTGCATGCCTTCACGGATCTAGGCCCGGATTCCCTGCGCTGGGCGCTTGTGTTCAGCCTGGTGTTCAATCTGGTTTCTACGGGTCTCTACATGACCGCGAGCAGAACCCTGAAAGAAGATCTGGCTGCTGGAAGAGCCATGGACGTCGCTTAGCGAAGACCATAAGCGGCGCCGGCTACTGCTGACGCTATTGCAGATACTGAAATTTCTGCGGATGGTCTTTTCGCGTAAAACGAAAGCCGATCCACTTCGCCTGTCGGCTGGCGAAAGGGATCTGCCTGCCGAACAGAGTGAACCAGCCCACCAGGCCCATCATGATCGAGCGATCGCAGGGGTGTCTGTAGCCTCGAAGAACCGATGGGTAATTGTGGGTTTCCACATACCAGATGCCACGTTCATCGAAGGGCCTGTCACCCTGGGTCTGCTTGACATACCCGCCCATGGCGGAGAGATTCTTGCGTCTGTGATCGGGGTGGGTCCAGGATTTGTAACCGTAGCGGAAACCGGCGGGAACGACGATTTCCAGCTGGTCGGTGACAGGCGCATTGACGCGGGTGTTGAAGCTGTAGGCAACCAGGTCGCCGTGGAAAAAGGTGACAACACTCTCGTCACCGCGGCTGAAAGCCGCATCGAGAAAGGCTCTATCCATCTGGGGCACCTTGCCCAGAAACGGCAGGAAGTCGTCCTTGCAGCCAAGCCTCGTGGTGTAGCCCGGGGGAACCTCCGGGGCAACCGGGCTGCGTCTATCCGGCCGGTCCGCGGCGATCTGCACATAATGAATGTGAAAGCCGAGTCGCCCGCCGACCTCCTGCATGAGCTGCCGGTAGATGGCTCGCCTCCAACCCCAATCCAGGGCGTTTGAGCGTATCGTGGCTAGACGTGATCGGCGTTTCCCTCGGTCTGTGCCGTTGACGGCAACGCCGGAGTAGCTGCCGGCTGATCCGGCTCCGGAATAGACGCCTTCAGAGTCATACATGCCCGGTCCTACCAAGCTCTCGCAGAATCCCGATTCTAAAACCGGACCGCGTCGGGTTCGTAAGGGCTATGTGACCCGTTTGTCCAGATTTCAGGAATCCCGGGCCGAGCGCTCCATCAGCGCCTTTCCAACTACCCGGATGGCCAGTGTCTCTTCGGCGCCCTCGAAGATAGACAGCACCCGGGCGTCGGCGTAGTAGCGGCTCACCGCGGTCTCTTCCGCGTAGCCCATACCGCCGTGGATCTGCAGCGCTTCCCGACAGACCCACTCTGCGGCCCGGCAGGCGAAGAGCTTGACCAGGCTGGCTTCCATCTGGCCTTTGTCTTCATCCATGAGACGCGCCACCTCGTAGGTGAAGTGACGGCAGACGCTGATGTAGGCCCCCATTCTGGCAAACTTGGCGAGCGTCAACGGATAGTCTGCCACGGCCTGGCCAAACACGCGGCGATCGGCGCTGTAAGTGAGCGCAGCCTCGAAAGCCGCCTGCATCAGCCCACAGGCTCGGGCCGCCGTCTGCAGCCGCCCGCCCATGAACCCACGCATGGTGTAGTAAAAGCCTCTGCCCTCGCCTTTCGCCTCGCCAACCAGCGCATCATCGGCTACCAAGTAATCGTCGTAGAACATCTCGTGGGAGTGCATGCCCCGATAGCCGAGCGTTGAGATAGCGCGGCCGGTGACCCTGCCCCCGCCCTCCTGGGCATGCTCGAAGTCGTGGCCGTCCGTCGAAGGCTTCTCGACTATAAAGAGCGACAGCCCCTTATGGGGCGGCTGGATAGCCGTATCGGTACGCGCCAGCACCAGAATGGCGTTTGCTTTGCCGGCAAAGGTGCACCAGGTCTTGCCACCGTTGAGCAGCCATCCCCCGTCGGTTCGTGTTGCCCTGAGGCTCACCGAAGCAACATCGGAGCCGGTGTTGGGTTCCGTCACCGAGATGGCACAGAGGGTTTCGCCGCTGGCGAGCTTCGGCAGCCAGCGCTGCTTCTGCGCCTCGGTGCCGCCCTCCAGCAGCGCCCTGGCCATGATTTCCGGCCGGGTGATCAGGCTGCCCGCTGCGCCCAGAGAGCCCCGTGACAGCTCTTCGGTGACCACTACCATGCCCATGCTGTCCTCAAAGTTGTCCGGCTTGAGGCCACCGAAGCGCTCGGGCACGGACAGGCCAAAACAGCCCATTTCTCTGAGAGGGTTGATGATGTCATCGGGAATGATGGTGTCGCTGCGATGGATGTGCTCGGCTCTCGGCATGACGACGTCCGTAGCGAACGCGCGAAAGGTGTCCCGCATCATCGACTTTTCTGTATCGAGGCCCACAGTTGGCAGATCGCCGCTTCGCTCCAGCATCGCTCTGCCCAGGGATTCCAGCGCGTCCGGAGCCAGATGCACGCCCACCTGAGCTACCCAGCCGGCAGGCAGGTCGGCTTCCGAAAGCCCGTAGTGCGGCAGCCGGATCATCAGCCGCTGCAGCGCGTTGCTGACGGTCTCCGCGGCGAAGGTATTGGCTATCTGTTCCAGCAGTGGCCGATCATGCTCCCGCGCAAGCGGCATGACATCGAAAGCCGACCGGGCTGCCGCAAGCTCCGCCACGGAGAGGGCCAGATCGTACAGCTGAATCTGTTCCTGATTCAGATCGCCATCCAGATGGGCAACGGCCCGCGTTACCAGACCCCGGGTGGCATCCAGCAGTTCGGCAAGGTCGTGCCGATCGAGTTCGGTCGGGTCAAGCCCGGAGGCATCTAACATGGTGATTTCCAAACGCAAAGCGGCCCGCTCGAGCGCCTGCAGGCAGATGATTCTCGGGCAAGCCCCTGAGGGCACGGCTTCCTAGTCGTAGGCGCCGATGATACACACAGCGGCAACATTGGACATCGGAGACCCTCCCAGGTTGTGAGTCATGCCGATGGACGGGTTCGACAGCTGGCGCTCCTCGGCCCTGCCCTGAAGCTGCAGGTACATCTCGTAGAGCATCCGGATGCCCGAGGCGCCGATGGGGTGGCCAAAGCACTTGAGGCCGCCGTCGATCTGGCACGGGATCTGGCCATCGGCATCGTAGAAACCGTCCATGACGTCCTTGATGGCGCCGCCCTCGGGCGACAGCTGAAGATCCTCCATGGTCACCAGCTCGGTGATGGAGAAGCAGTCGTGGCATTCGAACATGCTCACCTGATCCCGGGGCCTATCGATGCCGGCTTCTTTATAGGCCTTGCCCGCGGCAATCCGGGTGGTGTGGAAGTAGCTGCCGTCCCAGGAGTTGTGCCCTGCCTCCGAGCCGTTGGAAAGCGCCAGCTGCAGCGCCTTGACGCTGACAATATTGCTCTTGCCCAGACGTTTGGCGATCTCCGGCGTCGTAACGATGGCTGCAGCGGCGCCGTCGGACACCCCGCAGCAGTCGAACAGCCCCAGGGGTTCCGCGATCATCGGCGCGTTCAGCACCTGCTCTTCGGTGATCTCCTTACGAAGATGCGCCTTGGGGTTCTTGGCCCCGTTGGCATGGCTCTTCACCGAGATGTGGCCAATGGCTCGCTTCAGGTCGTCTCGGTCAACGCCGTGCTTGGCTCGGTAGGCGCTGGCCAGCTGGGCAAAGTTTCCCGGCGCGGAGCCGTTGGCCGCCCACTGCGGATTCAGGGTTCCACCGCCGCCGGCAGGGAGCCCGCCGTAGCCGGTATCCTTGAGCTTCTCCACACCGACCGCCAGGGCGATGTCGCAAGCCCCGGAGGCGACGGCATAGACGGCGCCCCGGAAGGCTTCAGATCCCGACGCGCAGAAATTCTCCACCCGGGTAACGGCAATGTTGGGCAGCCGCAGGCTGATTGACAGCGGCAGCCCACCCTTGCCGACGTTGATGTCTTCGAAATGGGTAGAGAACCATGCCGCGTCGATCTCGCTGACATCGACGCCGGCATCGGCGACCGCCTCGGTAAAGGCCTCTACCATGAGCTCTTCGCCGCCACAGTCCCAGCGCTCGCCGAACCGGGAGCACCCCATGCCTAGAATGGCGACCTTGTCTTTGATTCCAGATGCCATAGCTGTTCCTCTGCTGTTTTCGCCGTATCGTTTTCATCCGCAACGGCTGGGTGTGATGTCGTCGGCCTCAATCCGGGTGGACGACAACCGCCTTCCAGAAATACCGCACAAACCCTCGTAGCGAGTCGATGGACTTGATGCGGAACACCATGCGCACGTCCATACCCACGTCAATATCGCCAACATTAACATCGGTGAAATCGGTCATAAACCGCCCACCGTTGGCAAAGGTGATCATCCCGTAGTGAGAGGGCGGGTCCGCCGTGTAGGTGAGGTAGTCGGCGGACCAGGTGAGCACGGAGGCCTTTTCCTCCCGAAACGGATGGGGCTCCTGGGTGTCCTGAGCCCGGCATTGCGGGTTCACACAGATATCGGCGCGCGGAAACTGCAAAGTGCCGCACTGGGTACATTTGCCGCCGATCAGCCCTGTGAGCATGTCGCGCTTGCGGTAGGTAACCGACAGCGCCGTCTTGAAATCGTCCTTCTCCGCTCGCATCCCCTTTTCCAGCACGACGAGGTCGTTGAAAGCCAGAAACTTCTGGTAGTTGGTTTCCTCCTGGCGGTTCGCCAGCGCGTTGACGACGCCGCAGGCGCTCGAGAAGTCCGCCAGACGTTCCGTTGCGCGCAGAACCAGGGCGTCGCAACCCTGGCCGAAACTCACCAGCAGAACGTTGTCGCCGGGACGCACCGATGTCTCCAGGGCATGCAGCAACATGATCAGAGGATGGGCGGTGCCCGCCTCCCCCATGACGCCTGCCAGGTTGTCGCGCACCGCCTCACTGCTGATGCCGCTCTGACGCGCAATGCCTTCCACCGCCCGGCCGATGGTGCTGGGCATGACGAAATGCTGGACGTCGCCCGGTTGCAGACCGGCTTTCTCCAGGGCGCGGGCGATCACCGGCGGCACGATTTTCGCCAGGCCTTCATCGCGGATCCACCGCTCCTCCCAGGTGTAATCGAAATCTTCGCCGGAACCTCGAAAGTGATCGATGAAGTCCACCGTCGCGCTGTGAGCAGCAACGAAGTCCACCAGGGTATCCGATGACCCGATGGTCATGGCAGCAGCGCCGTCGCCGTAGGCCAGCTCTCCCGGGCTTGCCGCCTTGGTTCGGCGCTGATCACTGGCAACCACCAGCGCTTCCTCGTAGAGGCCGCCGCCGACCCCGCCGATGGCCTGCAGCAGCGCCCCCGTCCCCGCCTTCTGACTGGCCGTGATATCCACCGACGCGATTTCTTCCGGCAGGCCCATGGCGCCGGCGAGAATGCCCGCGTTCTGCCGGTCGGCGAAGGGCGCGCTGGTGCTGGCGAAGTAGATGCCTCCGGGGGCGGCGTCGGAACTGTTCAAGCAGGCACGAGCGGCTTCAACGCCCATGGTGACCGAGTCTTCGTCCCAGTTGCACATGCTGCGCTCGCCGCGGGCTTTGCCCGCCAAACCCGGGTCTGCCCAGACATGAGCGTCTACGATCGCCTTGCGTTGCAGCCTCAGCCTGGGTACGTAGGCGCCAAAGGACGTGATACCAACCACCGCGGATCCCCCATCCGAACCAATACATCACCGAAAAAATCGGCAGGCGCATTCTACTTGGCCGTGCCACACCTCACAACGCAGGGCATAATGGGCGCTTCAGCGCAGGATGAGCGCTTTAGCGCAAGATGCGCACTTTAGCGCAAGATGCGCACTTTTGCCGTCGGAGCCGAACCTTGACCTCGAAAAGGAAGCCAGAAATCGCACCCGTTCGAGACTATTTCATGGCGCTTCAGGATCGGATCGTCGAAACGCTCGAAAGCCTGGACGGAAAAACCAGCTTCCTGCGTGAAGAAATACCCGGGCCCGATGGCGCGCTTTCACGCCCGCGCGTGCTGGAGGACGGCGGCGAGATCGAGAAGGCGGCCGTTCAGTTCACCCACAGCATCGGGGCCTCTCTGCCACCTGCTGCCACCGAACGCAATCCGCAGCTGGCTGGCCAGGGCTTCCAGGCCGTCGCAATTTCCCTGATCGTGCATCCCCGCAACCCTTACGTGCCGACCACCCATGCCAACCTGCGATTCTTTCTGGTGGAAGGCGACGATCCCGTCTGGTACTTCGGCGGCGGTTTCGACCTGACGCCCTATTACGGGTTCGAGGAAGACTGCGTGCACTGGCACCAGCAATCGAGCGCGGCCACCGGCGATCACTACCCGGCCTTCAAGCAGGCCTGTGACGAGTATTTCTATCTCCATCACCGCCAGGAGTGTCGCGGCATTGGTGGGGTGTTCTACGACGACTGGACGGAAGGCGGTTTTGGGCCCAGCTTCGACCTGACCCGCGCGGTTGGCGACCACTTCTTGCCCGCCTACGAGCCCATCTTTCGCCGGCGCATGAGCACGGACTACGGACCACGGGAAAGAGACTGGCAACTCTACCGGCGCGGCCGCTATGCCGAGTTCAACCTGGCCATCGACCGCGGAACCAAATACGGAATCCAGAGCGGTCGGCGAGTGGAATCGGTTCTGGCTTCTCTGCCACCGCTCGTGGTGTGGAAGTACAACTACCAGCCGGAGCCGGGTACCGAGGAAGCGCGACTGTACTCGGATTTTCTACCGCCCCGGGACTGGCTCTGAAGTCTTCGGATGTCCACAGATCGCTGTGGATAACTCTGGGGATTAAACGGGTACTTCTGTAACTAAAGCTTCATCTCACATAAAAATCAGCATATTCTCAAGGCTTAAGTTTATATATTTCAATTAGTTACATTACTTATCTCTAACAACTATGCTAACACTTCGCTATCTTAAGGTGCCGCTGAATTGTGCATAAGCTCAGGAAAGTGCCCTGAACGATCAATACCCAACGACCTCCAGTTGATCCACCACCCGTTTCACCCCTTTCACCTCCCCGGCGATGCTCAGGACCTTCTGTCGCAGCTCTTCCGTAGCCACCGTGCCCGTCAGAGTCACCACGCTCTTGAA
>CAMYJX010000102.1:7704-10651 GCA_947258825.1 uncultured Pseudomonadales bacterium
GCGACCTCCTCCGCGCCGATGAGCCGGAGCTTGACGGACGTTCTGATGCTGACGTCATCCAGGCGCTCTCCGTGAGTGCGCGTCTCCGCGTCACGATAGCTTTGGCAACCGCTTGCCTGAACGAGCAACAAACCGAGCAGACTCAAGCCAAAAATCTTCAGGACCCACCGGGAACGCATGCGTAACTCTCTGCTTCGACTGTGGCCGGGAACCCGACACCGCGTAGAATACGGCGCAGGAAACATAACACGGAGATGTCGATGAGCGAACTGACCGTTCTTGCCGAGGGCCTGCGTTTTCCCGAGGGCCCCATCGCGATGCCCGACGGTAGCGTAGTGCTGGTGGAGATCGCACGCGGCACCCTGAGCCGAGTAAGGGACGGCGTCATCGAGATTATCGCCGACCTTGGAGGCGGGCCGAACGGCGCCGCAATCGGTCCCGACGGCCACTGCTACGTATGCAACAACGGCGGCTTCAAATGGGTTGAGGTACGGGGACGGCTGTTTCCTGGCGAAGAGCCGGAAAGCTACGGCGGTGGACGGATCGAAAAGGTCAATCTGGAAACCGGGGCCATCGAAGTGCTCTACACCAACTGTCAGGGTTTGCCGCTGCGCGGGCCAAACGACATTGTCTTCGATGCGGACGGCGGGTTCTGGTTCACCGATCACGGCAAGACTCGAGCCCGCGAACGCGACCGGACCGGAGTTTTCTACGCCAAGGCAGACGGCTCCTACATCGAGGAGGTGATCTTCCCGCTCGAAGGGCCCAACGGCATTGGCTTGTCTCCAGCTGAAGACGAGCTCTACGTCGCCGAAACGCCAACCGGGCGTTTGTGGGCCTATGAGCTGGCGGGGCCGGGCAGGTTGAAAGGCGAACGCAAAGACAAGCCGGACGGCGGTCGGCTGGTGGCTGGCCGCGGCGGGTACTTCATGTTCGACAGCCTGGCAGTGGACGCGGAAGGCAACGTCTGCGTCGCAACCATCTTCGACGGCGGCATCACCACGCTCAAACCGAGCGGTGGCGAACCTGAGTTCGTGCCCATGCCGGACAGGCTGACCACCAACATCTGCTTTGGCGGACACGATCTTGCCACCGCCTACGTAACCCTCTCGGGCACGGGGAAGCTGGTCGCGTTGCCGTGGGACCGACCAGGGCTGCCGCTCAACTTCCTTAACAAATAAAAATACGCCGTTCCGTCGTCACGCGGTCCTAGCCATCTGTGCCATCACTTTAGTAATCTGAACGCTGCCGTTGCGGCAACAACTGCGGGTGGGTCGGGGAGCCCGCAGCTGACATTGGGAGATCGACCTCATGCCTTTCATCCACCGCGACGGTGTGCGCGTCTACTACAACGCCGTTGGCGAAGGCCCTGCCATACTGCTGACCAACGGCTACAACCTCACCAGCTACATGTGGCGCGGCCTCGTGGATGCGCTGAGCGACCGCCACCGCGTCATTACGTGGGACGTGCGTGGCCACGGGCGCTCGGACAGCCCGTCTGAACCCGATGCCTACAGCCAGACCCTGGCTCTGGGAGACATGGCGGCAATTCTCGACGCCGAAGGCGTGAAGGATGCCATCCTCGCCGGGCACTCCATGGGTGGATACCTGTCGCTGGCGTTTCACGTGGAGCATCCCGCCCGGGTCCGAGCGCTGATTCTGATCGGAACCGGGCCCGGTTATCGTGATGCCAAAGCGCGGGACGGCTGGAACCGCCATGCCGAGGGACGGGCCCGCTACTTCGAGAAGCACGGCATTGAGAATTTGGGCGAGTTCGAGGGTCACGGCGGGGAAAATCGCAGTGCCACGGGGTTAGCTCTTGCCGCACGCGGCATTCTGACCCAGCACGACAGCCGGGTAATCGACAGCGTCGCAAAGATACGCATACCCACGCTGGTTATCGCGGGCTCGGAAGATGTGGACTTCCTCAGAGGTATGGAGTTCCTGGCGACCAGGATTCCCGGCGCGCGGAAAATCTTCTTGCCTGATGCCGGACATCTTCCCAACATAGAGCAGCCGCGGGCTTTCAACAGCGCGGTACGGCAGTTTCTGCGCCAACTGGATTCGGAAGACAGCACCCGTGCCGGAGCCGTCGACCCGAGCAAACCGGCAGGTGCAAAGCGCAGGGACACGCCGGGCACGGGCACGGGCCCACAACCGGGCTAGGCAAGTCATCGGACCATGGGTAAGATAGAACTGTCACATCGATAGGGCGAGGGGCAGGACGTGCGCAGACCATTCGGGAGTAACAGCGACCACGACGAAGACGAGCAGATTAATCTGACGCCCATGCTGGACGTCGTCTTCATCATGTTGATCTTCTTCATCGTCACCGCAACCTTTATCAAGGAAGTCGGTCTGGACGTGAATCAGCCGGACGACGACAAGCCGAAGACCGTAGACCCGGACAAGAAGAGCATCGTCGTGCGAATTACGAACCGTGATCGCATCATCATTGCCCAGCGCGACGTCGACTGGCGCGCGGTCAGGGCGAACATCGAACGCCTGCACGCCGAAAACCCGGAAGCCCCTGTGATCATTCAGCCCCATCCGGAATCTACCACCGAGGCCATGATCCACATCATGGATTCCGCGCGCCTGGCCGGCGTCTACAACGTCTCGCTGGCAACGAATTAGTTTCCGTTCCGCGCGGCTTGGCGGGCGCTCTCATGAACCGCCCGATAGACCTGCGTAGCGACACTGTCACCCGCCCCACCGCCGGCATGCGCGAGGCTATGCGTCAGGCCGAGGTCGGCGATGACGTTTATGGGGAAGACCCCAGCGTCAACACCCTGCAGGCCATGGTGGCTGAACGGCTCGGCCACGAAGCGGGGCTGTTCGTAGCCAGCGGGACCCAGTCCAACCTGGTGGCCCTGCTGACCCACTGCGGGCGCGGCGACGAGTACATCGCGGGCAGCTCGGCTCACACCTACCAGTACGAAGGCGG
>CAMYJX010000102.1:10688-20267 GCA_947258825.1 uncultured Pseudomonadales bacterium
GACCCTCATTTCGCCCGGACCCGACTGCTGTGTCTGGAGAACACCCAGGCGGGCAAGGCCTTTGGCCCCGATTACTTTGCTGCAGCACGCGCCCTGTGCGACCGCCTGAGGCTGACCCTGCATCTGGACGGCGCGCGGCTGTTCAACGCCGCCGAGGACCAGGGCTGCAGCGTGGCCGACATGGCCCGACATTGCGATTCCATATCCATCTGCCTCTCCAAGGGTCTGGGCGCGCCTGTCGGCTCAGTGCTGGCGGGGCCCCGGGCTTTCATCGACGACGCTCGGCGCTGGCGCAAGATGGTGGGCGGCGGCATGCGCCAGGCTGGGGTTCTGGCCGCTGCCGGCATCTACGCCTTGGAAAATCACGTCGATCGCCTTGCCGAAGACCACGGGAATGCAGCGCGCCTGGCAGAGCTGGTGAACGAGCGGTACCCGGGCGCGGCGACTTCTCACACGAACATGGTGTTCGTCGATCTAGCGGAAGCAGAAATGAAAGCGCTGATGGAACGACTGAAATCCCGAGGCGTGCTCATCCGCGGGCCCCGTTGGGTCGTCCATCTGGACGTCACCGCCGAAGACATCGAGGCGGTTGGTGACGCGCTCAAATCAGGCTGACCAGCGCCACCACTGCGCCGGTATTGCAGGTCACAATTGTTCCAGATATCAGAGTCTTAGGGCCTATTTTTAAAATTTCTTCGCGACGTTCCGGCACCAACGTGGCCAGTCCCCCGAGGAGTATGCCGAGGCTGCCGAAGTTGGCAAATCCGCACAGGGCGTAGGTCATTACCAGAATGCTGGCGTTGCTGAGGGTACCCTCGGGAAGGCCGGCCATCAGCAGATAGGCTACCAGCTCGTTGAGAATGAGCTTGGTGCCGAGCAGCGCCCCCGCAGCCTGAGCCTCCAGCCAGGGGATACCCATCAGCCAGGCAACGGGCGAGAACGCCCAGCCCATCATTCGCTCCAGCGTCAGAGGGTCTCCGTTGACGACGAACGTGCTGATGAGATGGTTCACCAGGGCCACAAGGCTCACCAGCACTACCAGCATTGCGCCTACGTTGGCTGCCAGCCGCAGGCCGTCGTAGGTACCTCGAGTGATGGCGTCCATGAAGCTGGAATACCGAAGGCCATCTACCGCCTCGTCACTGGTCGCGGCGTCTCCGACGCCGACCGTCGGAATCATGACTCGCGAGATGAAAACAGCACCAACGACGTTGATGAGAGACGCCGCCAGAATGTGCCCCAGGGCGCCGGGGATGACGTCCATCAGGACATTGGCGTAAAGCACCATGATGGACCCCGCCACGGTGGACATGCCGCAAGTCATGAGGGTAAAGAGCTCCGAGCGAGACAAGCGCTGCAGGTAGGCGCGCACGACGAGCGGCGCCTCCACCATGCCAAGAAAGACGCTTGCGGCAGCGGCAATGCCCACAGCCCCGCCTACGTCCATGGTTCGACGCAGCACGCTGCCGAGACCTCGGACGAGCAGCGGCAGTACCCGCCAATACCAGAGAATGGCCACCAGCACGCTGAAAACCAGGATCTGCGGAAGTACCCGAAACGCAAATATGTACAGCGCTCCCTGCCGGTCCACATCGAAAGGCGCATCACCGCCGCCCAGGTAACCAAAAACGAACCCGGCACCGGCGGAAGTGGCGGCCTCCACGGCGTAAACCACCTCGTTCAGCAGCAGCAGGCTTTGGGATATGAGGGGAACGCGCAGCAGCAGCAGCGCCAGCACCAGCTGCATCGCCAGGCCCAAAGCCACGCTGCGCCACCTTACGTCAGCCCTGGACTCGCTGAGAACCCATGCAAGCGCCATGAATAAGCCAATGCCGAGAACCGCCTGCATGAAGAAACCGTGCTGAGTTACGTCACCGAATGATAAACAGCGTGAAGACGTAACGCTCGAAAAAGCAGAAGAAGCCTTGTCCCTGCTGCATGACGCGGTTGGGTTCGTGCTCGCCGGTATAGCGCAGCTTGAAACAACGGCCCGCCCAGTCGACGTCCACCTCTGCTTCCTGAAAGCCGATGAACTGTCCCACCAGCGGGTTGACGGCCTTGTAGCCGGCTTCCTTGGCGCTGAACAGAAGCCCGGGGATGCTGGGGTCAGCATCAGGCAGCAGGTCACACTCCCGCGGCGTCAGCAGCCTGGCATGAAGCTCCGGCGTTACTCGATCGACGACCTCGAGGTCTATTCCGACGCTGCGCAGAGCGCTATCGGCGGCCACCGCCGCTATCGCCAGCTCCTCAGTGTGGGTAATACTGCCAATGCAGCCGGTTGGCCAGAGCGGCTCTCGAGCCTGACCCGAGGGAATGGCCGCTGGCGGGAGACCCAGCAACTCAAGGGCCCGCCTGGCCAGGTGTCGGCCCGTTGCAAACTCTCGAACCCGCTTTTCCACGGCCCGCGCTATGGCCGGCTGCTCGTTCGGGAGCAGCTTGTCCCGATGATCGTCAACCAGCGCGGCTACCACTTCAAGCCCATCTATATCAGGTATTTGTGCCGCAATACTCGAATCCAGTGGAGGTATTTCAGTCCAGCCCATGGGTGAATTGTGGTGCAGGACGCTTCCGGATACCATCGGCCGGATGGGGACAGGCAAAATCATCTTTCTGAACGGCTCTTCCAGCGCCGGAAAGACGACCCTGGCGGTCATGCTCCAGCAGCTGCTCGACGAGCCCTACCAGCATATCGCCCTGGATCAGTTTCGCGACGGTATGCCGGGTAGATACCGCGGACTCAACTCCCCTGCCGGGACGCCCGGAGATCTGGGGCTCAATGTCGTGCCGACGGAAAAAAAGGGCGAACTGCTGACCCACATCCGCTTTGGCGAGCATGGCGAGCAGGTGTTGCGGGGCATGCGTCGGGCCATCGCCGCGTTTGCCCGAGAAGGCAACAACATCATTGTCGACGATCTGCTTTTCAAGCCCGAATACCTGCTGGACTATGCCGAGGCGCTTTACGACCTGGATGCCTGGCTCATCGGCGTGCGCTGCAGCCTCGAGGTGGTGAACGAAAGAGAGCGACAGAGACCGGGACGCTTCCCCGGCACCGCCACCTCCCACTTTCACGAGGTTCACGCCCACGGCGCCGACTACGATCTGGAAGTGGACACCAGCAGAACGACCCCCAGAGAATGCGCAGAGCGCGTTATCGCCCGGCTGTCTCAACCGCCTGAGGTGCTAAAGCAGCTGTGGCGTGGTTCCGCAACTCAGGAAGCACGCTAGGGAACCTCTGATTAATTCTTGCTTGCTCAGCGCAAGAATTAATCAGAGGTTCCCTAGGCGCCAGTCATCACCGACCTTATTTCCGAGGAAACCCCTATGCTGGATCTCTACTTCGCGCCAACGCCCAACGGCTGGAAGATCACCATCATGCTCGAAGAGTGCCAGCTGCCCTACAACCTGATACCCGTGAACCTGGCCGCTGGCGATCAGTTCAAACCGGACTTTCTGGCCATCAGCCCCAACAACCGCATGCCGGCTCTGGTTGATCACGAATCCGGGATAACGCTGTTCGAATCCGGTGCAATTCTGGAATACCTGGCGGAAATGACGGGCCGTTTCATGCCGTCGGACCTCGAAGGCAGGTATCGGGTAAGGCAGTGGCTGTACTGGCAGGTCGGCGGCCTCGGCCCCATGGCCGGTCAGCTCTCCCACTTCGTCAACTACGCGCCAGGTGGCAAAGAGCATCACGACTATTCCCACACCCGATACAAGAACGAGTACGACCGCCTGTTCGCCGTGATGCAGCGATCGCTGGGAAATAACGAATTCCTGGCCGGCGAGTACTCCATCGCCGATATGGCCGCCTGGCCCTGGGTCGTCCCCTACAAGCGATTTGAGCAGGATATGGACGCCTATCCGGACGTACGTCGCTGGTTCGATGCCATCAAGCGCCGACCGGCGGTGATCAGGGGAATGGACGTCGGCAAGGAGCTGCGTCGACCGGCCGGCGAGCTGAGCGAGGAGCAGCGGAAGATGATGTTCGGACAGACGGGGGCGTCTGTCCTGAAGCACCCGTAGCCGCGGGCCATCCGCGGGCGCTGCCGCTCATGCGGCCAGCGCCCTCCCGGCAGAACCGGCCGTTCCGGCTAAATCCGTCCCACCAGCTTCGCCTCGATGAGCGGAATCCGGTCATTGCCGAAGAACATGTCCTCCCCGTCCAGAAACATCGTCGGCGACCCGAATCCGCCCCGCTTCATCAGTTCATCCGTGGTTTCACGCAATCGGTCCTTGTAGAGCGGGTCCGCGATTCTGGTCATGAAGTCATCCACATCGAGCCCGGCAGCCGCAGCGATGGCCCGGACTTCCGCTTCCTGAGAGATATCGGCCAGATCGCCCCAGTAGCGCCGGAACGCCTCCCGTGCGTAGGGCACCAGCACGCCATGCTCGATGGCAACAAAGGCACCGCGCATGACCTTTACGCTGTTTACCGGGAACACGGCGGGTTGGCCGATCTGAATGCCAATGAAACGCGCCCAGTCCTGCAGGTCCTTCTGGTAGTAGCGGGCCTTGGCTGGAACGGGTTTGGCCCGGTTCTCGTACACGCTGGGATTGATGCTGTTGAAAATGCCGCCCACCAGAATGGGCTTCCAGTCCACGTCGACATCGTCCCTCGCCGCGATGGGCTGGATGCTCTCAAAGGCCAGGTAAGTCCATGGGCTGGAGCAGTCGAAATAGAACTCTAACCGGTGCATCTCTGTTGGGACCCTGGCTTCCTTCAGATCGCCCGAGCATAGTTGACAGCATCCGGCGAAGCACGTCTTATGATCTCGTATCGAAAGCGGCACGGGGCCTGCGACCCAACGCGTAAGCGCCTGGATTTGAAATGAGCAACAGCATCAACTCCGAGTCGGTCGACCGGCTGAAGACCCTCATCGACCGGGCCACGCGGATTGTCTTCTTCACCGGCGCAGGCATCAGCACGGAATCCGGGATACCCGATTTTCGCAGCCCGGGTACCGGACTCTGGAACAAGATAAAGCCGATTGAGTTTCAGGACTTCATTGCCAGCGAAGAAGTTCGGCAGGAATCCTGGCGAAGACGATTCACCGGCGAACGAAGCATGGAAAACGCAATGCCCAACACCGGGCACCAAGCCGTTGCCCGGCTTGTGGAAATAGGCAAGGGCCTCGCCGTCATTACTCAGAACGTGGACAACCTGCATCAGGACTCGGGTATTCCTGACGACAAGGTCATCGAGCTGCATGGCAACACGAGCTACGCAACCTGTCTTTCCTGCCAGACCCGCTACGAAATGGCGGATCTCGAACAGCAGTTCCGCGATCAGCAGAGGGTCGACCCCTGTTCCCGCTGCGGGGGCATCATCAAATCCGCGACCATTTCGTTTGGCCAGGCAATGCCGGAAAGGGAGATGGAGCGCGCCCAGCAGGCGGTGGAAGCCAGCGACCTGTGCCTGGTGATTGGCTCATCGCTGGTCGTCTATCCCGCTGCCGGTTTCCCCGAGTACGCCAAACGCCTGGGTGCCGGGTTAGCCATCGTCAACCGGGAAGAAACGCCGCTGGACGACATCGCCGACGTCGTGGTCCACGAGGAGATTGGGCCGACCTTGAGCTACGTTGTTGGAATCAACTGAAAGCGGTGGCCTGCTAGCTTTTTTTCGATAGGTTGTTCTGTCTGGGCATCGGTTACGGCGCTTTGCTGACCCGGCGACGGCGCTCCGCGCTCCCCTCAGTCGGGGAAGTTGCCCCGCCGTGTTGCGCCAGCGCACCCGTCGGGTCAATTCCCCTTCCTTCGGCGTCGCCACATGGCCAGCAAAGCGCCGTAGCCGATGCCCCCTAAACACCCTCGTAAACCGATCTATGCTACCAATTTCGGCCGATTCCGGGTTGCTGGTCCAGCCAGCAAGGCCGGCTATCTGGCAATGGCGCTAGCAGCGTTGGACACGTCGGGAAAACAGAAGCTCGCCGACGATGTGGCGACGCCGAGGAAGGTGACTCGACCCGCCTCCTGGCGGGGCAAGGTCACCGACCGAGGGCAGCGCGGAGCGCCGGAGCCAGGTCGGCGAAGGTCGATCCTCCCACCGTCGCACCACCATCGACCAGCCAGCACATTGCCGGAACCCCAAACCGCAGGTAATGTCGCCACATGCTCCCACATCACGACAACAGGACAGACCTATCGCAGCAGCTGCTGAGCTGGATCTGCGAGCTGATGCCCGCCTGGACGGCCGAGGACATCGGCGGCTTCCGCTACCTGGAGGGGGGTTACAGCAATTGCAACTATCGCTTCACCCATCGGGGCGACATCTACGTTCTACGCGCACCCCATAGGCAACGGCCATTCGTCGACCGGCACCTGGAACACGAGCTGCTACTGGCGCGACAGGTACCGGCAACCCCCGAGATCATCGCTTTGAATCCGGCCAGCGGGCGGATGATAAGCCGTTGGGTGCAGGGTCACCTGCTGGCGGACCTGTCTCCCGGACCAGACCAGGTGGTCAGCTACCTGCAGCGCCTGCACGCTGACCTGCCGGACGCCGGGCGTATTTTCGATCCCCTGGCCCAGGCCGGACGCTACCTGGAAACCGTCGCCGCACCGGATTGGATTTTTCAGCTGGCCAGCCGGATCATATGGCCTCAGGGAGCCATGGTCAGCTGCCACAACGATCTGAATCCGTGGAATGTGATCCAGGAACCAAGTGGACGCTGGGTTACTTTGGACTGGGAATGGTTCGGTCGCAACGATCCACTGTTCGACCTGGTTACCCTGCATCAATCATTGGCACTCGATGACGATGTCCTTGGCGAGCTGGCCGGAGCCTGCAGATGGAAGTCGGCAGATCTCGATTGCAGGCCTGCCTGACGACTTTCTGGCTCAGGGAATATGCGTGGGCGGCCGCGGAAATCGGCGCTGGGGACACGCGCCCCGAAGTCCTTGAACAGCAGCTGCGAGGCGAAGAGCGCCTGCGCGCCCTGCTCTGATCGACCGCTGCGATTCGCCGGGGCGTCCACGGATCTAGCGCATCTCTTCCAGCCATCGCGATACGTGCAGCCGGGCTGCTTTCAGTCGGGCCCCACCCTCGCCGCCGATCTCTGCGAAGGGAAATTCAGAACCCGCCAGCAGCTCCTGATAACGCAGATACAACCGAGATCTGTCGTTGGGTGACTCGCGCAGAGGGTCCGGCGCCCAGGGTATATCGGGCCGCGTCAGCAGGTATCGGCGCGCGGAGCGAGCCTGCAGCGCCTCCGAGATCCGAACGTCCAGCTCGCCGAACTTCTCTTCCCACCAGACCTGAATGACCATCAGATCCGTATCTGCCAGCACCGCCGGCGACCCGCCGGCCAACGCCCGTGCCTCCGCCGCCAGCTGCAACTCGGCGATGGCCAGCAGGTCTGCCCGCTCGTAGGCCGTTCTACCCCGGAGATAGTCCCGCGCCGCTTCCTGCACCATAGGCAGATCGAACTCGGCAGCCAGCGCGGCGGCCAGCGTCGTTTTGCCGGTAGACTCCGGCCCGGTCAGGCAGATGACGAGACCAGATTCATGCTTCTCTTCCACGCGCGCCACCCCGCTACCGCCATGAACAGATAAACGCCGTAGAGCACGGCGTAGAACTCGATGCCCTTGAAGATGTACATCCCGGTCGCAATGATGTCCACCACCAGCCAGACGATCCAGTTATCGATGTATTTGCGGGCCGTCATCCACATGGCTGCAAAGCTCATGGTCGTGGTGGCGCTGTCCCAATAAGGCAGGTCGGCATCGGTGCGATTGTCCAGAAACCAGCCCATGGCCAGTGTGCTAACGGTAACCAGCGCAACCAGAATCCAGCGGGTTTGCACCGGGGTGAAGGAAACGGGCAGCCTGTCCGCTGGGCGTCGCTGGCCCCCATACAGCCAGTAGTACCAGCCGTAAGCATTCATTGCCACGTAGTAGCCGTTCAGAAGCACATCTGCATAGAGCCGTTCCTGGGTGAATACCACTACGGATACCACGGAATAGAAAAGGCCGATGGGAAAAGTCCAGATGTTCTGACGTATGAGAAGCCAGACGCACAGCAGACCGGAGGCCAGACCGCTGAGTTCCAGCCAGGCCATGGATGCCAGGTAGAGCTGAAAGGAAGTGACCAGTGTCTGCAGGAACTCGGACAATAAGCTGCGGAGAGCTGGTCACGACGACCAGACCCATGCCGACCCCGAAAAAACGTATCGCAACCTTAAGGTTCGAGGGCTCGACGCGCAATCATGCGCACTCTGGCGCCTTTCAGGCGTGTCGTGAGCGTCTACTCCATCCATGCATTCGAGGATAGAATGAAACTTACGGCTTCAAGGATGTAAGAGAATGGCCAAGAGCATTGCCATCGTCGAAGATGATCCGGATCAGCGGGCCAATTACGCCGATGCCATCACGAAAAAGGGCTATGTCGTCAGGGCCTACGGCAGCCGCGAGGAGGCGCTGGAAGGTTTTGAGCAGCAACTCCCGGATCTGG
Organism: uncultured Pseudomonadales bacterium; assembly: GCA_947258825.1. Classification (GTDB taxonomy): domain Bacteria; phylum Pseudomonadota; class Gammaproteobacteria; order Pseudomonadales; family Azotimanducaceae; genus UBA7803. The sequence goes on from CAMYJX010000102.1 coordinate 19,138, forward strand.
TGATACTGGACATCATTCTGGGGGAGGAAGTGGACGCGGGCTTTCAGCTGTGTCGTGATCTGCTGGCCCGCGCACCAACGCTCCCGGTCATCTTTCTGACCGAACGGATCAACGAGATCGATAAGATTTCAGGGCTGCGATTGGGGGCCTGGGACTATCTGCCGAAGCCCATCAGCCTGGATTATCTGGCGGAGCGAATTTCATCTCTGCTGCGGATCAACGAGGTCCGAGCAGAGCAGACCGAAGCGGAAAGTCCTACCGCCCGGCGCATCGGTGATCTCATGCTCGATCAGGATGCGCTGCTGGTGTCCTGGAAGGGTGAGCGCATCGATCTGTCGGGCACAGAGTTCCGCATGCTGGCCAAGCTGGTTCGCGCTCCTGGGCACGCGGTAAGTTACGAGTCGCTCATGAACGCGACCATGCAGAGTCTCGTGACCAACAACACAATCAATACGCATATGCGCAACATTCGAAAGAAGTTTGAAAAGGTGGACAAAGGGTTCGCATGCATCAAAAGCGAATATGGCTACGGTTACCGATGGTCGGACGAGAGTTGACTTGCTCTGATTCCGGGTCGAGCCAGTGAGGCTGCTGCGCCGCATACGCGGCCCGCGACTGGGCACAAAGATCATGCTGCTGGGGCTCACGCTGCTGGTGGTCCCCTGGTTCAGCTATCGGCAGCTGGTCGAGATGGAACACCTGCTGATTCAAGGTCAATCCAACGCCCAGCTGCTGACGGCCGAAGGCATCTCCACGCTGCTCAATGGCCGGGAGGATCTGTTCAATGATCTGCCGGTCGCCATAGAAGACTTCGAAAGCCTCTACGCCAACCCGCTGCAGAGCGCGATACGCCTGGATGGCAGCCTGGAAGACTGGGGCGAAGGGCTGGACGACAAGCTGCTGCGATTCGGCAGCAACACGGCTACCGCTGACGGTGATTTCCAGTTGCTGCTCGGCGAGCGGGGTGGTCAGCTGTACGTTCACATGGAAATCATCGATCCGGAGCATGTCTATCGCAACACTGAGTACCTGCGCCTCGATAACGCCGATCACATCAGGTTGAACTTCATTCGAGCCGATGGGGACGACGGTCGCGTTTCCATCGTTTTCAACGGACCCGGCGTCACGAC
>CAMYJX010000102.1:20433-25000 GCA_947258825.1 uncultured Pseudomonadales bacterium
GGCGCTTCGCCGCCCCGGGCCCCCCGAGCAACAGCGTCCAGGGGTTCATGCAGGAAACCCCGCAGGGTTACCGGGTGGAGTTCCGGATGCCGCTGTCCATGCTCGGATCAAGTCGTTACTTCGGCCTTGCGCTGGTGGATGTCGACAATTCCGAAACCGGAGAGATTCGCCGCATCGTCCAGACGTTGCCCACCGCGGGAAAAGAAAGCTTCAACCTCGTCGTGCTGCGCTCGCCTGAAGTTCTGAACATTATTCAAGGGCTTGGGTATTCGGGCGCGCGCATTCTGGTCATCGACCCTCAGAAACGCGTGCGAGCGGAAACGGGCACCAATCTGTGGCTCAACGAACCGGTCAGAAAGTACGACCTGCTTGAAACCATTCAACGCTGGTTCAAGAGTTTTCGTCCCTGGTTGCACTGGGTAATCACAGGAAAAAAGTGGGCGCCGAAACGCAGCCTCACCAAAGATGCGGCCGCCACAACCGAGATCGTCATAGACAGCTCGCTTGAAGGCGATCCGATCGCCCTGAGACGCGGCCTCTCCGAAACCCAGGAGGTGATCATGGCTGCCCATCCGATCGTCAGTCGCAACAAAGTGATCGGCGCGGTGGTGGTCGAGCAGAACATCGATGACATTCTCACTTTTCAGCGCTCCGCACTGGAACAGGTGATCCTGGTGTCCATCGCCAGCCTGTTTGCAGTGTTCATCGCCTTGCTGGCATTCTCGGCGCGGCTGGCCTGGCGCATCCGCGGCCTGCGCCGTGAATCCAGCAACGCCATCGACGAATACGGCCGGTTACGCATCGGCGAGCTTCAGCGGGAAATGCATTCCGGAGACGAGATTGGCGAGCTTGCACGCAGCGTCTCTAACATGCTGTCGAAACTTCAGCAGCACAACAATTTTCTGGAAAGCATGCCGCGCACCCTGCGCCACGAGATAAACAACCCGCTCAACACGCTGTCGACATCTCTGCAGAACCTGGCAGAAGAGAGCCCCGAAGTCCGCGACAGCAAATACCTCGAGAGTGCAAAGCGCGGGGTGATGCGTATCGGCGCGATCGTGCAGAACCTGGCCGACGCTGCCAATCTGGAAGAATCTCTGGAAGCGGAAGAGCGAGAGGACATTGACATAGAGCTGCTGCTGCAGAGCTACGTTGCCAACTGCCGGATCACTCATAAGGACTGCGAGTTCATCTATCGTGGAGCCGGCCGACCCGTCTACGCCAACGTGTCCGACTATCGTATCGAGCAACTGCTGGACAAGATCATCGACAACGCCATCGATTTTCACCGCAGCAACACGCCTATCCGAGTGCAGCTGGACTCATACCGCGATCACCTGCAGATCACGGTCGCGAATCGGGGCCCGCTGCTCCCAGCGAACGCGGAGAAATCTCTGTTCGACTCCATGGTCAGCCACCGCGGGCCCCAGAATCGGCTGCATTTCGGTCTGGGGCTGTACGTCGTGCGGATCATCGCCGAACGGCATGGCGGCTTCGTTCGGGCCATGAACCTCGCGGACGCGTCTGGGGTGGCCATCATGGTGCAGTTGCCCCGGGTCACCGCCGAAGGCGACGCGAGTGACCTTCATGAGCAGATCGTGCCAAGGGCGGCCGCAGGGTGAGCTGAATTCAGGCACGCGAAAGACGCGTCAACGTCATTCAAAGGCGGGCTCGGGTCAAGCCCCTTGCTCAGGACAGACGGTAGACGCTTTCCAGGCTGATGCCGCTGTCGCTCGCCAGCTTACCTTCGGCTACCAGATACTCCACTGCGGCGAGGACGCTGCGGGCCGCGGCGGGATACATGAATTCCGGCGTGGAGGTGTACATCAGCGGAACCATATCCCGTATGTTGCCAACGCCTTTGCCCACGCATTGGAGGATCTGCGCCTCACGCTCACGCCGGTGTTCGATGAAAGCCCTCACCAGCCCTTTGGGATCGTCGATACAGGGACCGTGAGTGGGCCAGTAAACCTCATCGTCACGCTCAAGCATCAGGTCCAGGCTTCTCATGTAAGCCAACATGTCGCCGTCCGGGGGCGAAATGATGCTGGTTGACCACCCCATGATGTGATCGCCGGTGAACAGGGCCTTGTCCTCCCGCAGTTGGAAGCACATGTGATTGGACGTGTGCCCCGGGGTGTAGACGCATTCGACCGACCAGTCTTCCCCTTCGATGACGTCGCCATGGCTGACCCGGTGATCCGGCACGAAATCCATGTCGCCGCCCTCTTCCACCGGCACGCCTTCCTCCAGCTTTCCAGCGCCGTGAGGGCCGTAGGCATAGGTGGGCGCATCACAGTGCTCTGCGAGCAGAGCACAGCCGGGCGAGTGGTCCATGTGGGTATGGGTAACCAGGACGTGACTGATCTTCTCTCCGCGCGTGGCTTCCAGCAGGGCTTCGATATGAGCAGGGTCGGCAGGACCCGGGTCGATCACGGCGACCCGACCGCTGCCGAGTATGTAAGTGCCGGTGCCGTAGAGGGTAAACGGGCTGGGATTCTCAGCGATGACCCTGCGAATGCGCGGCCCGATGCGGGCAGCCTCGCCATAGGTAAAGTCGAGATCGCGACGAAACGGTATTTCTACCCCCATGATCTATCCCCGAGCGCTTACTGCAAAGGCCGGGAAGCATAGCACCATTAGGCCAGTGAGAAACGCTCAGATCAGCAGAACCATGGCCAGCAGCCCCACCAGAACGACCGCGGCAGCAAGCAGCGACCACTGCAGATTCTTCAGCCAGCGCTGATCGTCTGCTTCCGCCGGAACGTCCTTGAACACCAGGCTGACCCCACCCAGCCGAAGGACGTCGCCGTCGTGCAGCTGGGCGCTCTGCACCTCGTCGCCGTTGACCCTGGTGCCGTTGGTGGACATGAGATTCGTCACGGTAACCCCTTCAGGGCGAACCACGAGTTCGGCATGACGGGCCGACACGGTGCGATCGCGGACAATCACGTCACAGTCGTCACCGCGACCAATCAGCGTGCGACCCATGCCGGTACGGAAAGTGAGCCCGCCGATGGGATCGCTCACGCCCAAAAGAAAGGCCCCGGTCTCACCGCCGGTATCCACCACAGGCAGGGCTTCCGGCAGCGACGGAACGACGGCAATCTCGGTGGTATCGGTGCCCCGATCGGCGCTGTCCTTGATGGGCGTCACCAGTGGGGAGCGACTCTGCACGCCACCCTGAGGATTGACAGGCGTAAGATCCGCACCCTGCGCGCGCAATGAGAGATGTAAATCAACAGCTTGTGTATTGCAGCCAGTGTGGTTTGCGGGAGCGGCCGGGTCGTTGTATCACGTTGTCAGGGGATGCGTGCAATGTAAGTGACAGTCCGGACCCGACCACTCACGACAACCTCAGTATCCCCCTGCCGGTCCGGCCAAACTGAGACGGCGGTCACACTTTTCCGGGCCCGGGATTTCAGGCTGCGTGGATAGTCTCGCCCGGGCCGGTCACATCGGGATGCAATTTATCCAGCGGCACTGACAGGCCGTTGTCGCCCACGATGCGCGCGTGGAAGCGCTTCAGTTCGCGCGGTTCGCGAACACCGCAGGAATGGGCGATGATGCCCACTTCATAGACAACATTTTTCGCATAGTTCGCCACCCGCACGGCCTTGTCCCGGGGGTTGAGTCCGCGCTGCAGCCGTTTGTTGTGTGTCGTAATACCGGTCGGGCAGGTGTTCCTGTTGCATTGCAGCGCCTGGATGCAGCCCAGGGCAAACATGAAGCCGCGCGCGGACACGACGAAATCGGCGCCCACGCACAGCGCCCAGGCGACGTCTGTGGGTGTCACCAGCTTGCCTGAGGCGATCACGCATGTTCGCTCGTGCAGGCCGTATTCATTCAGCTTGTCGACCAGCAGCGGCAGGCTTTCCCTGAGCGGCAGCCCCACATCGTCGATCAGCGGCATCGGCGCGGCGCCGGTCCCACCGTCCGCACCGTCCACGGTAATGAAATCAGGCGCGCTCTCGATGCCGCGCTCCCTGATCTCGGCAAACAGGTTGTCCAACCAGCCATAGGCCCCGATCACGCACTTGAAGCCCACCGGCTTGCCGCTTACCTCGCGCACCCGCTGCAGCATGTCGAGCAGCTCGCTGTTCGAGTTGATATCGAGATGGCGGTTCGGACTGATGGCATCGGCGCCGACCTCGATGCCGCGGATCCCTGCGATTTCCCCGGTCACCTTGCCGCCGGGCAGGATGCCGCCCTTGCCGGGTTTTGCGCCCTGGCTCATCTTGATTTCGAACATACGCACGGCCTCGTGGGCGGCCACCTCGCGCAGTTTGTCGTCGCTGAGATTGCCTTCCAGGTCACGCACACCGTTCTTGGCGGTGCCGATCTGGAACACGATGTCGGCACCACCCTCCAGGTGGTAGGGCGACAGCCCGCCTTCGCCGGTATTCATCCAGATGCCGGCCGCTTTTGCACCGTACGACAGTGCACGCACGGCAGGCCTGGAGATGGCGCCGTAACTCATGCCGGAGATGTTGAACAATGCATTGGTGGTGTAGGGGGTCCGGCTGTAGGGGCCGATCGTGATGTTGCGCGTGGGTACCGCATCCTG
>CAMYJX010000103.1:0-5406 GCA_947258825.1 uncultured Pseudomonadales bacterium
ATCCGTCGTAGTTGCAGGTGATGGTGCCGGCGCCGATGTTGACGTTTTTGCCGAGCGTCGAGTCACCAATATAGGAGAGATGGCTCGCCTTCGTCCCCCGGAGGGTGGCCGAAGTTCAGACCCTCGTCGCTGTCCGCCATGCCGGATCCGTAGATCTGCCAGCTGCTCTCCGTGGCAAAGCTTTCTCCCCAGCCGGCTACCTCATCCGCGTTGGCCAGCATATCCATTAGGGTGAGGGTTGAGCCCCCCAGGGCAATTTCGGAACCGGTTCCGGCCGTCACCAGATGCAGGGCGCTGACGTTCCGATGCTCGGTAAGAATTTCCGAAAGCTGGGCCAGGCCGTCGTCGTCCGGGCTCAGCAGGTAGGCTTGAAAACCGCTGTCGCTTCGTGCTTCGGCTTCCTCCAGAACGGATCCGAAGTCGGCTGCTGACGGGTCGATGATGACCAGTTCCAGCGGTTGACCCTGCTGGCTTTCCGCATCGACTTCGTTCCCGGTGACCGTGCTGCCGACGATGGGCGCGGTGCTCGGGTCCGAGGAGCCGAGCGCGTCTGCGACGAAGGGCAGGTCGGCAGAGAACAGCACCCTGCGCTCCAGCGTCTCCAGGCGCAGGGGTCCCTTCGATGTGTTTCCGCCACGTTGTTCGGGTTGCCGTCGCTTCATGCCTTCGCTCTTTTCTCAAGGCCCCGGGGTTCAGTTAGGGTCACGCTTAGCGCTCGGCGAGATTTCGCGTCTTCTGAAACTGCAGCTGACACTTCTGCCCGCCGGGGATGGCGAAGTCGGGGTTTGGCAGCCTGAGCCTGACGCCAAAGGTCCCGCTGCGGGTGTCCAGCAGCCGGTCGACCACTTCCACCTGCGCGACCAGCGGCGCGTCGGTGCCGATTTCCGGATGCACGGTGGCTGTGTCCCCGGGCTTGAACTGTCCAAACATTCGTGCCGGGAGAATCACTTCCACGCGCAGCGGGTCCAGCTGGGCGATGGTCATGATGGGGTTCTCGTAGACGAACTCGCCGGGAAACGCAGTTTGCGCGACCACCACGCCCTCGACGGGGCTGCGGATGGTACGTTGGGCCAGAACCTCTTCGGCTCTGCGCAGCTCGTGCTGCAGCAGCTTGTAGTTTTCCCGGGCCTGGTTCAGCGCCGCGCTGGCCACCTGAAGCTGAGCGAACGCCTCGTCGCGCTGCTGCTCGGGGATCATCTTCTGTTTGTGGAGGTTGTCCATTCGCTTCATGCTGTGCTCGGCCAGCTTGAGATCCGCCGCGCGGGCGCGGATTTCGCTCTCCATCCGAGCCCGGGCCTTGGCCTGCTCCAGGGTGGAACGCTCGATATCGGATTTCAGCTGCGCGATGGGCTGGCCGCGCTTGACGAACTGGCTGCGGTCCACCTTCAGCTCTTCGATGACGCCCTGCACGGGGCTGCCGACGTCGGTGATCACCATGGGCTCTACCAGGCATTCATAGGTGGCAGCGCCTTCCGCCGCGAGGGCCGGAAGCGTCACTGGAAGCGTCAGCAGCCAGCTCGCCAGCATGAGCAGGCGAGCGGGCATTGCGGTCCTTTGCTTATTTTTTTGACCCATGACTAGTCCATGTCACCGCCAACGGCCAGCCGACGGTTCAGTGCTTCACTACCATTGTAGATTCGCAGGCGTTGAGTTCTGTGACGCCGTTCGCACACCCACTGTGAACAGCGAACCGTCGCGCGCGACAGCCAGGCGCCTTCTATGGGCAGACGTCTTATCCCCAGTGCCACCAGCTGCAACGCCTTTCGTGGCAGCGCGCCCCGCACCAGCTCATCTTCCAGGGAGACGATTGCCTGAGCCGATCCCGGGTCTCCCTGCCTGGCGCTGCGTCCGAAAAGCTGGCGGTCCACCCTTCGCGATTCGTTGACTTCCAGGTTGATGACGTGCAGCCCGCCGAGCGTGCGGGCCTCGTCGTCCAGCGGGATGTCCGTCCCCCGTCCCGCCATGTTGGTGGCGACGGTGACCGCGTGCGCGCGGCCGGCTTCTGCCACGATGGCCGCTTCCTCGGCGTCCTGTCGCGCATTCAGCAGCTGATGACGGATGCCCTTGTCTTTCAGCAGCACGCTGAAGCGCTCTGACATTTCAACGGTGCGGGTTCCCACCAGCACCGGCTGGCCGGCGCCGTGGCGGCTGGCGACTTCCTCGATCGCCCGGTGAAGCTGGGTCTCCCTGTCCGGCAGCACCAGCGGGTGATCCAGGATGCGCTGGCAGGACCGATGGCAGGGCACCTGAACCACCTCCAGGTCGTAGACATGGCGCAGCTCGCCGCGAACTTCCGCCAGCGTGCCGCTCATGCCGGTCAGGTGATGGTAGCGGGAGAAGAAGCGCTGGAAGCTGATGGCGGCGACCACCTCGTTTTCCTCGGTGACCGCGCACTTTTCCTTCACCTCCAGCATGCGGTGCAGCCCGTGCTGCAACTTGCGGTCGGGCAGAACGCGCCCCGTGGATTCGTCGATCAGCAGGATCTTGTCGTCTTTGATCAGATAGTCCCGATCCGGACGAAACAGATGCAGAGCCGAAAGCGCCTGTTGCACCAGCTCGTTGCGATAGCGTTCGAAGCGCCAGACGCCGTTCAGGCGCTCCGCGAGGGTGCGCAGCGCATCCCGGCCCGTGTCGGTCAAACGCGCCGTCCGGCTGCCGTCCTGAAGGTGGAAATCGGCGTCCTCATGAAGCCCGCGGGCGATGCTCAGGGCGACGGCGGCTTCTGTTGCCATGTCCCGATTGCCGCTTGCCGGCTGGGCCAGGATCAGGGGGGTGCGGGCATCGTCGATCAGCGAGCTGTCCGCCTCGTCGACGATGGCGAAGCACAGCCCACGCATCAGGGGGCGCGGCGGATTGAGGGACAGCAGCGATCCCAATCGGCCCTTCAACCCGGCCCGCCTTTCACCCAGCGACTGCAGGTCTCTGAGATAATCGAACACCAGCTGCTTGTTGGTGCAGTACACGATGTCCGCGGCGTAAGCGAGCCGGCGATCGCTGGGGCTGGATTCTTCCGTCACCCTGGCCACCTGAAGGCCGAACAGCTGGTACAGGGGCTCGAGCTGTTCGGAATCTCGGCGTACCAGATAGTCGTTCACCGTCACGATGTGCACGGGCGTGCGCGCAAGCGCCATCACGATGGCGGGCAGGGCGGCGGTGAGGGTTTTGCCTTCGCCGGTCTGCATCTCGGCGAAGCAGCCGTGAAGCATGGCCCAGCCGGCAAAAAGCTGCTCCGGGTGCAGGCGGATTCCCAGGAGTTGGCAGGTCGCCGAACGCACACTGGCAAAGGCCTGCAAGGCGAGGTCTTCGGTGACGCCGTTGAGCGTGAGGTTGCGTGATAGCGCGCGCACTTGAATGCGAAACTCATTGGAGCCTGGGGCGGCCAGGCTGCGCTCGTGGTCTTCCATGCGCTCGAGCAGGCTGGCAAAGCGTCCCATGCTCAGGCTTCGGGATTTCCGACCGGCAAACCAGGTGCCCACCCGCTGGTCCACCGCCGAGCGTTCCTTTCTGGGTCGGCGTTCCGGCCGGTCGCCGAGCAGCAGCCCAGGTCTGACAGGGTTTACGATCGTGCTCATGCGTCCATCCGTTTCAGGAACGCACGGCGAATTCCGGAGGCCAGACGTTTGGCCAGCGGCGCAGGGGGGTGGGTGAACTTTACGTCGACGTGCCCGCCCACCTGAACATCCGGCGCGTCCGTCGGCCACGCCAGCTGAACGTCGAATACGGGCTCTACCGCAGTGTGGCCAGTGGCGTCTGCGGCATCGGCCACCAGGTTTCCGCCACCTCGGGTCGTTAGTGCCGGGCTGGGCACCTTGACGCTTGCCTGTGGCGTCTGCCGGACGATTCGTGTTGCGAACGGAGCCGGTTTCTCTGGTCCTGCCGAGACAAGAAGTTCGATCCGTTCTACGCCATCTGCCAGGTAGCCGACGTCCGATTGCTCCAGCGCCACCCGCACGGTTCGCTCGCGGGCGGGGACGATATAGGCGGCAACCGCGCCCTGGTCCAGATGCTGGCCCGCGAGCGCTTTTCCGCCCGCTACGGTGAAGCGGCCGGCCGTTCGTGCGACCACGGTTAGCGCCTGTTGCCGCTGTCGGGCTCGGAGGTGTCGGGATGTCAGGGTCGTGATCTCGTTGTCCAGCATCTGCTGCTTCGCTCGATCCACCGTATCCAGGCCCGCCCGCTCGGCGGTGCGCTCGTCCAGTTGCCCCTGCAGCACGGCAACTTCCGTATTCAGCTCGGCGTCGTCGCAGCGGAACAGCGGATTCCCGGCTTCGACGGCTTGTCCGGGCAGCGCCAGAACGTCGACGATTTCGCAGCGGCTGCTGGTGCGCACGATGGCGTTTTCAGGCAGCCAGACAATGCCTCTGGTAGTTGTGTTCAGCGGCACCGGCAGCCATCCCAGCAGGCCGAAGGCGACGCAGGCCAGGACGCAGCTCACGGCCAGCGCGCGGGCGCGTCTGGCGCCCGTCTGCGCGGCGAGGAATCTGAGCAGCTTCCAGGCCGGTAGAGCCAGCTGCATGGCGACGACCCAGAGGGCCAGCGCGACGCCGAAGAAGAAGAACCGGCCGGAAAGCATGTAGGCGATGCCGATCATCAGCACCAGGCGATAGCTGGTGGACGCGATGGCGTATCCCGTCAGCCAGACCGGTTCCCATGCATCGTGCGCGGTGGCTTCAGGGTCTGGAATGCCGAACAGGCGGTGCTTCAGCCTGCCCAGCAGATAGCGCTTCGAGCGATCGGCCAGGTTGGGCATCTCCAGCGCGTCGGCCAGGACGTAGTAGCCGTCGAACTTCAGCAGCGGGTTGCCGTTGAAAACGACCGTGGACAGCCCGCCCACCAGCATGATCATGAAGGCAAGATCGTGAACGCGCCCTGGCTCGCTGACCGCCCAGACCAGGGCGGCGACGGCCGCGATGCCAAGCTCCATCAGAATGCCGGCAGCGCCCACCAGCATGCGATGACGCTTGTCGGGAAAGGCGGCGGCCGCGCTTGCGTCGACATAGGGGATCGGCAGCAGCACCAGCAGGGCAACGCCCATTTCATGAACTTCGCCGCCGTAGCGCTTGACGGCAAGGCCGTGGGAAATCTCGTGCAGCAGCTTGATGACAGGGTAAACCAGAAAGAAAGCGATGCCATTCGCTGGCGAGAAGAAGTCGAAGGACGCGAACTCGTAGCGCAGCTGGCCCCACAGAGGCGCAATCTGGATGAGCGTGAGCACCATCAGGCACAGCCAGCCGCAGGCGCCCGCGTGACCAAACAAGGCTCTCCCCAGCCAGGCCAGCCGATGCAGCAGGTCATTGGGGTCGATCAGGCGAAAACGCAGGTAAAGGGGGTTCAGAAATCGTGATCGGGCGTCTCTGCTGGCGGCTTCTTTGCCACGGGAGAACAGCATCTCCGCGTTCAGGCGAC
>CAMYJX010000103.1:5424-14493 GCA_947258825.1 uncultured Pseudomonadales bacterium
GAGCAGGTCCATCAGCTCCGGTTGCGTCGGCGCATCGGCATCCCGGGACTCCATGGCCCGCTGCCAGAGGGCGTCGATCGTATCTGTGCCGTTGAAGCCGTTGATCAGCTCGAACTCGCGGGATTGCACTCGATGGTAGGCGTCTGTCGAGGCGCGATAGAGCACGTACCAGGGCACGGCCCGATAGACGTGGCGGGTTACCGTCACGTCCCTGGCAAGCGTCGGCTTCAGGTCTTTGACCCGATACCAGTCCTGGCTGAACAGGGCGTCGTTGCTCATCCCGCCAGAACCCAGGCCTTCAAGCGCAGCCAGTCCCAGAATTGGTGGGTCCATACCCACAGCAGAGAGGCTTCGCCGACGGCCACCTTACCAGCCCCGGTCTGGCCCGGTCGCAGCTCCCCCGTTTCTTCGCTGAGCGCGGTTTCTATCTGAAAGACGTTACGCCCTTCCCGAGCCTGGGCCATGGGGCGTATGGCTTCCACGCGGAAGGGCAAGCCATCGGAGGGGCGTGCGGCGAGGGTGAAGGTGCCGGACTGGCCGACGGCGATGTAGGGTATGTCCTTCTCGTCGACATACAGGTGAATCTCGTAGCCTTCTCCCGGCGCGATTTCCAGCAGCTCTTCGCCGCGCTCGACGGGCGCTCCAAGCGCCTGGGTAAGATCGCCGGCTACCACGATGCCATCTGCAGGCGCGGTGACCGATGCGCGCGAGATCTGCTGGTTCACCAGATCCAGCTGTGCTCTGGCCTGGCGCTGCCGGGCCTGAGCCATGGCCATGGCCTTGCGGTCGTAGCTGGCCATGGCGGAGCGGAACTCGGTCTCTGTGGACCGAATCTCGTTTTCCCATTTGGTGCGCTCCAGCGTCAGGTCGCGCGTGTCCAGCTGCAGCAGCACATCGCCGGCGGTCACCCGCTCTCCGGGGCGGATGTTCACCGCCTCGACGTAGCCCATGATGGGCGCGGTGACGACCCGGCGCTCCGTCGGCACCAGCTCGCCCTCTGCGGTTATTCTGTGGGTCACGGGGACGTAGTGGGCGGTGAGGAGCAAGCCGAGCAGCAGCACGGTGATTGACTTGGCAAGCAGGTGTCTGGGCCGGAGCACCATCTCCACCGCGCCGCGAAGCCCGGCGCCCACCAGCGCGGTCACCGATCGTTCGCTCTGCTGGCGCAGCATGATCATGGGCGCCAGCAGCGCGGTGATCTCGCGAAACAGCTTGAGGGTCAGCGGTGACCAGGGCTGTCGCGACGTACGTTGCAGCAGCAGGGCCCCGATCCGGCGACCCTGATGGCAGAGTGGCAGGGTGCAGATTTCGGCGTGCTCGCCTCCGGCAGCCAGGGTGCGGTGGGCATCCACGATCCGCAGGCGGCGACGCTTGCCGGGGTAATGAATGATGGTGTCCTGATCGCAGGCTTCCACCATGGCATCCGTCAGCAGCCTCAGTTCCACGCTTCTGGCATCGAAGTCCGCCTGCTGGGAAATGGCTTCTACAGACAGCTCGTCGCCGTCGTTGTACAAGCCGATCGCCACCCGCTCGCAGCGGAAGCGATTCTGCAGCTCGCCCGCCAGAGCCCGCAGGCTGGTGTGCAGGTCATCCGGGTCGAAGAACTCGGCGATCAGCTGCAGCACGGCCGCCTGGCGCTTGATCAGATGCTGGTGCTCCTGAACGGAATCGCCCTGCCGATCTGGTGGGCCGGGCGGCTTAGGCGTTGGATTGTCGGCCGCCACGCGCAGCGGTGGGACCTTGTCATCGGGAGCGGCGCGCGGGGACGCGNNGCGGCGCGCGGGGACGCGCGGGCGGAGGCCTGTTTATCCGCGTCCTTGGAGAGATTGGAATGTGGTTCGCGCACTGCCTGAAAGGCTCCTGGTCAGGTCTGAACAGCAATCCGGTCCGTAGATGCCGTGGGCGCAGGTCGGCGTCAGCGCCGATCTCGCGTTCTTCTCTTTGTTAAACCTTAAACCCTGAGCCGGCTGCTGAAAGATGTCCGCTGCAGATTCTCCACGGCGCGCACAGCCGGAATGTGAACTGCGTCACGTCGCGGGTCTCTAGTGTCGGGATCTGGCGCCTTCCGGGTTGATGGGGCAAGATCTGACCCGGATCTCCAACGAGGGCAGGGCAGCTGGAGCTTTCAGCCGCAGAATCAGCGCGTTACCAGGAAGACGGGTTCTTCGTCCGGGAAGCCGTTTTCGGGCCGGAGGAGCTCCAGCCGCTGCGTGAGGCTGCCGACAACACCGTCGCCATCGCGCGGTTGCTGAGCGAGCGTGGCCGTACGTACCACCTCGACGGCAAGCGGTTCGTCGACGTCGACCATGTGACCGTTCAGTTCGAACATGCGCCGGGCAGTCAGCAGGTGAGGGTGATCGAGCCGGTTCACGAGCTCGATGACCGGTTTGACGCCCTGGTTGACGACACACGCATCGTCCGGCCCATGTGCGGATTGATTGGCCGGGAACGCGTCGCGCTGTGGACGGCCAAGCTCAATCTCAAGGTCGCCGGCAACGGGTCCGGCTTCGGCTGGCATCAGGATTCCCCTTACTGGATTCACGACTGCACGCACGTCGATCTGTTGCCCAACGTGATGGTCGCCTTTGACGATGCCGGCGAAGCCAACGGCTGCCTGCGCGTTGTGCGCGGCAGTCACCGGCAGGGTTGCCTTCCAGGAACCAGCGATGGCACGCAGCTGGGCGGCTTCTTTACCAGCCCGGACCACTTTGACGAGTCGCAGCAGGTGGCGCTGGAAGTGCCGGCGGGATCGCTGATCTTTTTCAGCCCCCACGCTGTGCACGGCTCGCAGCCCAATCAATCTGCTCGGCCGCGCCGTGCCATTGTGCTCACCTATCAGCCGGGCGATCAGCCGATGCTCAAGAACGGACGGGTGCGTAACGCGCTCGGTTACTGAGGCGCTCGCGGTTGCCAACCCGGTTTCGCTAGCGCGCGTACGCCAGGATCTCCCCTCGGAATGGCTTCGACAGGTAGTCTGTGCTGCTGGGCTTGCTGCGGGTGTGCGCGTAGCCCAGGTCTTCCATGGTTCTGCAAAAGCGCGCCTGCTGACCCCGACCGGGATCGACGATGATCACCTGGCATTGGGGTTTGGCGTGCCGGTCGATGAAGGCAGCCAGCGGCTCCACGTTCGGGCGTTCGTAGAGAAGATCGCTGCCGATGATGAGGTCGAACTCGCCCAGACCACAGTCGTCATCTCCCCAGCCGGCGCGAACGAACGGAATGGGTGCCAGCCCGTTGAGGGCGACATTCTTCTGCAGGAACCGTTCCGCCTCCGGATGCTGGTCGGTAGCGGTGATGTCCGCCAGGCGGTGGCCCAGCACCAGGCTCGTCAGCCCGATGCCGCAGCCGACCTCGAGAATTCGCAGGCCTTCGATATCGTGCTCGAACATGCAGTGGGCCAGCACCTCGCTGGAGGACCAGACAACCCCGAACAGGGGCCAGGTTGCGGATGAGATGCCCAGGTCCTCGGCTTCGCCGGCATCGTCGGAAAATTGCTGGTTGTCGCGCAGCGTGCGAAGGTGAATGTCGACCTGGTCGAACTCGAGAGTCTGATAGCGGATGCGAAAGGAAGACATGAGTGCCCGGCACTGTACAGGGTTTCCCGCCAGCGCGGGGATTTATCGCAGCGCGGTCACGGTCCGGTCAGGGAGGTGCCGATCCAGGTCACCAGGCCCAGCAGCACGGCGTAGCGTGCGCCTTTACCGAACCCCGTCAGCGTGATGAAGATGGCGAAGCGCACCCGCATGACGCCGGCGACGAAGGTCAGCGCGTCGCCGCCGATGGGCGCCCACGCCAGCAGCAGCGACCAGACACCGTAGCGCTGAAACCATCGCTGGGCGCCATCCAGGGCGTCGGCTCGAAACGGAAACCAGCGCCTGTCCTGAAAGTGCAGCAGGTATCGGCCCATCGTCCAGTTGACCGCGGAGCCCAGCGTATTGCCCGCGGTCGCCCAGCACCACAGGGTCAGCGGGTCGTGGCCGGCCGCCAGAAGCCCGGCGAAAACCACCTCCGAGTAGGCGGGCAGCAGGGTGGCCGCCAGAAACGATACCGCGAACAGGCTGAGATATGGATCCACGGATCAGTCCGGACGGGTCCTGGCCGCCTCCACCAGCGCGTGGAACAGGGCGCGGTGCCGGCGCGCATACAGCAGAAACTCCGGGTGCCACTGCACGCCCAGCAGAAATGGCTGCCCGGGATCCTCGACGGCCTGCACGATGCCGTCCAGATCCCGGCCGGAGACCTCGAGCCTGCGCCCGACGCGGTCGATGCTCTGGTTGTGCAGGCTGTTGATCTTCGCCTTTTCTGCGCCCAGCAGCCCGTGCAGCAGGGTGTCGTTCTCCAGCAACAGAGTTTTCATCGGGAAGATGGTCCGACGATGAGAGGTGTGCACACGGTGGTCTTGCAGATCCTGGTGCAGACTGCCCCCCAGGCGCACGTTGAGCAGCTGAGCGCCGCGGCAGATGCCCAGCAGCGGCAATCGTCGCTGCAGCGCGTCGTCGATGATGGCGGATTCGAAAGCGTCCCGTTCCTGATCGTACTGTGGCAGCACCTTCGACTCTTCGGCATACAGCACCGGGTCCACATCGTGACCGCCGGTAATGACCACGCCGTGGTAGGGCTTGTCAGGCTTGGCGGTTGCCGGCGACAGCTGCAGAGGCCGTCCGCCTGCGAGAAACAGGCATGCGGCAACGCACAGTCGCGGCGTCGCGCCCCCGCGTCGCGGTCCGGTGACCGCGATCAGAGGTCGTCGGGGTCCTTCAGCCATGGCTTCAGCTGCTCTGTCCAGTCGTTCACCAGCCGTCCGATGGGCTGGTCCAGGTGGGCCCGATAGCGCTCGCACAGCGCGTCGAGGCGGGGGCGGTCGGCGGCCAGATGCTCCACCTGCAACCAGTCGCACCAGGCGTGGTGGATACCCCAGCCGGGCTCGTCGATCTGGCAGTTTGGCAGACGATAGTGCAACGCCGGCCTGGCTTTGATGCGCGGGTCGTCGATCCGGGCTCTCACCCGATCCTCATCGATGAAGGCGAACACCGGCAGCATACCCAGGGCCCGGTTCCGGGCCGGGTTTTCCGTCAGGTAGTCGTCGATGAGCATCGGCAGCTCGGGCCAGTAGTTGGGGTCGATCACCGTGCGGACGTAATTCAAGGGGAACGGATCGATATAGGGCGTAATGCGCCGCAGCAGGTCTAGGTCCGCTTCGGCCCTCAACCAGTCGAACAGGCACAGGAAAGCCTTCAGGTAGCCGGTGACCGTGTCCGCTTCGGTGTCCGGCAGCTCGGGGTTGAGATGCATGCCGAAGGCGAACGTCAGACCGTCCCGGGTGCCGCGGGCGCCGGCATCCCGGAGCTTTACGATGAGCTGTTCCAGCTCCCCCAGCCGGTCCATGGGTAGGGGCGGCGTCACGACCTCCATGGGCACCAGCCGCTCCGAACCGGCCGCCAGCAGTTCTTCGGCGGCGCCGTCGAGCTGATCGAGAATGCTGTCGCCGCTGGAGTCCTCGCGTCCACGCTGCTTCAAGTAGTCGAAGTCCAGCTCCACGATCCAGTCGCCGGCGGCGTCGCCGGTAATTTTGTGCTCGTATCGGCTGATGGCTTCGACCTCGCCGTCCAGGTGCTTGGCGACCAGCACCGACAGCGCCTCGACGCCCAGACCTTGCAGTTCCAGCTCGACGCCCAGCCGGCGTGGTGCCCCTTCCGAGGTGAGGGTTTCGGGCGGAAGCGGAAGCTTCCCTGCTGTATCGGCCATGGCGACCCGGGTTCCTTTGCGCGGCGAAGGCCGCACCTTACGTGAACGTCGTTATCTCTGTACAGGACCGCTTTTCGGCGCGCCCATGCTGGACGCCGGGCGCAGCGGCTACTAGGCTGATCGGCCTTGTCGAGTGGATGTCGAGTGGATATCGGTATGAGTCTGGCCCCGAGCAGCCTGGCCGAAGATCTCTATCAGAAGCTGACGGATGAGGAGGATGCCCGCGCCTGCGAGGACATCTCCGACGCCGCCTGCCGGGAGACCCCGGGCAACTTTCTGCTCATTCTGCTGAGCCAGTTTTTCACCAAGCTGGGGGACGCCGTAGCAAGCCCGAAAACGGTGCTTGCCTGGGTAACCTCGGCGGTAGGCGCGCCCGCGTTCGTGCTCGGCCTGCTGGTTCCCCTGCGGGAATCCGGATCGTTGATTCCCCAGCTGTTCATCGGCGGTTTGATCAGGCGTCTGCCCGTTCGGAAATGGGTCTGGGTCGCGGGCAGCATCGCCCAGGCGCTGTGCATTCTGGGCTTGGGCTTTGTGACCCTGACGCTGACCGGCGGCGCGGCCGGATTCGCCATCCTCGGTCTTGTGATCGTGTTCAGCCTGGCCCGGGGATTCTGTTCCGTGGCTGCCAAGGACGTCCTCGGTAAGACCATTCCTAAGCGCAAGCGCGGACAGCTCACCGGCTGGTCGGCAAGCGCCGCCGGCCTGGTGACGCTGGGGGTGGGGCTGGGGCTGATGCTGTCGCAGCGTGAATCGCAGACCGTGACGCTGGGGTTGCTGCTTTTCGGCGCCGGCGCGCTGTGGGTCGTGGCCGCGCTGGTTTTTGCGCGGGTGAGCGAGTATTCGGGCGAGACGGGGGGCGGCGGCAATGCGGCGGTGGAAGCCGTCAAGCGGTTGCGCATCTTGCACGACGATAAACCCTTCCGGCGCTTCGTCATCGCCAGGGCGCTGCTCATGTGCTCGGCGCTCAGCGCCCCTTACTACGTCGCGCTGGCCCAGCAGGAGCGGGGTTCCGTCGCCTATCTGCTGGGTCTGTTCGTGCTGGCGGATGGGCTTGCCAGCCTGGTCAGCGGCCCCGTGTGGGGCAGGGCGGCGGATCGTTCCAGCCGGCAGGTCATGGTAATGGCGGCGCTGATAACCGCTACCACGGGCCTGCTGCTGTTCGCCGCGGACCAGCTGCTGCCGGATCTCGTCGCCACCGCCTGGTTCGTGCCGGCGGCCTATTTCGTGCTGTGCATTGCCCACAGCGGCGTGCGCGTGGGGCGCAAGACCTACGTGGTCGATCTCGCGTCGGGTAACCGGCGCACCGACTACGTCGCCGTCAGCAACAGCGTGATCGGGGTGCTGCTGCTGGTGGTGGGGGCGGTTGGCGCGCTGGTGCCGCTCATCGGATATGGCGGCGTGGTAGCGGTTCTTGCCGGGTTGGGGTTAGCGGGCGCCGCGCTGAGCGCCGCGCTGCCCGACGTTTGACGGGCGAGGTCGGTTCTCCGAACCCCAGAAAAGGAAAACCCCGCGCGAGGCGGGGTTCTCTAAGGTTCGGGTCTTGGCCTGGCAGTCCCGGTCAGAGACCGCGGCTGCTCGGGCCATTCCCCTAGGCTGCTTCTTCCCTCCGGCCGTCGCCGGAAAATTCCACAGTCGGTGACTCGGGTCGAATCGTTATTTTTCGACGCCTTGCTACGTCGCCTTTGTCGATTGCCACCGACAAAAAGTTCGGAAGCTTCTGACTCCTTGCCGACCCGGCGAACCGATTCGGCCTGGAGCTTACCCGTGTACCCGGTTTCTGCTCCCTGTGAGCCCCCGTTACCATCCGGTGACCCTGATCCTGGTGTGGATCCTGGCTGCTGGGTTTTCTGCTTTCCGTTTCCGGTTTGCTTTCCGCCCCTCAACCTTGAAACATAGGTTATCAGTTGCTGAGGCTAAGACCAGTGAAACGTCTGCATCTGCCTGTGGAAAGCCTGGGGATATCCGGTGCTTAAACTCACGTGACCCGGGGACACCGCTGTGGATAACTCGCGATCAGCTCATCGATCTTTTAGATAGTTTCGATAACCTTATGAATTATATTACTTTAAAGCGTCTTGAGCTTCATTCATAGTGTGCTGCCGAAACGGGCGCGTCGAACTGGAAATCCGTTGCGGCCTGGCTTCGCGAATCGGGCCAGCTTGCGGGCGCAACAGGCTCAACCGTTGCTTGCGATCCTTCTCACCTTCTCCCGGACAGCTGCCAGGTTGCGGCTGGCAACGGCGTTGTATGTCGGAGACATGCGCACCGCTTCGGCAAGTAGAAGCTCCGCCTGGTCGTAGTCGCCCAGCTTGAAGGCCAGCAGGCCGATGTCGGTATAGGCGGTGGCTTTGCTCTCGGCGGTGAGCATGATCTTCAGCGCTTCGGCATACAGGCCCTGCCGGGCGAAGATCAGCGACAGGTTGCGCTTCGCCGCGCGGTAGTCGGGGTCCAGCGACAGCGCCTTGCGCATGTTTTCCTCGGCGCCCACTAGATTCTCAGCAAGGTACAGTGAGTATCCGAGGTTGTTCCACAGCATGGCTGAGTCTGGGTTGAGGTCGATGGCCGACCGGTAGTAAGCGGCAGCTCCCACCGGCTCCCCCTTCAGATCCGCCACCACGCCCAGGGCGTTGTAGGCACGCCAGGTGTCAGGGTCGACGGCCAGCGGGCGGTCCAGATAGCCGGGGGCCTGCTTCAGGTCGCCCTTGGAAGTGAGGTACAGGGCCACGCGCTGCAGCGCGCCAGCGTGTTCCGGCTCCTGCTCCAGAACGTTGCTGAAGGCCCACATGGCCTGTTGCTGCTCGTTCAGCAGGATCAGAGACGCACCCAGCCGGTACCAGACGTCCACGTCGTCCGGCTCGATGGTCAAAGCGTGCCGATACAGCGTGGAGGCTGCGAGGAAGTCGCCGCCCACTGCCGCCTCATCGGCTTTGGCGACGATCTTGTCGACCGGCGCGTCTTCCGACAGCACCGAGGTGTCCTTGGAGCCGGTGCTGGCGCAGCCGGTGAGAAACAGCGCCAGGCAGAGGGCGATCAGGCTGATACTTCTCATATGTAGGTCCTTTTCATCATTGAGCGTTCGGGTAATTTCGGGGCGCCGCTCGCGTCTGCGAGCCGGGCGCTCCGAATCTGTCTAGAAGTTCTCAAAAACGCCCATGAGCCTGATTACCGCAGGCCCCAGAGCGACAATGAAGAATCCGGGAAACATGAAGAAGATGAGCGGAAAGATCATCTTGGTGCCGATCTTGGCCGCCAGCTCTTCCGCCTTCTGCATCCGCTTGTCGCGGAATTCCTCGGAGTAGATGCGCAGCGAGTCGGCGATGCCGG
>CAMYJX010000104.1 GCA_947258825.1 uncultured Pseudomonadales bacterium
CACGCCTCTTCCTCTTCGGGTTTGGGCTCGCAGATATCGTAGCCCTCGCTCTCCATCTTCTTGATGCAGTCGACGATGTACATGATGTTCTGCTCGATGGAGGTAGGCAGGTTCGCGAAAGGCGCCTGAGGGCCCGTGATCATGAACAGGTTGGGGAAATCGGCAACGAATACGCCCATGATCGAGCTGGAGACGTCTTCCCATTTGTCCTTCAGCAACAGGCCGTTGCGGCCGCGAATCTGCAGGGCTTCCTGGGCGCCGGTATAGGCCTGGAAACCGGTTGCCAGCACGATGATGTCGAACTCGTAGTCGTTTTCCGTGGTGCGGATTCCGGTCTCGGTGATCTCGACGATGGGCTCGCGATCTTTGATATCGACCAGCTTGACGTTGTCTCGGTTGAATGCCTCGTAGAAGCCGTGGTCCAGCGGCGGCCGCTTGGCGAAGAAGGGGTATCCTTTGGGGGTGAGCATTTCCGCCACCTCGGGATTTTTTACTTTCTCCTTCATCTTGCTGATGACGAAATCGCCGGCCACCTTGTTGGATTCCGGGTTTGTCAGCAGATCGTCGAACGTTTCGAAGACGAATCGAAAGCTGCCTCGAGGCCAGTGCTCCTCGAAGATCTTCTGCACTTCGTCTGGCGGCGTGTCGGCCAGGTTGCGCCCCACCGGGCTGTCGAAGGCCATGCCGAATACGTGATTGCGGCACTTGTCGATGACCTCGTCATAGTTCGCCTTGATCTCCTTTTCCCATTCCGGCGTCATGGGCTTCTGCACGGCGGGCATGATGAAGTTTGGCGTGCGCTGAAACACGGTTACGCTCTCCGCGGTCTCGGCCATCACGGGTAGCATCTGGACGGTCGTGGCGCCGCTGCCGATGATGCCCACCCGTTTGCCGGCGTGGTCCAATCCCTCCGGCCAGCGGGCGGAGTGGAAAATGGGCCCTTTGAAGGTATCCATCCCTTTGAACTTCGGTATCACCGGCTCCGAGATCATGCCCATGGCGCTGAGGAAATATTTGCAGGTGAACTCTTCGCCGTCCGCGGTCTTGATGAGCCACAGGCCGCTGTCCTCCTGGAAGTCCGAGCTGGCGATCTCCGTATTCAGCTGAATGTCACGCCACATGTCGCATTTGTCCGCGACAAAGTGCATGTAGCTGAGGTTCTCCTCCCAGCCGGGGTAGCGCACCGTCCATTTCCACTCCTGCAGGAGTTCCTTGGAGAAGGTCAGGCAATAGTAGTAGCACTCGCTGTCGCTCGCCGCACCCGGATAGCGATTCCAGGTCCAGGTGCCGCCGATATCAGACGCCTTATCGAATACTCGAATCGACAACCCGGCCTCGCGCACGTGGTGAATCAGGCCCAGGCCGGCGAAGCCCGCGCCGATGGCGATTACGTCGTAGTCAGGTTGATTTTCCGAAGCCATCATCTCTCTCCTTCATAAAGACCGTCTTATAGCGCTAGAGTAACCAAGAATCTCCGATTTGGACACACGTACGAGCCCCGTGGGCCAGGCGAGCACCACCACATTGGGGTATCGTCTACCCGGCCGCCTCAGGGAGAACACCTGATGATCGATTTGATGTCCGCCGATGCAATGGCGGACCCGGGATGGGTGGCCAGCGAGCTGCTGGCCGGCGAGCGGGTGATTCTCTACAAGGGTTTCAACCCTCCGTTTTACATCGTCTCTCGCTACGCGGATGTTGAATCGGTGTTGAGGCAACCGGACGTGTTTATCAGCGGTCAGGGGCAGGGACCGAATTTCGCGCCGGCTTCCGGCGTGGTTTCGGATCCACCGGACCACACTTTCTATCGCGGGCTGGTGCAGGACTATTTCCAGCCGAAAGCGATCGCCAGCCTGGAACCGAGGCTGAAGCAGATCGCCAAGGAACAGCTGGATACGGTGGCGGCCGAGCGGGCCTGGGACCTGCACGATACGCTCGCCTTTCCTCTGCCCATTCGCATCATCTGTGAGGTTCTTGGCGTGCCCGTTGACGATATCTGGCAGTTCAAGCGTTGGTCGGATGCATCCGTGGCCGCGCTGGCAGCCGAAGATCCCTCAATGTTCGCCGCTGAGGCGGAGAAGCTGCGCGAGTACCTGATCGAGCTGTTCGACAAAAAGCGCCGGCAGCGGGACGGCACCCTGCTGGATCGTATGGCCCATGCCGAGCGTGACGGCCAGCCGATACCCGAGCAGGAAGCCTTGAGCCTCACCGGCCAGATGTTCGTGGCCGGCAACGAAACCACTACGTCGCTCATCACCAACTTCGTATGGCGGATGTTCAAGCTGGATCTATGGCAGGATTTCGTCGAAAACCGCTTCGACCTGGATCTTGCCATCAACGAGAGCCTGCGATTCGATCCGCCTCTGCTGGCCCTGTTCCGCACCACGGCGAGGGACGTTGCCATCGGTGATGCCACGATTCCGGCTGGCAGCAAGGTGATGACGCACTATGGCGCCGCGAATCGGGACCCGGACGCCTACGATGACCCGAATACCTTTGCCCCGGAGCGGCGCGGGAAGACGCCGCTCTCCTTCGGGCTGGGCATCCATATCTGCCTCGGCCGTGAGCTGGCAAGGCTGGAGGCCCGGGTTGCGTTGAATGCGCTACGGGAACGTTACCCGAAGCTCACGCTCGAGAGTGACGGCGTTCGGATACCCCCGTTCTTTTTCTGGGGTCGGTCAAAACTGCCTGTCAGAAGCTGACCGTTGTGGAATGAAGGGGTGAGCTACACGCTCACTGAAGGGCTCTGGCGCTTCTGGAGTCAGTGCCCGGTTCTACGTGAGAGCAACCGATGCTCGGCAACGTGCATCACCACATCGGCCACCAGCTTCATGCCGCCGAACACGAGCACGCCAGTCGCCCCCATCGCCACCGCGCCGAACACGATGGTGAGATGCATGGGCACAACCCTGAGGTAAGGCGTGAACATCAGCGTGCCGATGTTGGGGGTGCCACTTCGATCCACCGCACGGTGGTAGCGGTAGGAGTAGTAATGGTTGATCGCGAACGCTATCGCGCAGACGGCGAGGCCCAGGCCCCAGGGCGATCCGTGGGGATTCTCCACCATGATGAAGACAAGGTAGCCGACGTGAAAGAAGCCATAGTGACAGAGGAAGAAGATAGCCGTCTTGCGCTTGGTTTCCGGGGTCGGGTCCACATTCCGATTGTTGATCCGGAAATTTCTGGTCGAGAACCGCTCCAGCCCCATGATACGGAAGAAGTAGCTCACGCCGATGATCACGCTCTGCGCCCAGTAGACGGCCATCAGATCGATCAGGCTCCAGCCCCCGGCCAGCGCAACGCCTAATGCGATGACGTTCACCAGCACGAGGGACCAGACCGAGGCATCGTGAGGCAGAGACCGGCGTCTCTCCGCCGCGGTCATGGGTGCTACGTCCTGGCGAATCTTCTCCAGGTGCGCCTGGTACTTGTGATAGGCAATACCACAGGACGGACATTGCCAGGCTGGCGTTTCCGTATCAGTCCGCCTGACATGGCTGCATTTGGCGCAAACGGTCATGGCGCCATTTTTACATCGATTTGGAGGGGCTTATGATGACATCTGCACAAAACCGAGATCGCATCCGATCCTCAAACCATGATGATCATTGCCACAGCGCGGTTGATGAACAGACCTGAACGTCGGAGATAGCTATGTGGAGATTTCTGAAGCCAAGCATGCTGGGCTTCACGCTGAAGAACGCGATCCATGCAATCATCGACAAGCTTACCGGTGCGTCGCCGCGGCCGGTTCGTGTGGCCGAATATGTTGAGGCGCATGCGACGCGGTTGACCCGGAAAACGTGTTGCGCACCATAGACCGCTTTGCCCGGGAGGTGCGCTGGCTGATGAATGTGGGGCCGGACAAAGGCCCGCAGGCGCATGTAACCTCCATCGAGATCAACGAAGATTTCGTCAACAGCGCGCGAGCCAACGTTGGCGTGGCGGGATTAAGCGACCGGGTCAGTTTTCTCCATGGCCCCTCATCGGAAGTGTTGGCGACTCTGGAAGGGCAGTACGATATGGTGTTCCTCGATCACTGGAAGGATCTGTACAAGCCCGATCTGCAACTGATGGAAGAGCGGGGGCTGGTAGGCCCGGGCACCATCGTTGTCGCAGACAATGTCGGAGAGCTCTTTAATCCCGACGAATACCTGGGCTACGTGCGCGCGTGCGGTCTCTATGACAGCGAGCACCGCTCCGCGCGCATCGAATACACCAACCACGCCGACGCGGTAGAAATCTCGGTGCATCGTTAGCCGGCAGGGATATAATGCTTGCATAGCTGGGCTCTATCGGTTCGATCAGAATAATCAATTTTGGCAACCGATCACGAGCCGCTATAATCGCGGGCAGTTGGAAAACCCAAGGAAGGCGAGGGGATCAATAATGAAGACGAACTTTCTCATCCGTTCCGCAGCGCTGGCAGTGGTGACCGCCGTAGCGGCCGCGTCCGCCGTAGCGGAATCAGAAGTCAGCAAGCCCGCCGGCCCGATGGGTAGCGGCGCTGTGGCTGTCGGCCAGCCCAAATCAAACCAGTTCTGGTGGCCCGACCAGCTCGACCTTTCCCAGCTGCGTGACCACGACGCGCGCTCCAATCCGTACGGCGAAGATTTCGACTACGCGGAAGCGTTCGGTCAGCTCGATCTGGTCGCGGTGAAAAAGGACATCGATACGCTGTTGACCGAATCTCAGGACTGGTGGCCAGCGGATTTCGGTAACTACGGCCCGTTCTTCATCCGCATGTCCTGGCACAGCGCGGGCACCTACCGGACGCTGGACGGTCGCGGCGGCGGTGGTGGCGGCCAGATGCGGTTCGACCCGCTGAACAGCTGGCCCGACAACGGCAATCTGGACAAGGCCCGGCGCCTGCTTTGGCCGGTGAAGCAGAAGTATGGTCGTAGCCTCTCTTGGGCCGAGCTGATGATCCTGACGGGCAACGTGGCCCTGGAAAACATGGGTTTCGAGACCTATGGGTTCGCCGGTGGCCGCGCGGACGACTGGGAACCGGATCTGGTCTATTGGGGGCCGGAGGTCGAGATGCTGGCGAGCGATCGTCAGGACAGCGATGGTCAGCTTCAGCGACCCCTTGGTGCTACTCACATGGGGCTGATTTACGTGAATCCGGAAGGTCCCCGCGGCAAGCCGGACCCGGTGGGCTCGGCGAAGAACATTCGCGTCTCCTTCGGCCGCATGGCCATGAATGATGAAGAGACGGTGGCGTTGATCGCTGGCGGCCATACTTTTGGCAAGATGCACGGCGCGCACAAAGCCGCCGACTGCGTGGGCCCGGAGCCGGCCGGTGCATCCATCGAAGAGCAGGGGCTGGGCTGGAAGAATCGTTGCGGCAAAGGCCATTCGGAAGATACCGTCACCAGTGGGCTGGAAGGTGCCTGGACCCAGGCGCCCACCCAATGGACCACGCTGTACCTCTCGAACCTTCTGAATCTCGAATGGCAGCAGACGCGCAGTCCGGCGGGCGCCATTATCTGGATCCCTACGGACGAGTCTCAGCACCAGACCGTTCTGGACGCACATGTGGAAGGCAAGTTCAACCCGCCGGTGATGACGACGGCCGATCTGGCGGTGAAGTTTGACCCGGCGTACCGCGCGATTGCCGAGCGCTTCCTGGCCAACCCGGACGAGTATCAGCTCGCCTTCGCCAAGGCCTGGTACAAACTCACCCATCGGGATATGGGGCCCATCGCCCGCTATGTCGGCGACGAGGTGCCGGACGAAGTGCTGATCTGGCAGGACCCGGTGCCTGCGGTGCAGCATGACCTGGTCGGTGCGCGCGACATCCGAAAGCTCAAGAAGGCCATTCGGGACTCAGGACTCTCGAATACCGAGCTGGTGCGTGCCGCGTGGGCTTCCGCGTCCACCTATCGAGACAGTGACATGCGTGGCGGCGCCAACGGCGCGCGGGTTGCGCTGGCGCCGCAGAAGGACTGGGCGGCGAACAATCCGGAGGAGTTGGCCAAGGTGCTCGAGACGCTGGCCGGCATTCAGGAAGACTTCAATACGGGCTCGCGGGGCGTCAAGGTCTCTCTGGCCGACCTGATCGTGCTGGGTGGGGCCGCAGGCATTGAAAGCGCAGCGGAAGCGGCGGGCTTCGAGGTGGAGGTGCCCTTCGAGCCGGGTCGTACGGACGCAACGCAGGCGCAGACCGATGTAGCTTCGTTCGCCCTGCTGGAGCCCAAGGCGGACGCTTTCCGCAATTACTTCGATGCGGAAGCTAGCTATCGATCGCCCACCGAGATGCTGGTGGATAAGGCCGATCAGCTCGACCTCACCGTGCCGGAAATGACCGTCTTGCTCGGCGGCATGCGTGCCCTCGACGCCAACTGGGATGGCGGCAAGCAGGGTGTGCTCACCGATCGGCCCGGGTCACTCAGCAACGATTTTTTCGTCAATCTGATGGACATGTCGATTACCTGGCGTCCTTCCGACCGAGAGGGGGTGTATGAGGGTGTCAACCGCGAAAGCGGTACGCTCATGTACACGGCGACGCCCGTGGACCTCATCTTCGGTTCCAACTCCGAGCTGCGTGCCATTGCCGAGGTCTACGCCTACGCCGATGGGCAGGATCAGTTCCTCAGCGATTTCGTGGCTGCCTGGACCAAGGTGATGCAGCTGGACCGGTTTGATCTGGCCGGGTAACAGCGCCAGCGGGCGCTTCAAAAAGCGTAAGGGGCGATCATGGTCGCCCCTTTTTTTTAGCAGCCCCCCGGGCGGCGTGGCTGTCAGCGGCATGAAAATCGTGGGCGACGATTAGCCCCTGATTCGTGAGGAAATCAGGTGCCGGTCCAGTTCGGCGCGCGCTTCTCGGCGAAAGCGACCGGACCTTCCTTGGCATCGTTCGACGCGAACACCTGCCCCATGAGATAAAACGGGCGTCGCGATATCATCACCCGTTTTCATTGGCATTATGCGATCTAGACCATTTCAAGAAGGTAAATGATACCTACGGGCACCTATGCGGTGACATGGTGCTCAAAGAATTTGTGGAATGCATCATGTCTCTGATCCGTTCAGACATGGACTGGCTGGCCAGATATGGAGGGGAAGAATTTTTGCTGGTTCTGCCTGAAACCAGTTTTAAAAACGCCACCCGTCTGGCAGAAAGGCTTCGTAAGCAAATTTCGAAAAAAGCATTTAAATGGGAAGGC
>CAMYJX010000105.1 GCA_947258825.1 uncultured Pseudomonadales bacterium
ACCCAGGAGCTCAAAGAGGCGGACCTGCCCATCGTGGCGCCGCTGGTCCTTGCTGGCAGAAGTCTGTTCGAGCACGCGGGTTTCCGATACGCCGTTTACCCCCGCCAGGGGGGGCGCTCGCCCAACCTGGAGATCGAGGAAGACCTGAAAGTTCTGGCGCGAACGCTGGCCCGCATCCACGCCGTCGGCGCCCTGCGGCCGTTCCTGCAGCGGCCGAATCTGAGCCTGAGCCGTCTGGGCACGGAAAGCCGAACGTTTCTGCTCGACCAGGGGTTCGTTCCGCCGGATATGGAAACCGCCTACGCCAGCATTACGGAGCACCTGCTCGACAGGCTCGAGTCAGCCCTGAGCGGAATGGACGTCTCGGGACGTATTCACGGCGATTGCCACATGGGCAATCTGCTGTGGCGTGAAAGCACACCACACTTCGTGGATTTCGACGATTGCGTCAACGGCCCACCGGTGCAGGATCTGTGGATGCTGCTTTCGGGCAGTCGCGACGAGCAGCAGGGCCAGCTCGATCTGATTCTCGAGGCCTACGACGCGTTCCACCACTTCGACGCTGCAAGCCTGCGCCTCATCGAACCCCTGCGCACCTTGCGCATCATGCACCACGCCGCCTGGCTGGCACGACGCTGGCACGATCCTGCGTTCCCCAGAGCCTTCCCGTGGTTCGACAGTCCCCGTTACTGGTCCGATCACGTGCTCAGCCTGCGGGAGCAGCAGGCTGCCCTGGAGGAGCCGCCTCTTTTCGCCTGAGGATGTTTACGCCCGAAAGCCGGGGCCGGGAGAATCCGCCAGCTGCGGCCTGGCCAACCCTGGCTGACTTTGCTTCGATCAGGCGGCGGGTAACTGCAGCTCTTGTCTGTTGCGAAGCAGATTGGCGTAGCCGGAGAGCAGAAACGGGAGCTCATCCGGAGGACAGGTCTCGACGCGGCCTCTGAACAGGGCTGTCACCTTCGGCAACGCATCAAGAGGCTGGGCGGGGACCGGCATCCCGAGCCGCTCTGCCGCCTCCACATGGGTTGGAAAGATCCGCAGCCCGTCGACGATGGCGCGATCCAAAGCTCTGGCCATGGATTCAGCGTTTTCGACCGCTCCATCCAGCGGCTCGCTGAACTTGAGATGCACGCGCCCTTTGTATCCCATGATGCCATCCACCATGCTCTGCAGATCTTCGTTGCCCGGTTTGGTATAGCTGCCGAAGCGCTCTTTGACCCAAAGCTCATGGGCCTTGCGCCGATCACAGGGATCGAGCTCGTAGGACACGGAAACCGGAATCAACCGAACGTGCCGCAGCAGGTCTCCGAACTGGGTGATGTCCTTGCGATAAGCCAGCGCCAGCATCTTCAAGAGCGCCGGGTCTGTGCGGTCGAAGCCGTCTTTTGCGCGCCCTTCGCGCTGGGCAATCCAGACCGAAGTGCCCTCCTCCAGGGAGTGACGGATATAGGCGGATGTTCTCGACATAGCTTTGAACACCGCCTTGGTGCCGCTGACGCTGCGCTCAACCACAAAGCTTTTGTTGAGCCGCATGAGGTCCGCAGCGTAGGGCTCCGAAAGCAGGTTGTCGCCAACGGCCGAGCGAACCGTCGCGTGCCCCGCCTGATGAAGGGTGTAGCTGATCAATCCGGAATCCATGACGATGTCCCGATGATTGGAGATGAACAGATAGGGCTGACCCGGCGTCAGATTTTCCAGCCCTTCGACGCTCAGCTCAGCGATGGTGTCGCGGATGACCCGTTTCATGTAGCCCGACAGCCACAGCTGGACATCCTCCACGGACTCGAGATGCCGGGTACGCATGATCATGTAGCGCTGGGCCAGGCGCCGTGCCAGCCAGGGAAACCAGGCCGCCAGATGCGGGGCGAAGAAAAGGGCAGCGGCCCGGAGCAGATCCGGATCCCGGCAGAGCACGCGGATGACCGCGGGCACCTCGTCATCCCGGTATGGTCTGATGGCCTCGAAATCCTGCATGCACGCAAGGTACCCGGTCACCCATAGAAAACAAGCCCTGGAAAGCGAGCACCGGGACGACCCAGTCGGGGCCATCAGTTGCATGCAGCCAGCTCACCCTGTACAGAAGGAATCCATGAACTGCCGACCAGCTACCATCGACGACCTGCCAGCCATGGTGGGTATCTACAACCACTACGTTGAGCAAAGTCACTGCACCTTCGACCTGACGCCTTTCACTGCTGACGGGCGACGGTCATGGTGGCAGGAATTCGACGGCCAGCGCCGACAATGCTGGGTCGCGGAGGAAGAAGATCAGATTCTCGGCTACGCCTGCAGCACCCGGCTGAAAATCAAGCCCGCCTATGACACGTCTGTGGAGGTGAGCGTCTACGCGCACGTTGCGCACACCGGCCAAGGCATCGGCGAAGCACTGTATCGCTCGCTGCTGAACGCGCTGGCCAACCAGGATCTGCATCGGGCCTACGCTCTGATCGCGCTTCCCAACGAGGCGTCGTTGAAACTGCACGAACGGTTCGGTTTCCGACGGGTGGCTCACCTGCACGAGGTGGGTCGCAAATTTCAGCGCTACTGGGACGTGGTGTGGCTGGAACTGCGCCTCCCCTAGGCGCCGAGTATAGCCACCTGCGACCCCGATGCTATATTGACTGGCTCACGGCGGATCTGATCCGCTCAGAGCGGAGGCTTTCATGGATCTGAGGCTACAGGGCCTGACCGCTCTGGTAACCGGCAGCCATCGTGGCACCGGCATGATCATCGCGAATCACCTGGCGCGGGAAGGCGCGCGAGTGCTGGTTCACGGTCTGCAGCCCGGTCAGGCCGAGGACGCGGTGAAGACGCTGGGCTGCGGGTTCCCGGTTACCGGTGACATCACTACGGACGTCGGGGCGGAAGACCTGTTCTCAGCCTGTGCTGGCGAATCCCTGGATATCCTGATCAACAATTACGGCACTGCCGACGCTGGAACCTGGGAAACCTCAGACAGCGACGACTGGATCACCGCCTATCAGAAGAACGTGCTGTCCGCCCAGCGCCTCATCAGGCACTTCCTGCCGGCGATGCGCGTCAAGAACTGGGGGCGAATCATCAACCTCGGCACCGTTGGATCCAGCCGTCCCAACGCCCGAATGCCACAGTACTACGCTGCCAAAGGCGCCCTCGCCACCATGACCATCAGCCTGGCCAAGGAAACCGCACGCAGCGGCATCCGGGTGAATCTGGTTTCACCGGGTTTGATCTTGACGCCGGAGGTAGAAGCCGCGTGGCTGGCCCGCGGTCGAAAAGCAGGGTGGGGAGACACCTGGGAGGATATCGAGCCCAAAGTCGCCGAGGACATTCCCATCGGCAGGATTGTTCGCCGTGAGGAAGTCGCGTATCTCGTGGCTTTCCTCGTCAGCCCGCTGGCCGATGCGCTGCACGGACAAAACATACGCATCGACGGCGGCGCCACGGACATGTTGACGTGAGCCAGCTGCACGAACACCTGCGATGGCGGCTGGTCGGCGTCCTGCTGCTGGGCGTGGCTGTGATTGCTTACGAGCCTTCTGCCGGAGACCCCGTGAACCGCCTGCTCATTCCCGTGATCATGGCAATCGCCGCCTGGCTCATGGTGCGGAACCTGGCTGCCGTCGCCCTGGGCGCCTGCCTGCTGGCAACCATTCATAGCAATCCATCCAGCACCGACTGGATAGATGCTCGAGCCTACCCCGGGCTCGCGGCGCTGGCAGCGGTGATACTGATCACGATCTTCGCGCGCCGATTCAACAGGCGGATCAAAGAAACCCGCGAAGCGCGCTGGGCTCACCGGGGCAACAGCAGGTCGCGGAACTCGTCTTCGCCCGAGTCCATGCGAGAAAGCGACTGAACATGGCGCGGCAAACCACGCTGATTTCCGGAACGACCCACGGAATAGGGTTGGAAACCACGCGGGCCATGGCACAAGCCGGCTGCCAGGTACTTATGGCATGCCGCAACCTGAAGCGCGCTATCGCGGAATGAGAATCTACGCTCGTTCCAAGCTCGCCAACGTCACCTAGACCCTGGACCTGGCGGGACGACTTACCCGGTACCGGAGTGACGGCAAACTGCCTGCACCCGGACGTCGTGGCCACCAACATCGTCCCCATCAACAGCCCTCTGTTCGTAGAGCCGGAAAACTGGCGAGTGCTTTGACCATAACCAGCGGATCGTGGAACCCTCACCAGTGGCCAGGGAGACTGCCACGCAGCAGACATTGCGGGAACTGAGCACACGGCTTACGGGCCTTTGACCACTGAATGAGCCGCTGGAGCTGACCATAGAGGTGTTTCCCGACCGGCCCATAAAGCAGTTTGCCCGTCAGCGCGCGTTCACGCCAGCCGACTATCATGGCGCCTGAGTCGCCGCTTGGAACGGAGACGATGTTTACCATTGCCGATGCGAATGGCGCTTATAGATGCCTTGCATCTCGATATGCTGCCGGAGTGCCGATTAACTTGTCAGCACCATCACACCTCAACAATCGCACTCTGAGTTGTTATGCCCGCGCCTGCAGCTTCCGGAAAGACATACTGGTTGTCGCATAAGGGCCAGAACCGACTACCCCGTCCAGCTAAATTCGAGGCAGGTGCCATCGTCTATTCAATGGCCATCGTCTATTCAACGAGAGATGGGAAGGCCGCCGGAGCTATAGCCGAGGCTCTTTCGGAATGCTTGATCGTTTTCAGGAGACTCAACATGGTCAAAAAACTGCTTGCCATATCACTCACCGTATTTACTTTGTCTACAAATGTGTATGCCTAGGAAAAACACCATTTCCCTGGCGTATTCCTGGGTGCCACAACCATTGCTAGCAAAACCGATTTTACCTGGGGTCTGGAGTATGAGTACAAATTCGCTGCCAGATGGGGCCTTGGTGCCGTTTATGAACGAACTGACAAAGCGCTCGAGAATATCGGCTTTGAGGTAAAACTTGCTTCGCTCTATTTTCATCCTATCAATCACCTGCGCCTGGGCCTCGGCGCAGGTAAGGAGAAAGTGAAAGGAGGTTTTAACGATGAAGAAGACCTCGTGAGGATATCCGCAAGCTGGGAGATTCCGGTACGTAGTTTTGAAATCGCACCAACACTCGCCTACGATTTTGTTGATGGCAATACATCAGTCGTAATCGGTATCGCGATCATCTACCCATTCTGAACTTCAGCACCTTGCGCCAACCGGTGGCAGCAGCACGGAGCGAGTCTGCACGTCTGTTGCATCGACCCGTGAAGAAATCAACCAGTTTGTTCGCGAAATCAGAAGGGAGGCAACAAGCCTGAGAACTACCATCTGCACACGGAAATCTCCATGGACGCGGCCGCGTTCGGGACCCGTCTCGGACTCAGTGAATATTTCACCACCATTATCACGAAGTCTGTGACCGAACAGATTGAGCGACGCAATATGGCGCGGCTGCGCGTTTTTCGCTAAGCCAATAGAAAACAGCATGGGTAATCGATCTCCAGGTGCTTGGCGCCGACAAACGGCACGTTTTCCTGAGCAATATTGCGTGGACCTTCCAATCTCCGTCTTGCCCTCCGAATCAGCTTCTGCTTTCAAATCAACAAAAAGGCTGCTGATCTACAGAGGCGTGCAGGCCGAGCTCGTCAGATTGAACACACGGGCTTCATGTCGAGCGCCGTCGGGACGAGGTAGTACCTGCGCCGGGCAATCTAGAAACGGTATTTCGTCGCCAACTGGATTTGGCTGGCATCGTCGTCGTCGCCATTCTTGTTTACGCGTTTACCCCAGAGGTATTCCGCGGCCAGGTCCATACGCGGTGTCGGCGACCAGAACACGTTGGTGCTCACGCGCACGGTACGCTTGTAGGCGCTGTCAGATTGAAAGCTCTCATTGTCGATGTCGACGGCACTGAAAATGAAGTTCGAACGCAGCTTGTCGCTCCACCAGTGCTGGTAGGCGAGAAAACCGGCAAGTATGGGCAGGGTTTTAAGTTCGCTGCCGTCCGGAGTGAAGACGGCATCCTGGCCGCCAATGCTGTTGGTATCGTTGACGAAGCGGCTGACGCCCTCCCCATAGAGGACCTGGAAGCGAATATTGTCCCGCTCATCCAGCCATGGCACTCTTACGACGCCGCTCTCGCTGAAACCCCAGCCCCACTCATTTTCGGAAGGCAGACCCGCGCGCTGCCGGTACTGCGCCTTGACTGGGTGCAGCACGAACGCAGTTTTCAGGTGCCAGCGGCCAAACCAGGTACGGCGGATGCTGGCGATAAAGTCGGGCCAGTTTGTCACCGAAGGCGATTGCTTCTGCCGGCCAAAGTCCGGGTTGAAGTCCGGATCGTTCTCGTCAGGGCTGCCGGTCAGATCGATCTCGGAAGCCCGGCTGGTGGGATCTTCGATGGCGAATTGCAGGTCCCAGTTCTTGCCGAGTTCCGGGAACCATCGCACCTGCGTCTGCCGCAGAATGGTACCGCCGTTCAAACCCTCGAAGTCCACTTCCTCCGGCCAGGCCTGCGGATCATAAAAGGTGCTCCAGGTCTTTCCGGTGAGAAAGTTGCGGTATTGCCCGTAGGCGTGCCGCAACCGAAAGGTGTCACCGCTGCCGGCAAAATCACCCTCGATGAAGCCGCGCAAATCACCCAGGGCGGTTTTGTCGCGAAGCTCCAGGTTCATCCGCGACCGATTAGCCGTCAGGCTGGTTTCTTTCTCCGCGCCCACGAGCGCCCGGTCGACCGGGATGGAGCCGACGACGAAACGGTCATTAATTGCCAGTGGATCAAGACCCTCCACCAGGACGGTGTTGACGAAACCGCCAAACTTCATGCGCGCGTTGGTGCCCGGCACGCCGAATGATCCGGGAAATTCCGGATCATCCAGCGCCTGGCGCGGATCTTCCGGGATGGAGGCCAGGCGCTCTTCCAGGCTCTGTACCTTGGCCAACAGCTCCGGCTCATCAGCACGGGATGCCGGCACGTCGCCGCTGTCCGCGTCCGCCAGACGGGCCTGCACCTGCTGCAGAACGGCCCGCTGGTCAGCGATATCCTGCTGCTGCTGATAGATCTGGGACTGCTGTGCCTGCAGCTGCCGCTCCTGCGCCGGTTGGCGTTCCAGCAGCGTTCGCAGCTCTTCGACGATGGTCAACTTATTGTCGTTCGCCGCCGCCAGCTGCACGCCTCCGGTGCTGTCAGCGGCCGATGCGGTGCTGGTCACTGCGCTGCGTTCGGCGGCGACGGCGTTTTGCGCCAGCAAGGCGGTCATCAGCAGGCCAAGGGCCGCGAGGGCGGGCACGCGCATTTGGCGCTGTCTGCCCGTCCAAGGTGTCTGCGCCTCGCGCTGCACGGGTAACGTCTGCTGTGAGCGTAGCGATTTTTTCGGTGCTGCCAATTGGACTTTACCCATCAGAAAGCCACGCGCGCGCGTATTCCAAATACCCACGAGGTGTCGTCGTCCGGGTTCAGGGCCGGGTCGATCAGCAGTTGCACGCTGGGAGTAATCGCGATTTCGTCGGCTACCTGCCAGCGGTAGTAGGCCTCCGCTGCGTACTGATCATCCAACCCATCACCAAGCAAGGCGTCGTTAGGTCTACCCCAGTTGACACCAAATCCGAGCTGGCTTCCCGATCCCAGCGTCGCCATGCCGCCGGGCGTATAGCCGCCCCCGATGCTGACCGACCGTTCCAGCAGGCTGCCACCGTCCTCCGCCCACCCGGTCCGGGCGAACGCCAGCCATTTGTCGCCGATGGTGTGGTTAAAGGACAGCACACCGCCCCACCCGTCCTGTACACCAAATTCATCCCGTTCATCTGCCTGCCACAGAGTCAGGTGAACGTTGTTGAGGTAGTAGGCTTCCTGCGAAGCGCCAGTCCAGCCTATCTCGATGTGTTTGAAGTACTCTTTGTCATTGAAAAAAGTGTCGAACCCTTCAAGAGGATCGGTCCCATCCGCATTCTGGTCAGCGAAGCCGGCTATTACGTAGACGTCATCTGTCAGCCAGGCCGCGCCAGCAAAACCGAGCGCGGGATCGCTGGCCAGATCGAGGGCGCCAACGCCGATGCTGAACGCATAGTTGAAGAAGTCTGTCCAGGGGCTGACCAGCGGGAAGACATCGACGTAATCGCTGGTATCGATCCAACCACCGACCACCTCATACTTGCCATCCTGGAACTTCTGGTCCCAGTAGAGCGTGTTGAGACGCCACCCTTCGTCATTGTAGGGAAGGTTTGAGATTCCGGCATAGCCCAGGCTCTGACCAAGGAAGGAACTCGGCCCCGTATCGGTAAATTCGTCCGTGCGCTCGACAAGAAAATTCAGGTTGCCAGGGTGAGCCGAGCCCCGGGCAAACACCTCCCAGACACCGCTCAAGCGAAAGATGCCGCCCGCTGCGTCCTTGTCGGTTCCCGGCTGGTTATCGCTGGTCCTCAGGTAGGTGGTGTTGTACTCCAATCCGAAGGACAGACCGTGTTCCTTATGAAGCTTGTCTTTCCATTCATACCAGGGCTTCAGGAAATTCAGCTTGAGAGGGGTATCTGTTGCAACGCGGTCCGATTCGATCCGGTTCAGTGGAGCATCCGGCCCGCCGAAAGACCTTGGCTGCTCTTCGCTGTTCAAGTCTTGAGCGATGGCGGTCTGAGCCGACGTCAGCGCCCATACGCCCATTACAACGCAAAACCGATACACCCGCCGCGAACCGGGACTTCCGAAACGCTCCATCATCCCAGTCAACTCCAGGTTATCACTGCAATCTGCTGCTGATCGTCGCGGCAGCCGGCGCAAGTGCACCGGCTGCCACAACCTTGCCAGACAGATCAGGCTTCTTTCACATTTGCTCGCACATCGAAGCTTTCAGAGTCAAACCAGTCCAGCATCCGTACGTTGACGTCGTCCGGGTGATCCAGCATCGACCAATGGCCGCCTTGAATGAATTCAATACGGCACTCAGCATCCACACGTGAAGGAGTATCAATGGCCTGAGTCGGCCACAAGAACATATCTTGCTCAGGGTAAATCACCATGACCGGCACCGTGACGTTCGGATAGACGTTCGGATCTTTGGCCGTTGCCAGGTAG
>CAMYJX010000106.1 GCA_947258825.1 uncultured Pseudomonadales bacterium
GGTTTATCTCGATCGCGCCTGCACAATTCGATACGACCTGCCGGTTAACCCACTCGCAATGGGCCCTGTAGCAGTAGCAGGAAGTTCAAATGCTGCTGAGGCAATAGGACCGCAAGGGGGAAGTATTACCCTCAAGGTAGAACCTCGTGAGCACGGTGAAACCGCTGACCAACCGTAGGCCCGATTGCTGGCCGCTGGGGATTTCTACTTCCATCTCTTCTATAAGACCCAGATCTGTTTCAACGTAGAGATTATTCGGTTCAACCTCATCGTTGGTCGCAATTTCCAGCGCGATCCAGTTATATTCCCCGGTTGGCAGCACCTGGTTATCAAGCAACTGCACGTGTCTTTCACCCGTCAGGGCCATGAGGTTCACAGGCAGTCCCAGTGAATTCTCTTCTGATTCCACAGGATAGTACTGCTGGGCGCCACTTTTCGGCTTGACGGTCACGCCAGTAAACTTCACCCAGACCTCCTTAACCTCCTCAGCCCCAGCATCAGTAATCCCAACAGACAAGGTCCCCGTGCCATCCTCCTGACCGCCACCACTGCTGCCGCCACCGCAGGCGGTCAGCGCAAGCGCCGAAAACAGGGCAAGCATCAGGGTCAACAAATTTGCTGGCTTGGACATTAGGGGGCTCTCCGGATTGAACGGTGGGTCTTACCGGAAGTCTAGTCAGCTGTCAGCAGGTTGATGTGACAGTGGTCACACCCAGCCGCGCCTGTAGCCCGGCCACAGGTGCGGAGACGCCCTGGTTTCAGCCTTCAGCCCCGCAGCAGGGTCAGGAACTCGCTCCGCGTTGCGGCTTCGTTGCGAAAGGCGCCGAGCATGGCAGACGTCTTCATGCGCGAGTTCTGCTTCTCGACGCCGCGCATCATCATGCACAGGTGTTGAGCCTCGATGATGACGCCGACGTCTTCGGCACCGGTCACCTCCTGCAGCGCGTTCGCTATCTGGAAGGTCAGCTCTTCCTGGATCTGCAGTCGGCGGGCGAACATGTCCACGATGCGCGCGACCTTGGACAGCCCAAGGACCTTGCCGCTGGGAATGTAGGCCACGTGGGCCTGACCGATGAAGGGCAACAGGTGATGCTCGCACATGGAGTAGAGCTCAATGTTCTGCACCACGATCATCTCGCGATTCTCGGCCGGGAACAGGGCGTTGTTGACCACCTCTTCCAGGGTCTGCTCGTAGCCGCGAGTCAGAAAAGCCATGGCCTTGGCGGCTCGCTTCGGCGTGTCCTGCACCCCGGGACGTTGGATATCGTCCAGCTCGCTGATGATAGTGGTGTAGGCGGTGACCAGCTTCGATAGTTCGGCCATGGTAGATCTCTGACAGTGGGCTGACGGGCAAGTCTGGCAAATTCCCGCCTGAGTAGGTAGCCCGGATTAAGCCGCCGTTCAGCCTGGGGATGTCAGGCTCCCGGAACCGGAGTACAGTGCGGAGTGGATGCCACCCGCCGGAGGCGTACCATGCCGAGCGGAACAGTGATCAGAATCTCGAGATCGCACCATTATGGGGCGCTTGCGCTATGGTTGCTGTTCACCCTGTTACCGGGGGGAACGACGGCAGCGGAGACAGTCATCGTTCACGGTGGAGGGACCAGCTACCGGGCCGAGGAGCCCCATTTGGCGGACGCCGAGACGATGCTCCAGTATTTTTCGCCGGAAGCGCTGAGGAATCTGGCGGCGCCCATCGCGCTGTATCCCGATGACCTTCTGGCCCTGGTCCTGCCGGCCGCCACTCATCCACTGCAGATCGTCGAGGCGGCAAGATTTCTTGCTGATCTGGAATCGAACCCCGATCAGGTCCCAGATGAGGCCTGGGATCCAACCGTAGTCGCCCTGCTCAACTACCCGGAAGTGCTGCAGCTGATGAACGCGGATCTGAGCTGGACGAGGGATCTCGGGCAGGCAACGTTGAATCAGGAAGCGGAGCTGATCGTGGCCATCGAGGCTTTTCGTCAGGAAGCCTATGCTGCCGGGAACCTTAGCAGCGATCACCGGATGCTGGTGGAAGAAAACGACGGCGCCCTGGAAATCCGGCCCGCCCACCCTCAGGTGATCTACGTACCCTACTACGACACGAATCAGGTCCTGCGGCGGCAGAGCTCGGTGGTTTATCACTACTACCCGCGCCCCTACCCCGTGTACTACTACCCCTACGCGGCAGACCACTGGTTCACTTCGGGCTGGTTCTGGGGCGTTCGCCACAACTATCGCATCGGCTGGCGGGACCGCCGTGTCTATCTGAATCGACCCTACGCGGAAAGGCGCTATCACCGTGGGTACGGCAACTACCACTACCGCGGGCACCGCAATCGCCGTTTCCATGGCGGCTACCACCGGCGATATCGGGCTGATGACGCTCGCCCTCGAGCGCGTTCCCGCAGGCATATGGACCGTCACAATCGCAGACAAAGCTTTGCCGCCGGTGGACACCAGCCGCGCGGCCAGCGCAACCCCGGCGCCAGAGATGCGGAGCCCAGACGCAGCGAAACCAGGCAAGCCGAGCGAACACGATCTGACCCCCGGCGCACCGATTCCGGGCACCGCCAGGCCCGGCAGTCTGAAACTCAGCGGCCGGGGATCCAGCGGCCCCGGGACCAGAGAGCCATGGCTCCGAGACCCGGTATCCAGGCCGGCACCCGGAGCCGCCAGCAGACGCGGGCCTCGTCCATCAGAAGCTCGACGACGACTCAGGCTGCCACCAGACGTTCCGGCGCCCAACCCCGTGCGGGTGCAAACGCGGGTGCAAACCGGGCTGCAAGCGCGCCTGCAAGCGCCAGAGCGCGCCCGGCCACCAGCAGCATGAGAGCCAGGCCTGGTGTCCCCGCTGGCAAAAGCGCGCCTGGCGCTCGCCCTGGAATACCAGGAGGCCGCTCTTCTGGCAGCACCCGTGGCTCCCAGTTCAGACGCTGACGGCGACGGGTTATCAAGAACCCTGCACGGTCAAGCCCCGCGGTCGCTCATGCTTTGCCGGAAAGCGACGGGCGATTGGCCCGTCCAGCGCTTGAACGATCGCGCAAAGTTCGACTGGTCGGAAAAGCCCAGAAGATAGGTAACGTCAGCGACCGAGTAGCGGGGCTGGCGGATGTAACCCAACGCCAGTTCCCTGCGGGTTTTATCCAGGAGATCACGAAACGAGGTATCCGCTTCGCTCAGGCGTCGCGCCAGCGTGCGCTCGCTGATGTGCAGGTGCTTCGCTAAGGCTCCACGGCTTGGCTCACCGCTGGCCAGAAGCGCGATCAACCCTACCCGAGCCCGGGAAACCACATCGTGGTGCTCCATGTCGGCGATATAGTCCCCGGCCACCTTGTCGCTGGCCTGGGCCAGGGCAGGGTTCTGCCGAGGCAAAAGCTCCTGCACCTGGTTGAGCTGGAACCTGATCACGTTCACTTCGGCCCCGTAGACGACCTCGCAGCCGAAATACCTCGTCAGCTGCCGTGCGCAAGGGGGTCGGGATCGCGTCATCTCGACCCCCAACGGATGGAAATCCTCGTGGTTAGCCTGGCGGCAGATGGCGACTATTGCGGCCAAAAGTGTATCTACACCTTCCTGGGGCGTCCCGGGATCCGCCTGGATCACCAGCTGCAGCTCTTGTTCCGTGCGTGCGACTTTCATGTGGGCCGCGGTGGAGACCAGACTCTGGTGTCGAGCCAGGCGTTGCAGGGCTTCTTCCAGCGTTCGGCTTGCCAGCCATGCATAACCCACAGCGTGCAGGTTCGCGGCGGTAATGGCGCGTCCCACCTCAAAACCGATGCACGGATTGCCCGTGAGCCGGACGCACTCGGCCCAGATCCGCGCGTTCTTCGCCACCGGCACCCTGGCATCCGCGTCCCGATAGGGCTGACTGTCGATGCCTGCCGCCGTGAAAAGGACGGTGGCGTCCACCTGGTACTTTTCAAGCACGCGGGCCATCGCTTCCAGCCCCAGCGCCAGCGTGGTCAATGTCTGCAAGCAGATCTCTCCCTTCGCGCGATCAGACGATTGTGCCGAGCAGCCGGCGTTTACTCAATCAGCAGCGCTGTCCTCGGCCGAACTCGCCACTTCCCTTCGCGCCAGCTGGCCCGCGAAGACCGGCGAATGGCCCCGATGGCCGAGCCCGAACCCACCGCCTTTGCCACAGTGTGCCCCATGAGGAACACCCGACCGAAAGCGTTCGGGCCCATCTGGCACACCGTCGTAGCGCAGGGGGCAGGCCCCCGTGAAATTTCACCCGAAACCCGGCGTTGCCTCTGATTGCAGAGCGGCGCAGTCCAGACGGAACTCTTCCGAGGACATGCAACTGAGCGCCGCGGTGCACCTGTGTGCTCTTTTTGGATTGGTAATTCTCTTCGCGGCCATGCTGACGCTCTGCGGCTGCTGATTTCCACAAACACTTCGATACAGCAGATTGACAAGGGGGCCGACACAATGCCGTCATCCGACCTGCCAGGCGCCGCGCTGACCTTCGCAGCGGCAGATCGCGATGTGCTCGACTACTGGTTCACACAGGCTGACGAGTCTCCGTCGAGCCAAAGCAGAGTAGGGCAACGCATCGCGGCAGTTGGCCTTGTGCCACAACGCGGTCAGGCCTACTCAACACCGGCAGCTTTCGTCGCGAGCC
The DNA here is from genome assembly GCA_947258825.1 of uncultured Pseudomonadales bacterium. Taxonomy (GTDB): domain Bacteria; phylum Pseudomonadota; class Gammaproteobacteria; order Pseudomonadales; family Azotimanducaceae; genus UBA7803. Next base: position 4,610 of record CAMYJX010000106.1, read on the forward strand.
TCGTGCTGAACTCCATCCGTCATCGGCTGCCGGGGGAGGATACAACTGACCCAGGCGCCAAAATCAGCCAACAGCCGTTGCCTGAGCTCAAGAGCACCTCATGGCGAAGGGTTGAACTGCTGCCACGGTTTCTCTGCAGATTGAACTGGGAAAGCCGGGGGCCCGAGGGTTACTGGGCCGTCGACTACTACGCGACCTGGCTGCCCGGCTATCGCCGGTGGGTAGTTACCGGTTCTTCAGATGCTCCTGAATACTGGGGCGTCTACGACGTCGCCCTGGGATGGTTCGACGACGACGAGCCCTTGCTGGACGGCACGCGCGGTGTTCTGACCGCTGACTGGCGCATCGCGCAGAAGCTTTACTCACCCGCGGCCGAAGGGTTTGTCGGCCAATCGGGGGCCGTCCGGGCTGAGACAGCGGAAAGCTGGCTGGCGGGCGTCTGACCAGAAACGTCAAACTGACCCAGCGGCATTCGCTAGAGAGGGATCTTCGCTTCCTCTATCATCCGTGATCCGCGATTTCGAGGAGTCAGCATGCCCCATGCCCGAATAAACGGCGCTCGCCTGTGGTACGAGGTACGCGGCGCCGGTGAGCCGCTACTGCTTCATCATGGCTACACGGCGTCCCGGGTTAACTGGATGCCCGCCGCCAAACTGCTGGAGAGCCGCTATCAGGTCATTGTCATGGAGGGCCGGGGTACCGGCGAAAGCGAGCACACGGAGGACGGCTACAGCCTGGAACAGTACGCGGAAGACGTCCTGGGAATGCTCGACCATCTGCGGCTGGACAAAGTGACCTTCGCCGGACACAGCATGGGGGGCGGCATCGGCTATCTGCTGGGCCTGAACCATGCTGAACGCCTGGAACGGCTGATCCTCATGGCGCCGATCCCCGCGGACGGTATCGGTGAGATCGACCCGGAGACACGCGAAGCGCGCATGGAAGAGCGGCGGCGCGGAGATCGCGATGCGGTGTTCGCCCGCTATCTGGCTCAGCGATTCCGCGACGACGTGGAAACAGACGAATGGTTCGAGAGCAGAACGGAACACATCCTGGGCGTTTCCGATGGCCACTTCGAGCAGAGCGTGGAATCCATGCGGGATCTGAGTGTGAGCCATCGGCTGGCCGAGCTGACGACACCGACGCTGATGATCGCGGGCGCCGTGGACGGCCTGCTGCCGGCCAATCTCATGGATTTCCTGCAGCTGCCCAACGCCACGCTGGAGGTGCTGTCCAGAGCCGGCCACGAAGTGGCCGTGCACGAACCCGAGGCGGTCGCCCGAGCCATCGAGCAGTTCATGACCCACGGGGCGGTGACCCCCGCCCACCTGGCAGCACAGTTGGAGGCGTCACAGCGCCAGAGCCAGGCGTCATGACGGGCAAGTCACACATCATCGACGCCACCACGCTGGGTGATCTGCTTTTGAGATCGGCGCTGCAGCATGCCGACCGGGATGCCCTGGTGTTTCCGGACCGGCGCTACACCTACCGCAAGCTGTGGGACCGGTCCGTCGCGCGGGCCCGCTCGCTGCACGGCCTGGGCATTGGTAATGGCGACCACGTTGGCATCCTCATGCCCAACTGCCCGGAGTACATCGAGGTGCTGTTGGGTTCCGTTCTCTGCGGCGCGATCGCCGTGCCCATCAACGCCCGCTACAAGGCTGCCGAACTGTCGTACGTGGTCGAGAATGCCGACCTCAAAGGCCTGGTGACCAACGATCTCATCAGCGAGTACGCCGACTTTGCAGGCCTGCTGTGCGAGGCATTTCCCGGACTGGCGGGCGCTGCCGAGCCGCAAGCCCTGCAGTTGTCTGAAGCGCCGCTGCTGCAGTTCGCGGTCATGCTGGGTGCAGAGCAGCCAGGCTTCGTCAGCGAATCTGCATTCGACGCCGCAGGAGAAGTCGTGGACGAAGCCGTCATAGAGACCCTGCGTTGCCGGGTACGGGTGCGCAACCCCTGCATCATGATGTACACCTCCGGAACCACGGCAAACCCCAAGGGCTGCCCTCTGAGCCACGAGGCCCTGGTGCGCAACGGCATCAACATGAACCGCGAGCGCTATTTTCTCACCGAGCAGGATCGCTTCTGGGCGCCACTGCCGATGTTTCACATGGCCGCCATCCTGCCTATGACCGCGTGCTTCGATGCAGGCGCCGCCTGGCTGACCATGCGGCGGGTGGATGCCGGCCCCGCGCTGGAGATGCTGGAACAGGAACAGGCCACCATCGCCTTTCCGTTTTTTCCCACCGGCGCCACCGGGATCATCCACCACCCGGATTTCAAAACAGGTGGTGTGATCGCATTCAACCATCCCGACGAATCGCTGGAGGAACGTTTGAACTCCTGCGGCCGACCATTCCCGGGCATCGAGGTGCGTATCGTAGATCTGGAAGACGGCGGGGACGTGCCGCCCGGCGAGCGCGGCGAGCTCTGGCTGCGCGGCTACTGCCTGTTCGAGGGTTATTACAAATCGCCCGAAAAAAACGCCGAATCCTTCGTCGACGGCTGGCTGCATACCGGCGATCTGTGCGCGTTGAACGCCAACGGCGGCATCGAGTTTCACGGCCGGATCAAGGACATGCTCAAGGTCGGCGGGGAAAACGTCGCCGCAGTCGAGATCGAATCCCACCTGGCAAGGCATCCGGCCGTGAAGATGGCCCAGGTGATCGGCGTGCCGGACCAACGTTTGACCGAAGTTGCCGCGGCTTTCATCGAAACCCACCCGGAAGCAGAAGTTTCGGCCGAGGACATCATTGCCCACTGCAAAGGGCAGATCGCCAGCTTCAAAGTACCGCGGCACGTTCGCTTCGTGAGCGAATGGCCCATGTCGTCGACGAAGATTCAGAAGTTCAAGCTGCTGGAAGACTTCCTCGCCGAGTAAGTGCCGTTCGTTAACCTGGAGTAGGTGCCGGGAGTAGGTGCCGTTCGTTAACCTTTAAGGTTTAGGCCAAGCCGGGAGTAGGTGCCGTTCGTTAACCTTTAACGTTTAGGCCAAGCAGTTGCCGTTCGTCAACTTTCAACTAAACGTTAAAGAAAGACACTGAGCTCGGTCTCGGCCAGACGAAACCGCCGGTAGTTGTTCGAGAACAACAGCAGCCCGTCTGGTGCCAGCCGCGCCATGGCCGCCTCGAGCAGACGCACATGATCCCGCTGCACGTCGAAATCATCGGCGCGTTTGGAGTTCGAGAACGTTGGCGGATCGCAGAAAATCAGGTCGAATGTTTCTGATGAGGACTCCAGCCAGCGCAGCACGTCGCTCTGCACCAGCCTATGCGCAGGGGCGTGCGCGGCCTTGTCAATACCATTGAGGGTCAGATTGCGTTTGGCCCAGCCCAGGTAGGTGGACGAGAGATCCACGCTCACGCTGGCAGCCGCGCCGTTCCCTGGAGCTTCGCCGACGGCCGCATGCACCGTCGCCGCCGCCGTGTAGCAGAAAAGATTGAGGAACCGTTTGCCAGACGCCTCGCGGCCGATTCGCAGACGCACCGGCCGGTGATCAAGAAAAAGCCCCGTGTCGAGATAGTCGAAAAGATTCACCTCGAGCAGAGTCGAGCCCTCTTGTACCACGACGAACTCTCCGCTCTCGGCAAAGCGCCCGTACTTGCTCCCACCCTTGCCCCGCGAACGGGTCTTGCAGGCCAGCTGGGCACGGGGAATTTCGAAGACATCCAGCACCGCGGCGACCAGCTCGTCGAGACGGCGCCGGGTTTTCTCTTCAGGAATGTGAGCCGGCGCCTGATATTCCTGCACGTGCAGAAAGGTTCGCTGTGCGCCCTCCGTCTCCTGGTATAGATCCACCGCCGCCGAATATTCGGGCAGGTCCGCATCGTAGATCCGATAGCAGGTGGCCCCGGTGCGTTTGCACCAGCTTTTCAGGCGCCGTCGATTCTTGCGCAAACGGTTGGCGACCATCTGCGCGCCCTCTGAGAGACCAACGCTGCGGTACAGATCGTTCACCTCGAAGTTGGCTCCAGCGCGGTAAAAGTCAAAGCAGATCAGGCGGCCGCCCCGAAAGCGGCCCTGTCAGGTTGCCAGCTCAGGGCGATCGGGAGTGCCGGGGCTGCCGGCGCGGCTGCCGGCGCGGCTGCCGGCCAGCTTGCGCAGGTTATCGGCATGGGTATCCCGATTGATGCGGTAAAAGCAGAGCACGACGATGGCGATGAGGTAAAAAGTCCAGAGCGTCGGGATGTAGATGCCGGCCAGATCGAACAGCGTGCTGGTGGGCACTTCGCCCGGCTTGGCCTGGGTGGGAAACTGCACATAGGCAAGGATCTGCCCCGCGACGATCACCCCGAGACCGTTTACCGCCTTCTGCGCGAAGCTGTTCGCCGCAAAGAAGATGCCCTCCGAGCGCCGCCCGGTGGCCACCTCACTGTCCTCGACCACGTCGGCGATCATGGCGGATATGAGAATGGAGCTGGCGATGATCAGAGTGACTTCCAGTGTGTTGAACACCATGAGCGTGTAAAAAAGCAGGTCAGTGCCGTTCTCCGGAAACCAGCCCAGCATGCGCAAAATATAGGGCATGGGGGCCATGATCACGGATACAGTGGTAATCGTAATGGCCGCCTGCTTCTTGCCCATGACCCGGGAGGCCCATGGTGCAAACAGCAGGGCGAGGAAGGCGGAGGCAAAGTAAGGAAACTGCAGGTAACCGATCTGACTGCTGGTCAGCTCCCAGAAATGACGCGCGTAGTAAACACTGAGGGTGGTGGAAACGCCGGCGGCTACGGCGGTGAAAAGTGCCGAGACGAAAAGTACCAGGAACGACCGGTTGGACAGCGTTTCTTTCAACTCACCGAGGCTGCGTCTGGCGCTGAAGCCAGTGCTGACAGGCGCCTGCTTGAGGTGCGGAATATGTCGATGGGTGCCCAGCGCGCAAACCAGAATCGAGACGCAGATGATCACCGAAGCAGCGAGACCATAGTTGCGCCACCCGGCCACGTACTCGAGCCCACCCTTGGATTCCGGCAGGAACACCAGATAGGCCAGCACTGCCATGGTCAGGCCACCCCACCAACCGAAGAAGTAGCGGAAGCTCATGAACCGGGTGCGCTGGTCGTAGTCTTCCGTGAGCTCCGCCACCAGCGCGGTGGAGGGAATCTCGTAGAACGTGATCAGGGTACGGATAACCACAGCGGTTACCACGAAGTAAACGAAAAGCTGCTGAGGCTCCAGGTCCGGGGGGGACCAGAGAAAGTAGAAGGCGACGGACACCGGAATGGCCGACGCGTACATGAACGGGTGCCGGCGCCCCCAGCGGGACCGGAAATTATCCGACAGGTAGCCAACCAGCGGGTCGGACACCGCGTCGAACAGCAGAGCGATGAAGATCCCGTACGAAACCCAGTCAGCAGGCAGCCCAACCACCTGACTGTAGAAAAACAGCAGCAGGTAGTTGAAACCGTTGCTCTTGGCACCGTTGGCAACCGCCCCGAAACCGTAAAACAGCTTGGTGGACAGGTCGGCCATGTTGTGGGCAGGTTTGCTCACTGGCGTCAAATGAAGCGCCTAAAGGCGCCGCAGCTCCGGGGGCTCGCCGGTGCTGCCTTTGGTGATTCCGGATACCGAAGCGTCACGGGCCGATACCTGGGAAAACTTTTTCGAGAGCTCCGGGCCCGCAGCGGTGAGACCACCGTCAACCAAGATCGCTTCGCCGGTGACGAAGACGGCGTCGTCGCTGGCGAGAAACAGCGCCACTCCCGCGATGTGATCGCCGCTGCCGGCTTCCGGCCAGGGTTGGGAACGGCTGAAGGCCGCGCGCAGTCGTTCCGGATCGCCCCGCCCCGCCAGCGGGGTAGCGATGAAGCCCGGGCAGATGGCATTCACCCGGATACGGTCCGGCGCCAGCTCTACCGCAGCGGATTTCGAGAGGCTGATCACTGCCGCTTTCGCCGCCGAGTAAACCATCGGCCCGGCATCGCCGGACAAGCCGGCCACCGATGCAGTATTGATAATGGACCCGCCGTCACCCTGGGCTTTCATCACCCGCGCCCCGTGCTTGATGCCCAGAAACACACCTTTTGCCAGCACGTCGAAGGTGTAGTCCCAGTCAGCTACCGTGGTCTCCGTGAGAGGCCCGATGGCACCGCCCACGCCGGCATTATTGAACAGAATATCCAGCCGTCCGTGGCGCGCTACAGCGTGGGCGATCATGGCTTCAATGTCTGACTCGGACGCGACGTCGGTGCGGATGAAGCTGGTGCGGTCACCGAACCCGGCCGCATCTGCCAGCGCCACCGTTTCCTCACCGGTATCGGTGTTGAAGTCGGCGATGACCACGCTCGCGCCCTCGGCGAGAAAGCGCAGCACGGTGGCCCGCCCCATGCCGCTGGCACCACCGGTTACTACCGCCACCTTGTCTTTCAATCGCACGCGCTCCCTCCTCCGCACCTGCTCAAGGACCGGACTGCCCGGGAACCGCGGACCCGTCGGTGGCCGAGGGCCCGACAAGCGTCCTGATACGTTCGAGCTCCGATTCCAGAGCGGCTACCCGACGCTCCAATCCCTGCAGCTTATCCTGCCCGGCGTCCGCATCAGCCACCGGGGCCTGAGCCAATTGCGCGACCTCTACCTCACCGCTGAACAAATGAGCATAGCGTGCTTCCCGACGCCCTGGCTCACGCGGCAGCCCGACAACGAACGGACCCTGCTCGTAGCTCTGCAGACGCTGCAGCGCCGCTTCCACCTGAGCCACGTCCTCGAAGGCACACAGCCGGGCAGCTCGCGTCCTGAGCTCTCCGGGCGTCTGCGGTCCGCGCAGCAGCAGCAGGCAGACCAGCGCCATTTCCTCGTCGTCGAAACGGAAATCGCCTATCTCGTCGTTATACAGCCGGTGATGATACTTGGCGACCCGCCCGCCGTAGCCCGATTTCTGGCGAATGAGGTACCTGCTGGTCAGGCCGTCCACCGTATTCTGAACCGTCACCTCATCCAGCTGCATCACCGGCTCGCGACTGCTTTTCTGATTGCAGGCGTTGACCAGCGCGTTGAGCGACAGCGGATATTGCTCGGGCGTGGTGAGGGATTTCTCGATGAGGCTGCCGATCACCCGCGCCTCGATGGCATCTAACTCAATATTCATCCGTATTCATGCCGCTTTCTCCCCGGAACGGCCCCCAGTAAACGGCATTGCCGGCTTCCTGTCACCCATGGATCACTGCCGGGACTCCAGGGTTTCCCAGCGGTCGTAAGCCGCCTGTATGTCCAGCGTCAGCTGATCCAGCTCGGCTGCGACGGCAGAAATCTGCTCCTTCGGTTGCTGGTAGAAGTCCGCTTCGCTCATCCGCGCCTGCAGTGCCTCCTGCTGCGCCTCCAGCTCCGCAATGCGGTCCGGCAGGGCCGCGAGCTCGCGGGTCTCTTTGAAGCCCATCTTGCGTCGCTGTCCG
>CAMYJX010000107.1 GCA_947258825.1 uncultured Pseudomonadales bacterium
ACTCGTACCTTGGTTACCTCAGTCCGGTACAGTACGAGAGACAGGCCGTGGGGACTTAACCAACTGGTCCGATTTTATGGGGCCGAACCATCGGGTCGGAAGCGGACATCAAGTTGTGCAGCGCGTCAGTCTGCTAACGGCCCGGAGCCGACACTCAGGGGTATCTGCTACAGGGTGTGCCAAAATACGTCCTCACCGACAACAGTCGTACCGCTTCAAAATAACCGGAGACCAACCCATGAGCGATGACAATAAAAACGAAACTACAGAAACGCCTGCAAGTAAAAATGCAGAGAACGATCCTGTTCCAGAACAGAACCCGCCGGACTCAGCACCCAGCGGCCCGAAATTCACGAAAGGACCTGACCCACTCGCCGGTATCAAGAAAGGCGCTTCCGATGCGATGGCAAGCATGGAAGGAAAAACCGTGTCTATGAAACTCTACGTAGGTACGATCATCGGCGTCGTTGTATTGATGATGTTGGCGCGCTGTGGCGGATACTGAACATCAGCATATTTCTTACTGTCCGCCCGTTACTTCCTTTGACGATTTGAACGTCCGCTTTCACCAATAGGGTCATTCAAATCGCTTGAATTGCCCCGAAATGACAGGCGGCTACCGGCCAGAAGCAGCCATCGAACGCGTATTGACTCGACGCGTCAATCCAGGGACATTTCGAAAGTCGGCGAGAATGCGATCGGAATGACATACCTGTTACTGACCTGGGTGTAGCGATCGTCCAGCGGAGCCGCTTCCTCGGCCGGGCTTGGATTCCAGACAACCTCGATTCGGCGCAGGCCCGGTTCGAGCCCGGTGAGGGGCACGAGACCGATCAGCCCTCGCATTCCCAGGTCTGCGCGCTCGGCAGGCCCAAAATTCACCATCGATACCGGCTTGCCTTCAATGGCGACTGTCCATAGCCGGCGCAAGCAGGCGACCCGGTCCGGTGCTTCCTCTGCGCCGCCGCAGAGTTGATCGAGCACAAGATTGTCGCGCACCGGGTAATACGGCAAGAATAAGCGAACGAAGCTGCCATTCTGATTAAAGCTGTCGATCCGGGGCCAGCCGCGCAACCGATCCAGCGGACTGGGCATGTCCTCGTAGTAAGTGCTGCGGAATCCGTCCTGGACCTGAGCTGTGTCGAGATACGTGAACGCTCCGGAGACCGTGAAGTTACGCCATGCGGCAGTGCGGGTAGTGCCGACGGCCACGATAACGATAATGCCGAGTATGAGCGCGACGAAGAAGACCACAGGGCGTGTATTGCTCTGCAGAGTCAGCTGTACTGGCAGTACGAGGCGCTGCGGGTAGGCCAACCCGGCGATGCGACTCAGGAACCGGACGAAGCCCGCAAAGATACGGCTGTCGCGAAGGCGAGGCACCCTCGACGCGAGTTGCCGATCCAGCAAGTACACGATTATCGGTATGCCGAGAAACACCGCCAGGAGCACCACCGTGCCGATGGCCATAGCGGTGTTGGTGAGGCCGAAACGAGCGCCGATCGCGCCGGACACGACCAGGATGACCGTCAGAATGGTGCCGAACCAGAGCACGCTCAGCGTCAGCATGCTGATAACCGCGAATAGTGACGATGCGAGTCGATCCGTGTTCTGGATGACGGTATCGAGATCGGGGAGCGTGTCCCGATAATACCGCCGGCTCAGCGGTCCAAGACCCGGCGTCTTGCTCCAGTTGATCCCGTCAGGGAAAACCGTACGCAGGCCAATGAGCCCGACCCAGTACGCGCGCGCCATCAGATGCACGACGAAACACGCGGCCAATCCGAAGCTGGTGCCAGCCAGTAGCGTAATGCCCACGGTGCTGGCGATGGCAAGACTCGTCGACAGATGCGTGGAGATGTCGGCGATTTTGTCGAACAGCCAGCTGGGGACCGAGAACAACGCAAAGATCGTCAGGCTCGAGATAATCAGCTCGAGCTCATCAGTTCGATCGCGCAGCCGATCCATTGCCTCGGACTCAGCGCCAGGATGCGTTTCGGGTTTCTTTTCTTCCACCAGGGGCTACTGCCTCCGCGAATGCATTCGTGCCAATTTCACTCGAGCGCAAGACGGCAAAATGAGCAATCGGTTCGGCGCCATTACTTGAGTTCTTGCGGCAGTCTGCAATGGGTCAGTGGCAGACAGCTTACCTCAGTTTTCTCGACCGGCGGCTATCCGACGCTTAGCAAGGGCCCTGGTGCTGGTCATAGCTTTATAGCTTTTTGGCCATGGTAGCCGCGTTGAATGCCGGGGTGCGCTTTTGGGCCATAAATCTATGACCGGCACCAGCCTCCGCGGACGTTTGTTTTGGAGCAGGCGGCTATCTGTCGCGTTTCAGTAATGTCCCGAGATCAGCAAACGGCGAATGCGTAGACGGTGGCTCTGACTGCTTGCCTGGCGCCATGGCATTACGGTCGTCAGCGACCAGATATCGCGCATGCTCATTGTCGTGGCAATACAGACAAAGCAATTCCCAGTTGCTGCCATCCGGCGGATTATTGTCGTGGTTGTGGTCTTTGTGATGAACCGTGAGCTCGCGCAGGTTGTCGCCGCCAAATTCGCGGCCGCAACGTGCGCATATGTTGGGGTACAGTTTCAACGCCTGCGCCCGGTAGCCCTTCTCTCGCTGCGCGCGCTGCTGCCGGGCCATTTCAACAATCCTGTCCCCAGCGCTGATGTCGGGCTGTGTCTTCTTCGATGACATGTCTACACGCTCCGGTCTTGGTGTCCGGCACCAGCCTCCGCACAGGAATCAATACAAGCTATAACGCTATGACCGGCACCAGCCTCCCTATGCTATCTCACTCCGTCACCATCTCCAGCCCGGCCTTGCGCAGTCCGTCGATGGTCTGTTCGACCAGCTCCGGCTGGTTGTAGATCCAGTTCACCAGGCCTTTGCGGTAATACTCGGCCTCAAAAAAGGTGTCAGGTTTATTTATTGGGGACAGCGACTGTCACTTACCGATGCGAGGCCAACGAGCGACGGGCCGCTTGAGGGGCGTCGGGTAAGAGAGGGCGGGGGAGACCTCAGGGTTAGGGTCACTGTCCCCAAATGACGCCAGCTATTTCTTGTTGCGTCGATTGTTCTATTCCGAAGCATCTCTGCCGGGTAGCAAATCTACTCATTGTATTGCGGGACTGTTGCCACCATATACGAATTGGAGCCGCAGGAGCCGTGCTCTTGCGCTACGGTCGACGATCTCGATGACGCCTCTGCCACCCCGGTCGCCGGCCGGATTCCTGTGCTTCGCGCTGCCCTCGGCATGATCGCAGCGACCCTGAAGAAAACAAGGAGGTGTCAGATGAAATTCCCACGCATTACAGCACGTGGCGCCTGGTGCGCCGCAGCCTCGTTGATGACGCTGCTGTGGGCAGGAGCCGCCTGGACGCAGGTACTCGGAGACTACGAGTTATATATTCTCGACATGAAGTCCGGTGAGGTGACTCGGGTTACCGACATGCCGGATTATGGTTTGTTCAACGCTTCGTTCTCTCATAACGGCAAAATGCTGTATCACGATGCTGTGATCTTTGACCCGAACATCGGGTTCAATATCAGCTATTTAGCTACGACCGAACTGGAAACCGGCGAGACCACTGTCAACACGAACGTCATCGTAAACAACCCCAAGGAGTCGCCCAACGGGCAGCAGGTAGTTTACGACACGTTCTTCCAATTGCCGTATCCGGATTGGAACATCTACCTGTTGCCGGTGGAGGGCGGGGATCGGCAGTTGCTTCGGGCCTTCGGCGGGAGCCCGCAGTGGAATAACAACAGCAAACGCATCGCATTTGCAGACGTAGGCTTCGTGGATAGCTATCCGGATTGGGGCTATATGGCTACCATCGATCTGGAAGGTAACGAAATCCGGCTCGACACGGTCGGTGCCTACGGCTGTGGGCTGGATTATTCACCCGATGGCAAGCTGATCGTCTACCAACAAGGCGATCCGGTGACATTTGGAGGTTGCTTCTGGCCCGAGCCGGCGCCGTTGATGGCAGTGCCGGTGAACCAGCATGGCGAGCCCCTGGGTGACCCGTACGCGATCACCGATGGGATGTACTTCGATAACTGGCCGTCGATTTCCAATGATGGCAAGTATGTCGTATTCAATTCGAATCGGAGTACCACGGGCCGAGTGCCGGACGAGCAGGATCTGTGGATCGTGCCCATGGACGGTAGCGGTCAGCCGACCAAGCTCTATGGCTTGGACTACGTTGACGAGTTGGATGCTTCGTTCTCGAGGAACGGACGCTATATCGTGTTTTCCAGCAACCGCGATGCGGTGATGCCGTAGCCGTTGTTGTCTGCATGGAGGCGGGGTCAGAGACGACCGTCCCTACGTTAGGGAAGATGCGTCTCTGACCCAAATTGTACCCTGACGACCTCGAACGCCGCCTTTTCCGCGCCGGCCTCGTTTTGCATGCGGAGTACCACCGAGCGCCGGGCATCGCCGAGCCATGTCGCGTCATCGGCCACCAATTGTTGCCAGTCCGCGAGTTCGGCGGAATCGGCGATGCCCCACTTGAGCGTGATATTTGCGTACTTGTTGGGGCCATTGAGCTTGCGTTCAGTAGCAGGCTCGTCGCCCTCGCGGTATTCGATCGGGTCCGTCGACAGATCGCCTATGGTGACCTCGCAAAAGCCGGCCTGCTCGATCCTGTCGATCTCGAGCCGATAGCGGTAGATCCGTAACGGATCCTGTCTCATGGAAATATCCGAAAACGTTCACAAATCAGTTGGTTGTTTCCTGGGTCTCCTGGAATACCCGGAGGATGACAAACTCTGCCGGACGCACCGACCCGATACCGACTTCGATGATCAGGCGACCATTCAGAATGTCGTCCTCGGTTATGGTCTCGGGATCGACAGTGACCAAGAAAGTGTCCTCTTCCCTGGCGCCAAACAGGGCACCCTCGCGCCACTGCATCCTCAAGAATAAGGTGACCGTCTGTTTGACTCTGGCCCGCCGGCGCTGATCGTTCGGTTCGAACACCGCCCATTGCGCGCTGAAGCAAATAGACGTTTCGAGAAAGATGAACCGCCGTCGCACGTTGACGTATTTCCACATCGGGTCGCTTGCCAATGTGCGGGCGCCCAAGACGCGGATGCCACGGCCCGGGAAGCGGCGAATGCGCTTGAAAGCATTCGGGTTGAGGTTCTCCTGTTTGCCCGCGTCGATGTCGAACTCGAGATCTAGCGCATGGGCCACAATCTTACTGACCGGCGCCTTCCATACGCCCCGGGCGTTGTCGCTCGTTGCATAGATGCCGCGTAAGGGATACGGTGCCGGTGTTCGCTTATTTACTTATTACCTAAGCGCCGCAGTTCATCTGGCAACGTCAGTTGTCCCGGATGCAACAAGTCAATACGTGAACGCTGGCGTCTACAGATCCGCCTGATGCTCCATCAGCGCCTTCACCAAAGATGTGTCAAAGGCCAGCATATTTCGTATGAGGAAAGAGGCGGGTTAGAACAGGCCGAGGGGATTCGAGCCATGGGTTTTTCTCCGCGCGCTTCCTCTAGCCGTACGGACCCAATCGCCAGTGTTGCAATCAAAATAGAATGTCTTTTGGCAATGGGAGCAGGTGACCGGATAAACGGATCCGAATCGAATGTGTGACCGCGGCGGCTTGTTTTTTAGGACCTCTGCTCGTCTCGCCCTTTCTGCCTGCCGAGCTAATACTGCCGCCCTTCCGCCTATCTGGACATGGCAGGCAGGACACTTCAGGAACATGAGGTATCTCTCCCGCAGAGCCCCTAGAAAAAGAATAAGGACCAGTGCGCCGCCCAAAGCGGAGAGCACAAAGCTCACTACGGAGAGCGCAAAGCTCATTGAAGTACCCCCCAACTGCGGCGTGGGGCGCCAGGCACGGGCCTCTATCTAAACGTATAGACGGAAATGGGCTACCAGGTACAGCTGCTGATCTGCCACCGCCACGTGTCTAATGTGGAACAGGTCGATAGTCGAACGCCTTCGGTGTTTTGCTCACCGTGCGGCCAAATAAGCGAATAAGCGAACACTGGCACCGGCTTCCACTCGGATGGCACGCCACCGGGATATCGAGCTGCGGCATCGATCGCGACCCCGGTCGCTCGTTTTGCCTGATCAGGCGCGTGTGACCCGCGCGGCAAAGCAGCCCGGTTTTGCATGGTGAAGATGCAAATAGGCGACCTCGGGATCCTGGAACATCGCCGGGATTGATTCGCTCAAACGTGAGCCGTCAACGACATCCGCGTTGAACAGAAAGTGCTTGTAATCGAACGCCCGGACCGAGATCAGTCGGGAAGCCAGCGCCTCGGGGACACTCCCAGCAGCGGGGAAAGCCTGTCCGGCATGTTCGCGTACGAAGATCGCATGGCTGGCCCGATAGGGCGAATCGGCGGGTTGATGCTCGAAATTGACCAGGAGCACCGTTTCGCCGATCTCCGCGTCAGCGAGGCTGACCCGGCAAGGGTACCCGGGTTTGGCGTCCACGGTCATCCGCGTGGCGCGGAGGCTTCGCAACTCATCGTCCGACATGGCAAATAGCGGCGCAAACGGACCAGGAGACAGGGCGTGAATTTGAAAAGACATGGTCGCTCCTTGTGACGATCGGACAAGACTAAGCGACCGGGGATGCCGCGGCGACCCGAATCGTGCTGTCAGGGCGTCTGGTCGAAGCTAAAGGATTGAAAAAAGGTGTCAGGTCTATTTTTTGCAACACACTAAGAATATAAACCTTGAGGTGGTCAGGGTTTAGCGGACACACCCGATAGGGTCTAGAGTACCCGGAGGAGGTGTGCAATGACACGGCAGAGGAAGAAGTTTACCCGTCAGCAGAAGCAGGATGCGGTCCGCCAGATCGAGAACGGTGAGAAGACGCTGAGCGAAGTGGGTCGCGAGATGGGGTGTCTGGCGCAAGGAGTGGCAAGAGCTGGGGAGCAAGGCGTTCCCCGGCAAAGGACAGAGTAACAGCAAGGATCAGGAGTTGGCCCGACTGCGGCGAGAGAACGCCTCGCTGAAGGAGGACAACGAGATCTTAAAAAAAGCGGCAGCGTACTTCGCCAAGGATGTTCGGTGAGGTACGCGTTCATCGACGTGCAGCGTGAGTATCACGCGGTGAGTCGTTTGTGCCGCTGCCTGGCGGTGAGCCGTTCAGGCTACTACCGCTGGTGCAACGCCGAGCCCAACCGCTATGTAGAAGCGAACCGTCGCCTGTGCGAGCAGGTAGAACAGATCCACTATGCGAACCACCAGGCGTACGGCACACGCCGCATCAAGGTAGTGCTGCAGCGGCAAGGCCATCGAGTGAGTCGACAACGCGTGGCCGCCGCCAAGCGGCGGCTGGGCCTGTACACACAGCGCCGCCGGCGTCACGAGCTTAGGCGGCGTTCGAAGCAACAACGTGCGAAGATCACCGATCGATTGCAGCGCGACTTCCGTGCCGATGCGCCGAACCAGGTGTGGGTCGCCGATGTGACGAACGTCTGGACCAGCCAGGGCTGGTTGCAGGTGGCAGCCGTCATGGACTTGTACGCCCGACGCATCGTGGGCTGGGCATCCGGTAGAACGGCCAACGACACATTGACGGTCGCCGCGTTACGCAACGCGATCCGGCTACGCCGGCCCAAGGCCGGTCTGATCCATCACTCGGACCGCGGTGCAGCGTACACCGCGGGACGGTATCAGCAACTGCTGGCATCCCACGGCATGCTGCCAAGCTTAAGTCGCCCGGCTAATTGTCTGGACAATGCAGCCATGGAGAGCTTCTTCTCAACGCTTAAGAACGAGCGAACCCATCATGAGAAGTACGCCACTCGGGCTGAGGCAAGACAGTCAGTGTACGATTACATCGAGCGCTTCTATAACCCCAAGCGAATGCACTCAACGTTGGGCTACTACAGCCCAATACAGTATGAGAAGTACGGCAATGTTGCCTGAACGAAGTGTCCACAAAGGTCTTACCACCTCACCTGACACCATTTTCGGATCGTGCATCGTGGCGGCCCATGCATTTGCAAGCTAGGCTTGAAGTAACAGCGCCCGAGAGCGAGGCGCTGACGTCCTGGGGGAACGACATGGAAACAGTGACCCTCTGGAAATCCCGTTTCGCGGCATGCGCGATCGGTCTCAGCTTGTGTGCGGCCGCGGTGCAGGCCGCGGCCCCCGACAAAGGCTGGCGTGAGGAGTTCGAAACCACCGGCGAGATATCAGGACTGGCAGATCAGCGAATCGCCTTCGTCGATTCTTCTCATTACCGGCCCTACGATGAGAGGCAACAGGACCGCCGGTCCAAGATGATCAAGCACAGCAATGCCGGCAACTGTGAAAAGGCCTCCACCTATGCCCGGAAGATCCTGCGACGCTATCCGTTCGCGATTCTCGCAAACCGTACTCTCGAACATTGTCTGAGAAAGGCTGGCGAGCCCGAGAAGGCCGCGTACTACGGATATCTTGGTGACACGTTGTTCCTGATCCTGTTGAGCGAGGGCAGAGGGACGGGCCCAAACGACCAGGTCCGTGTGATCACCGTCATGGAGGCGCTCGATTTCATGGATCTCAGCGGCTATGTACCGATGCGCGTTGTCACGGATCGGACCAATCTGGCCCATCTGGTTATCGAGGGCATGTCCAACGACGGTTCCCAAGCCCATTTCTATTTCAATGATGAGTTCATAGAGCACCGCCGTATGCGGATACGGCAGCTACGTTGACACGCGTGCGCCCTGGCGGGAGCATCCAGGGACAACGCAAGCGCGTTGAAACGATCCGCGACCGGTGCCGGTCTCCCGGATCGGACGACGACGAAAAAGTACGTGTCCGGCAGGAGATTCACCGATCACGCGTTGTAGTTTAGGGACAGTGACCGTAACTCCGGGTTATGGTCACTGTCCCTAAACTCCGCCTACAGCGGCATCGGCGCCAGTTCGCCGTCGGCTTCCATCTTGCGGACACGGGCAAGCTGAGCTGCCATGTCCGCCTCGACCTCGGCGACGATCGCCTGATATTCGGGGTCATCATGTAATGGAGCGAGGACGGGGTGGTGCTTGAGCATGTACCGCCAGTCTGTCCGCCAGCCCGCATCGACGGCCTGGCGCAGCGCGACCAGCGCCTGATCCCGGTCGCCCCGCATCATGTAAACCAGAACGTCCGCTAAGCCGTATCCTTCTACGGAAAGTCGCTGGATCGTCCGGATAAATGCCAGGCTGCGATCGAGCAACAGGTCCGCCCGGGCACGATCCCCCTTTTGCTGCAGGAAGTACGCGAGATCGATGGCCTGATCGAAATTCAATCCATCGATTTGCGGATCGGCGTCGACCAGCAACGCCGGGAGCACCGATCGATAACGTTCCACGGCGGCGTCGACCTGACCTTCGCCCAGATAGTTGAGACTGATCGTCCACAATGCGTTTGATGCCGTTGGCAATTGCGCGAGCATCACCTCCGCGTCGATGACCGCCGCGGCCACCTCGTTACGGCCAAGCTTGCGGAACAACGCTACCCTGGCTTGCTGCAAACTCAACTGCCCCGGCGCTTCCAGGGCCTCGATTCGGCGGACCGCCTGATCGACCTCCGCGTCGCCTCCAAGCTGATACCACCATTCTGCCAGCGACGCGAAATACCCCGGGCTGCCCGGATCGAGGGCGGTCGCCTGGCGCGTCCACATCACCGCGTTATCCAGCCGCCCATAGACCCTCCCATCCAGGTCAGCCAGAAAGAGATACCCAACGGCAAAATCCGGGTCGAGCTGGATGACGGACTCATACTGTTCCCGCGCTTCGTCAAACCTGCCAACGCTCTCCAGTGCGGTACCCGTGTTGCCTTTGACAATCCCGGACAGCGGGTCCAGACGAGACGCCTTCTGGAGCTGAGCAAGCGCCTTTGGGCCGCGCCCTTGAGTTCTTAAAAAATTCCCGTACCAGTGATGCCCGGTCGTGTAGCCCGGCGCCAGCTCGATGCCTTTCTTGTAGAGCGCCTCTTGCTCTTCGGGATCATCTATCAGCTGCGCCTTGGCGATGTAGGCTTCGCCGAGCCGGGGGTTAATCGCCAGCGCTTTCTCTAACTGAGTCTGAGCCATGGTCTGGGCTTCGCGCATAGACAAGCCGCTGTAGTAGACCTGGAGGAAGTAAGTTTCCCCGAGACTCGCATAGGCCAGCGCATAGTCCGGGTCCAGCTCGATCGCGCGCGTGAAATGTTGTTCGGCCTCGGTCAGGGACGCGGTGGTTCTTCGGTCCAAGGCCTGGCGACCCAGAAAATAGGACTCCAGCGCCGCCAGGTCTTCGGTTTGCTCGCTGGCCAGCTGCTGTGCCTCCTCGGGCGACAGCGTCGCCTTGAGCGCGGTAGCGATGGCGGTCGAGATCTCGCTCTGGATGGCGAAGATATTGCTGGTGGTCAGCTCGCGGTCATAGGTTTGCGCCCACAGGTGATCATCGGTCGCCACATCGATCAGCTGCACGTTGATCCGGACCCGGTCGCCGGCCCGTTGCACGCCGCCCTCGAGGATGGTCTTCACGCCGAGGATGGCGCCGATCTCTTTCATGCTCTGCGAGGTGTCGCGGAATTTCGCCACCGAGGTCCGCGAAATCACCGTGAGTGATCCGATGCGGGCCAGCTGGGTCAGGATGTCGTCGTGGATGCCGTCGACAAAGAACGCGTCTTCCTCCCTGGCGCTGCGGTTGGCAAACGGCAGCACGGCGACGGAGCGGTCCACGGGGGGCGCGAATTTCGCCGCGGCTAATTGTGTTGGGTCCAGCGCCGCCGTCTCTGGCGCGGCGTCGGCAGGCTGCGTGGCGTCCACCGGGGTCGTTTCCGGGATCAGGCGATCCAGGGCCAGTCCGGTGATGGCCAGGACCAGCAGGACAATGATCAGGATGTTGATCTTGCGACCGGTCTGGTCAGTCACCGACTGGCTGCGATCGATATCCTTCTCGAGCTTCAGACCCTCCGGGGTCATCTCATAGATCCACGAGAAGATCAGCGCCAGCGGGAAGCCGAGCGCCAGCAACAGGAATATCGTTTTGCCCGCCGTGTCGGGCAAGCCGAGCAGCGAGACGCCGACATCGGCGACCTGCAGCAGCAGCCAGGAGGCGATCACATACAGAACCGCGACTCTTACGACATTGCGGCGCTTGAGTTCCTCAACGAACGACATGGATGTGAAGCCCTCTTGAATCCAGGGGCCGATG
>CAMYJX010000108.1 GCA_947258825.1 uncultured Pseudomonadales bacterium
ACACCCACGACCACCCGGTGCCGGACCCTGTCTGGTCTCTTTACGCTGAAGCGGTCAGTCGCTTTGGCGAAGTGGCAACCATGATCGAGCGCGATGCGGACATCCCGCCACTGCCGGAGTTGCTGGCGGAGCTGGAGCAGGCGCGGCGCGTAGCAGGTCAGACACTGGAGGCCGCTGCGTGAGCCAGTTGGCAGCCGATCAACAAGCTTTTCAGTCGCACCTGACCACGGGCAGCGCCGAGGTGAAGGCGAGCATCGTTGGCGACGACAAGGCGACAGCGGACACCCGCCTGGAGGTTTACTACCAGGCCTACCGGCTGCGCCTGGTGGAAGTTCTGCAAAACGATTTCACCGGCGTGCATGCGCTCCTGGGTACCGACGCGTTTCGCGAGATGGCGCTGCGGTACCTCGGCGAGCATCCGTCCGAGCATCCCTCCGTGCGCTGGTTCGGGCGCCAGCTGGGGGCATTTCTAAGCCTGCCGCCTTATGCCGGGCATCCCGAGCTGGCAGAAATGGCCAGCTTCGAGTGGGCCTGGGGCCATGCCTTTGACGCGGCCGATCTGCCGGCCGCCGGCGCCGATGTGGTAACCACGGTCGCGCCGGAAGCCTGGGCCGGCCTGCGCGTAACGGTCCACCCGAGCCTGCAGCGACTCGACCTGGTCTACAACGTGCCGGCCCTGTTCGAAGCCGCGACGCGAGACGAGTCGCCGCCGCCCCTGGTCGGCGAGTCGGCAGCGCTGCCGTGGGTCTTGTGGCGGCGAGACCTGATCGTGCACTGGCGATCTCTCGACGCCGACGAGGCCTGGGCCGTGGATGCAGCCCGGCAAGGACAATGCTTCGGTGATCTGTGCGCGGGTCTTTGCGGCTGGCACGAAGCCGACGCCGTGCCCATGCGCGCGGCAAGCCTGTTGCGCACGTGGCTGGAAGACGGCTTTCTGTCCGGCGTGGATGCCTGACACCACCCGGTTATCCATCGGTATCAGCCGCCGTTGGCGCCGTCGATCGCGCCGGATCCCGCTTTGAATCTGTGGGAGCGGCTTCAGCCGCGACTTGGCTAGACTCACCGCAAGCGGCGCGGTGCAGCCCCATCGCGGCTGAAGCCGCTCCCACAAGGGCAAGAGCAACACCACTTGGGAACGGCAACGCTGCGCTGCGTATCCGCCGGATGGTGCCGGCCGACGAAACCGGTGCTGCCAAAGTTGGTCTCAGCTGCCGGTTACCTGACAATGCTGGTCTGGCATCAGTATCGGGAGCGACCGTGATTCATCGGCGACATCTATTGCAGGGCATCGGGGGCGCAGCCCTGGCCGCCGCCTCACCGCTGTCTGCATCTGCGCCCGGCCTGGATTTAAGCGATCCGCGCGACCGGCTCACGGCGCTGGCAAAGATGCGCGGCAGCACCGACGGCAGTCTGACCATTGGCTGGGTGATCGGCGAGCGCTACGCGGTGGTCGACAACAAGGCCATTCCGATGGTCGGGATACTGGCCGGTACCTTCAGCCAGTACCGTCGGCGCGACGCCGACACGTTTGAGGCCCGCGCGCTCGAGGTGGCTTATTTCACCGACCTGGAGACGGGCAAGCTGCTTGATACCTGGAAGAACCCGGTCACCGGCAAAATTGTCGAAGTGCCCCAGACGCGCATGGGGCCGTCGCTCATCCTGATGCGCGCCGAAGGCCTGGAGATTCCGAATCCCGCCGGGGAAGCGGCAGGCATGACCATCCACCACCATTTCGACGACCCGATTCAGTTGCACGGCCGGGTCTGGGTCACAGAAGAGATCCGCGTGGCGAGCGAGCCCCGCCAACCGGGCGGCAGAGGGTTTCGGTACAACGAGATGACCACCTATGAATCGCGCCTCGACGATCTGAACGACCCGGACACGACGTCAGCACCGGTCAACGTACAGTTTCAAAGCCTGGTGACTTATCGCCCCTGGATGGGTTTCGGCGATACGCCCGGGCATACGACGGCGCGAGGTTTCGGTGGCCGGGAGACGCGGGTGGAGGACTTGCCGCCTTACTACGTGGAGTTAACCGAGCGTTACCACGCCGACGTATTGAACGACCCCATCGCGGCACTCCAGGTCAGCGAAGGCTAAGCCTGCCGCCATGGGCGACGCGCGGGCACACATCCTGGGCATTCGCAGCCAGGCGCTGCTTGCGCAGGCCATCGCCGCGGCCGCCGGGCTCGGTATTGCTGACAAGCTGGCTGCAGGGCCCATGTCTGTTGCCGAACTTGCCGGCCACTGTGGCGCGAAACCTGATCCCCTCTATCGCCTGCTGCGCACTTTGGCGGGCCACGGCATTTTCGCCGAAGAGGGTGACGGACATTTCGCGTTGACACCGGGCGCGCAGCCCCTGCTGCGTGATGTGCCCGACAGTCTTCAGCCGATACTGGCCGGAGACTTCCCGGCGTTGGTCTGGAGCACCTTCGGCGAACTGGAAGCCGCTGTCCGAACCGGCGAGGTGGCCTTCGAGCGCGCCCACGGGGCGGGCTTTTTCGATTACCTGGCCGCCCATCCACAGGCCAATGCATCGTTCGACCAGGCTATGGCGCTGGTTGCCGCCACCGAACACCCGCTGATCGCTGCCAGTCATGACTATGGGGGAGTCAGCACGATTACTGACATCGGCGGCGGGCAGGGTGGTTTGCTGGCCGCGATCCTGAGCCGCTATCCGGCCACGCGCGGGGTGCTGTT
Organism: uncultured Pseudomonadales bacterium; assembly: GCA_947258825.1. Classification (GTDB taxonomy): domain Bacteria; phylum Pseudomonadota; class Gammaproteobacteria; order Pseudomonadales; family Azotimanducaceae; genus UBA7803. Next base: position 2,701 of record CAMYJX010000108.1, read on the forward strand.
CGATCAGCCGCAGGTCATTGCTGCGCCAGCGGAGCTGGAGGCCGCCGGCGTGCTGGACCGCTGTGAGCTGGTGGCGGGCGACTTCTTTACCGCGGTGCCGCCCGGAGCCGATCTGTATCTGCTGAAGCGAATCCTGCACGACTGGGAAGATGCGCAGGCCCTGTCGATTCTGCGTGCGGTCCGCGCCGCCCTGGGCAACAACGGCCGGTTGCTGGTCATTGATGCGGTGATGCAGCCTGGCAATGCGCCGGATCCCAATAAGGATCTCGACCTGAATATCATGGCGCTGACCGGCGGGCGGGAGCGCACAGAAGCGGAATTTGCCGCCCTGTTCCACGCCGCCGGCCTGGCACTCGAGGCTATCCAGCCCCTGCCGGCACCGGCAACCCTGGCTATAGTCCACGCGCGGCCCGCCTGAAGGCGGGAGCGCTGCCGGGGCAAAGCCCGGTAGAATTACCAGATGAATGACATGCGGTATATACGCGGGCAGCCCGGACAGCCCAGCATCTTTGCGCAGGTGGTCGGGCTGATTGTGGGCCTGGGCGTGCTGGTCGTATCGGTTGTGCTCGGCGCGTTCCTGCTGGCGGCCTTTCTGGGCTTTGTGTTGCTCGTAGGGGTCACGCTCTATGCACGCTTCTGGTGGCTGCGCCGGCGTTTCGAGCAGGCGCGGCGCGACGAATTCATCGAGGCTGAGTATCGCGTGGTGGATGAGTCAGAGCGACAGTCCCGCGGCGGCTGACAGTGCCGGCACAAGCGGCGAGAGCCAGCGTTGCGAGCACGGCCTGGTCGGTGTTTGTGCTCTGCACGCTGATCATGTCCGCGGCCAGCGCGGTCTACCTTCAGACACGAATGCCCACGACGGTCGTGCTCCTCGGCCCCGCCGAAGCAGCAAATGTCGGGCGACCGAACCCCGGTCTATCTGCCGCCGGGCTCGCGAGGGCTCGCGACCTGGTGCGCGTGATCGGTGATCTGCCGTTGACGGGGCCAGTGACCGCCGTGTTTGCCACCCGGTATCGAGCCAGCCAGGAAACCGCTGAACCCGTTGCCAGGCACCTGGATTTGCCTGTGCAGCTCGTCGATTCGGCGAATCACGACCATCTGTTGCGCCGCATCGGGTCCGACTATCGAGGTCAGCTACTCATTGTAGTAACCGACGTCAGCGCGATGCCGGCGTTGCTTTCCGGGCTGCTGAGCGGCAACGGGTCGGGCGGCGAGCCGGGCACAGATCCGGACCGGCTGTACCTGGTGACCATGCCGCCTTTCGGTGCCGGGCAGGCACTGGCCTTGCGTTACGGTGCGCCCGTTGCCGGGATGACCGACTCGTGATCTTGCAGAAAGATATCGTCGTCGACACGCGGGGCCGGGGCACGACCGACGTCACCCGGCAGGTGCAGGCCATTGTGTCGGAGTCCGGAGTCAGTGTCGGTACCTGCCAGGTGTTCGTGCAACATACCAGCGCATCCCTGATGCTATGTGAAAATGCCGATCCCGACGTGCGTCGCGACCTGGAGGCCTTCATGGCCCGCCTGGTGCCAGATGGTGATTCGCTGTTCCGGCACCAGTCAGAGGGGCCAGACGATATGCCGGCCCACGTGCGCAGCGTGCTCACCCATTCGTCGCTCAGTTTGCCGGTGAGCCAGGGCGCATGCGTGCTGGGGACCTGGCAGGGGCTGTACCTGTGGGAGCACCGCACGAGCGGCCATCGCCGTCACCTGCTGGTAACAGTGCACGGAGAAGTGTGAACCGCGTCCTGCAGCGTATCCCAGCGGGGCCGATACAGCTTATGACGAAAGCTGAATTTGCGCCCAATGGGTTCTTTTTACTTAGGTTTATCTGTCGGTCTCAGCCTGACCCTGTGCGTGGTCATGCTCGTGCTGCTGCGCCCGGTATTGCGGGATCTGTTTGCTCGCCGGAGACACCAGCAAGAACTGGATGCCCTGTTTGCCGCAACCACAGAGCAGTTGCGGATGGACAGCTGGAACCGGCGGCGTGATCGTTACCTGGCGTTCCGCAACGCGGCTGCCAGCCTTGTTGAGGAACTGGCCGACGGCGGTGGACGATGGGCGAATTTCTACCTGGCGCGGGACCTGCTGCACGACGTGAACGACCACGGCACTCCGGACGCCGCACTGGCTGCGAGGCAGATGTGCTTTGTCTGCCAGATGATCCTGAATACGGGGTTTACCGACGAGCTGTCGGTGAAGTTTGACCAGGCGGTGCGACGCTATGACGTGGCATGCCGGGATGACCTGGCTAACCTCGAGCAGCCGTCATGGCCGGGTGGCGAGAGCACTCAGCAGCCCTTCGATCCGGAAGCAACGGAAGAAGCGACGGGCGTCCCGCGCCGCAGCTTTTTCAACGTGCTGCGCTGAATCTGGCCCATGCGCCGACTGATCTTCGCAGGTATGGTCGTGCTGATTGCATCGTTGCTGTGGCGCGTCCAACCCGCCGGCCTGAGTCTGGGTTTGTCGCCGGGTGAAGGTGGTGATTCTGGTGCCGGCTATCAGCCGTCACATGGTGGAGCAGCATCGGAGTTGCGAATCGAAATCGTTGAAACCAGTGCTCAGGCAGACGCCCGATTCGACGAGATCCTCACGCGTTACGGTGACGACCCGATTGCGCGCAAGTGGGTGACGGACTGCATGTCGCAGGCTGCGGTAGGGCGACAGGACGATCAGCAGTTCACAGCCAGCTGGGAATATGCGTGCTGGCGCTCGTGGGGCGACGAGCAAGAGTCGCCCGGTTTTTGAGCAAGGATTGGTCGAGATCGGTCCTGAGTCATACACCCGAAGCTGCTGACGCTGCGTTCTGGGCGTAAGCACGGCGAGTTGGTGGTAACGGCGAACCCACCGCCACGAGCCTCCGCGCGCTGACGTTCCCAATACTTCATCTACCGGTGAAGAGGTAGCCTCAAGTGCCTGATATTGGCCCTTGGGGCTAGTTTCATTTTCCGGGGTTTGACTATCGCCAACTTTAGGGTGTATCCGTAAGCTGAAAAGAGCCATCCAAACGGCGCAATCTTCTGGGCATGGTGCCCAAAGGTAAGCGACGAGCGGGCAGAGCAGCGGTCGGCCAGCCAATGCTCTAAACGTGCCCTGTAAGACGGCGCGACCGAGTGTGGCTTCAATGTTTCACCCAAGTTGAGAATCCATGCCAGCAACAAGACGGCGCCAATCGGAGTCCGATAAAGTTCTCTGGGCCCTTCCAGACGTGCTGAAGGCATACGCCGCCGGTATTCCCAGGCTCACTGTCAAACTCGCGCGCGACCCAGGTCCGCGGTGGGCATATCACAGTTTGCAGAAGCTAGTCAGGAACCCTGCAACGCGACGACAATTCGGCAAGTGGGAGGCCAGCCGAAAGCCAAAGAGTTCCATTAGAGCTGACAATGATCTGTGTGCCTTTCTGCATGATGAACTCGAGCAGAAAGGTCTAACGTCCGACCTGAGTCCTCTGACGACCGCTCAAGTGCGAGAAATGCACGACTACCTTTGCTCGCAGCGTTGGCGTGATGAGCAGCAGCAGGAGCGGAGCGACTTTGCATTTGATGAGATGCCAAAAGAATGCGCTATTGCCAGCATGCCACTCGAAAGACTCGTCAGAACCCCCCACATATTCTCGCTGGCTACCGACACGACAGTTCTCTCGGTTTTGGAGATGTATTTTGGGTGTAAGCCACGTTTGGAGGAACTCTTTGTCTCCTGGTCAGCGCCACGGCAGCGGTCTTCTGCATTTGATCGCACAAGTCCCTGTGTATTCCACCGCGACACGGACGGGATGCAGACGATCAAGCTGTTTCTGTACCTGACAGACATAGACGCGCGGTCAGGTCCGCATGTTTTTGCACTGAACTCACACCGACGTAACCTTTTGACCCGACCAGGTACGTTTACGGACGAAGAGGTGGCTGCCGCTTTCGGTAGCGAGAGTATCGAATCCATGACAGGCGCGATCGGCAAATGCTTCCTGGAGAACTCGTTCGGATTACACAAAGCGAACATGCCGGAGTCGACCGACAGAATGCTCCTGCAGCTGATATATTCATCGCATCCAACTATTTGTCCACCGAAACATCCGCCGCATGTCCG
>CAMYJX010000109.1 GCA_947258825.1 uncultured Pseudomonadales bacterium
GCCAGACCAGCAGGCAGGCGCCGTCGCACTGGGCCTCAGCGAGGTCTTCGGAGCAGCCGGCAAGGCGGCTGTCGCCGTCCAGGCAGACTTGCTGGCCGGTGCGCTGAAAATCGTAGACGCCGTCCGCGCGTCGCGCGAACCGATAGCTGACCTCGGTGGTAGCGAACGCGGCTCGCAGATAGCGGCCGATGCGCATGGCTTCCGCAGCATCACCGCCGGGACTGTCCAGCCGGACCGTCCAGAGTATGTCGGGGTCCTGCACCGCTGGCAGATCTTCCCCGTCGACGAGACGCGCCATGGCGTCGGCGAAAGGCCGGAAATCGCCGGGCTCAATGGCCCCCTTGATCATCAGCTGACGCCCGCGGCACTCGTCTTCCAGGGTGATGAACTCGGCTGCCGATGCGACGGCAGGCAGCAGAACGGCGAAAAAACAAACCAGCAAACGGGAAGCGCTGCGACGCAGCAGGTTGTTCACGCCTTCCCCCCTCAGTTCTGCCGGGTGAAGTTGCCCGTGGCTTCCTCCCACGCACGGCGCAGCACGAAGGGACGATCGAGGCCCAGGGACACGGAGAAAAAACGGATGGGCTCGTAGCCGGCGTCGGCGGTGAGCGCCGTAGACGCTTGCGTTTCCTCCTTCGAGGCACCGCTGGCGGCTGCCGCCTGACCGATGTCCCACAGCTGGCGCAGAAAGTCCTGAAACTGCGCGATGCCCGCGCGGTCCGTCGTCGGGCCGTGGCCGGGAATTACCCGATCGAACGCCATTGCGGCCACCTTGTCGAGAGTCGCCGACCAGGCTTCGATGGTGCCCCCTGCTTCCAGATCGATGTTCGGGTAGTGGCCGTTGAACAGCAGATCGCCGGTATGCAGGACCGCCTCGTCGACAAACACCACCACCAGATCGCCATCGGTGTGCCCCCGCCCGGGATGGTAGAGGTCCAGGGTTTTGCCACCGACCTGCAGCCGCTGCCGATCGGCAAAGGTTTCGTTGGGCAGCAGCCGGGCGGCATCTCCGGCCCAGAAGTCGGCGTCCAGGGTCTGCAGATGGGACAGCGTGCGCTCGGTGGAGATCACCCGCGTGCCCGGCTCGAAGGCGGGATTGCCGTGGGTGTGATCCAGATGATAATGGGTGTTGATGACCAGAACCGTGTCCTTGCCGGTGAGCTCGCTGGCGAGCTCACGAATTCGCGTGCCCTGCAGCGGCAGCGTCATGGTATCTACCACCACGGCGCCCGCTGAGGTTCCAAGAACAGCGGTATTGCCCCCAAGGCCGCGCAGCACGAACAGATCGTCGGTCAGCTGCTCCACCTCAAGCGATCGTACTGACACGAACAGGTAGCCACCCAGGGCCAGCACGACTACCACAGCGCCGAGCAGAATCTTCTTCCACAGCTTCATCCTGATTTCCCCTTCAGGTAGTCGCTCGATACGGCCTGCTGAGTATCATCACGGCCGGTCAGGCACGGCCTGTAAGGCACCGCCGCTCAGGCGTGGCGGGTCCAGCGCTTGTGGCTGGGCCCTTCGCGCCCGCGCTTCTCCCCGGCGTGCTCCGGATAGACGGAAGCCGTGTACAGATCGCCGTGGGCGTCCATGGCCAGCTGGTGGATGTAGATGGCGATGTTGTCCACCCGGTCCACCACTTCACCGCTGGCCGCTTCCAGAATGGCCAGGTTGCTCATCTTGTCGCTGGCGTAGACGTGGTCGCCGTAGACGGCGATGGACAGCGGCATGATGTGCGCCCACTCGTCGATGTAGGCACCATCCGGGTCGAGTATCTGTATGCGGCTTTTCGCGCCTTCCGCCGGCTGGTTTCGGTGCTCGGCGATCTGCCCGGGCACGGTCATATAGGGATGGAAGTTGCCGCCAGCCAGATCCGCCACCAGCAGCCTGCCCTGAGCATCCTGGGCCAACGCGTGGGGCGTGCCGAACTCCGTGGGGCCGCTGCCCCAGGTACCCACCTGCCTGATGAATTCCCCTTCCGGCGTAAACNNNGCGTAAACCACACCAGCCGCGAGTTCCAGTAGCCGTCGGCAACGACGATGTTGCCGTTATCCTGAACCACGACCGCGGTGGGGCCATTGAACCGGTCCGGTCCGTCACCCCACTCGCCGAAGCTGCCCAGTTCCAGCAGCAGGGTGCCGTCGGGATGATACTTGCGCACTACATGGCCGTCCCGGTCCGTGGTCCAGAACATGCCGTCTTTCTCGATGTACAGGGTGTGCGCGCCCAGGGCGAACCCCCGCTCGTCGGACGGGCCCCACTTGCCCAGATAGCGGCCGTCCCGGTCGAACATGGAGATGCTGCTCTTGCCCATCTTGTCCGCCATCGCCAGCGGGTGCGCTGCCCAGTGCTCTATGTCCCGGGTGAACAGATAGATGATGCCTTCGGCATCCACCGCCACGCCGGAACCCATCTCGAACTGCATGTCCGGCGGGTACTGGGGCCAGTTCTCCACCAGGCGATAGCCGCTGCGGGGATCGGGGCTCCCGGTCTCGTTGCTGACGTCATGAGATTCACACATGGACCCATTGTAGAGCCTATCGCCGTCCAGATCAGCACCCGCAGTCCTGGCGTCAAACCTTGAACCAAGCAGTAGGCAACGAGACGGAGCCCTGCCATTATGCGGACCGGAGGACGAAATCTACGGGGAGTGACGCCGCATTGAGCCAGCTGAAGAAATCCACGCTTTTCTACTACAGCCTCACCGACCTGCCCATCGCCATGTCGCTGTTCCCGGTGATCGTGTTCATTCCCCGCTTCTACGCCAGCGACCTGGGCATCTCCCTGGCAGTCGTGGGCACCATCCTGTTCGCCGTGCGTATGTTCGACGTCATCACCGACCCGCTGATGGGTTACCTGAGCGACCATACCCGCAGCCGCTTCGGCCGTCGCAAACCCTGGGTCCTGCTGTCCACGCCCATCATGATGCTGTCCATCTACATGCTGTTCATGCCGCCAGAGGACGCCGACTGGCTGCACATGCTGATCTGGAGCATGGCGCTGTCCATCGCCATCACCATGATGCTGATCCCCTACTACGCCTGGGGGGCCGAACTGTCGGACGATTACCACGAGCGATCGCGCATCACCGGCGGTAGAGCCATGGCCGGCGTCCTGGGCAGCCTCTCCGCACAGCTCATTCCCGGCGCGGCCCTGCTGCTGTTCGGCATGGGCGGCAGCAGCGTGGTGCTGCAGCTGGTTGGCACCACCATGCTGATTCTCATGCCCATCTGCGTCGGGCTTACCCTGTGGAAAACGCCGGAGCCGCAGAACTACCGGCGCGCGACTGTGCCGGTGCTGAAAGGCCTTAAGCTGATGTGGCGGAACGGGCCCTTCAAGCAGCTGGTGCTGGCTTTCATGATCGGCTCCATCGGCCTGAACATCACCACGCCCCTGTACCTGTTCTTCATCGCCGACGTGCTCGGCGCCGAAGACCAGGCCATCTACATGCTGACCTTCTTTTATCTGTCGAGCTTTGCCGCCGTGCCCTTCTGGGTCTGGTTTTCCAGGCAGATCGGCAAGCACCGGGCCTACCTATCGGCGTTTTTCATTCTGGCCTTCGCCCACCCTTTCTATCTGCTGCTGGGTGCGGGCGACTTCTGGTGGATGCTGCCGATCACGCTGGCAACAGGCTTTGCCGCCGGTGGTTTCTCGCAGACGCTGCCTAACTCGATGAAGGCCGACGTCATCGATCTGGACACCATGCAGAGCGGCGAGAATCGCGCCGCCCTGTTCTTTTCCGCGTGGTCTTTCGCGCAGAAAGCGACCGCCTCGATCGGCGGTGCCATTGCCCTGTTCGGGCTGGCCGCCGTGGGCTTCGACGCCGCGCCGGAGGCCACCAACAGCGCCGATGAGCTGTTCGGGTTGCGGTTTCTGTTCTCTACCTTCCCTTCGCTGTTTTTCCTGATCGGAGCCGCCGTCGTCTGGAAGTACCCGATCACCGAGGAAAGGCACGCGGAGATCCGCAAAGCGCTGGAGGCGACCGCCGAGGACAGACGGCCGCCGGCTACCCAGGCGGGCTTATGAGCCGGAATTCCCGGCCTTAACGGCGTTCAGGTGATTGCTGAGGGCTTCGGCCCACATCGTCAGCATCCGATCCGCGGCCGCCTTGTTGGTGACCCGGTTCATCGCACCGCCCATCCCCCGGTCCGCCTGGGGGTCGATGATCCGGGCAATGATGGCGCCAGACACCGAATCGTACAGCTCCATGTAAAGGGTCATCTCGCCGGCTGACGGGGCAAATGATCGGGACATCCCGGTGCTCATGGTATCCGGTGCCGACACCACCAGATTGACGATGGCGGGGCGCACCACCAGCACGTCCTGCGCGGCGGTATCCACAATGGGAAATCCGCCTTTCTCGAGCTCCTTGGTGAAAACCGCTTTGAACTCTTTGGCAACGCGCTTCTTGATGCCGTCCATGTCCTTGTCGGAAACACGGTTTTCAAAGGACGCATCCCTGTTGTAGTCGCGCTGCCAGTCTTTCTTGAACGAGACGAAGCAGTCCAGCAGTGCCACCTTGTCGTAGCCGGCCAGAGACGCGCCGGGCATCAGATAGGCGGCGCGCACCTTGGTATCCGGCTGCAGCACCAGACCGTCGTGGGTGGTTTTCGGCAGCTCGTGGGACGAGGCGAGAGCGGTTCCAATGAACAGGGGTGACGCAACAAGCAGTCCGAATATCCCCAACACATAACTCAATCGATTCGTTTTCATTGTGTGGCCTCCAGTGATTCGCTGGCCAGTCAAGGCCCGGCCGCGAATCCTCGCACAGACTGGAACCTGCTTCTAGCCGAACTGGGTCAGCGAAACCCACCGGGGCAATCAGCCGGCGGCGTCGAGGGGGTCACCTGATGCAGCAACTTCACCGCGGGGGGATTCAGCAAGGGCGTCGGCCTGACGCATGGCGGCCTGCAGCGAGCCCAGGGAGCGTACCCAGGGGGTCTTGTCGTCAAAGCCCGGGGGCAGACGCGTCATCGCTTCCTCGGCCTGGGGGAAGGAGTCGTAAACGCCGAGCAGCAACGCGTAGTAGAAGGCGCCATCGCGCTCCAGACGGGCGACGGGCAGGTCACCCAGGTTGCGCTCGGCCGTCCAGGTTTCCAGGCGTTCCCGGCTGGACATGGTCATCAGCTGCACAGTGTAGAGGTTGCCGGGCAGCGCTTGCAGATCCAGGGCTTCCCCGCTGCCAGCCTCGGAAGGCAGAATTTCAGCAACGCTGGCAGCTTCGGCCGTGGACTGTTCCTCGGCTGTCGACTCTGACAGGAACGGAAGAGGCTCTCTGCTGGCCTCCAGCTCCGCATCCATGATCCCTTTGAGTTCTTCCGCGCCGATTTCCAGATCTTCAAGCGCCTCTTCCACGGTGCCGCGCGGCCCGACGTTCCAGTCGTCGGTGAAATCTTCGACCACTCTCGGCGTGATGAGGACGATGGTCTCGACGTTCTCGCGGGTCAGCTCGCGGGAAGAGAACAGTCGTTTCAGCCCCGGAATCCGCCCGAGCACGGGCACCCGCTTGTAGCCCTGGGTATCGGCGTGGCGCATCAGGCCGCCGATGAAAACCGTCTCGCCGCTGGGTACCAACAGGCTGGTGGTGACCTCCGTGGTGGTCTGGGACGGGATGCCCGCCGTATCCACCGTGCCGCGGCTGACCTCCGGGTGCACATCCATCAGCACCTGACCCAGCTCGTCGATGTGCGGGGTGACCCGGAGGATGACCCCGGACTCGAGAAACTCGATGCTCTCGCTGGTGACCTGATTGATGGTGGTGGTTACCGAGTAACCGCGCCGATCACCGATGATGACCTCGGCTTCCTGGTTGTCCAGGGCCACCAGCTTGGGCGTCGACAGGGTTCTGATGCGGCCCTCTCGCTGCAGCGCGGTCAGCGCGATGCTGAGGTCGTTGTTCAGAAAGTCGAAGAAAAATCCGTTGGAGCCGGAGCTGCCACCGCCGGCGAAGCCCTGGGTACCGAAACTGCCGGATCGATTGTCGGAATCGAGGATTCGCGCCCAGTCGATGCCGAAGGAGTCACCGCTGTCCAGCACCACCTCAAGTATCCGCGCTTCGATAACAACCTGGCGGGGCCTGGCATCGGCATGGCGGACGATGAGAGATATGCGCCGGAGAAACTCCGGCTTGTCCGAGACCAGCAGCATCCTGCGCTCGGGAATGGCCTGAATCTTCCCATAGCGGGACAGGTAAGGCTCGAGCATTTCCTCCAGCGACTGCGGGTCGGCGTAGTGGATGTTGAACCGCTGCACGCGGGTGATGTCGCCGTTGCTGTACAGGCCAACCTTGTCGTGCTCCATCACGAAGTAGGCGCCGTTGCGCCGCTCCACCGCGTAACCGGCAGCATCGGCAATGGCATTCACCGCATCCGCCACCGGAACGTCGTACAGATTCAGCGACAGCGAGCCCTCAACGTTGTCGGAGAGCAGTATGTTCAGCCGCTCCTGCTTGGCCAGCATGGCCATGGCTTCGCCGATCTCGACGTCGCGCAGATTGAGCGTGACCAAGGCGCCGGCGGCCCCATTGGCGACCGGCAATGCAGACGCCCAGGACAGCATGAACGCGGCTATCAGCGAAGCGTGACGCCGTCTCATGTGTCGTCTTCCGCTTCAGCTTCTTCCAGATACAGGGTCACCGGCTCACCGTCGTGCACAAAGGTGGCGCCCTCCTCCGAGACGCTGTCGAGGCGGTAACCGGACACCTCCTCGCCGATGGCCAGCAGCGTGCCGTTCAGATTGGCGATGGACCGGTCGCCAGCGACGATGACCCCGCGCAGCAGCGGACGATCGATGGATTCGCTGACCGGCGCGCCGGGCTCGGGCGTCGGCTCCAGCAACGGGCGCGAGAACGGGTTTACCGGCTCTGCAGCCAGCAGCGCGCTTGCCGCCATGGCAGGCAACAGCAACAGGGCTGGCAACATTCTTGGCATCAACTGTCCATCACTCGATAAGCCGCTAAAAGTAGTCTAGTCGTCAGTTTGGGATCCTGTTCGTCGGCCCGGGCCACGCCCAGCTGAAACTCCTTGATGACGACGAAACCCAGCTCGCTGGAGATGTCGCCCAGCCAGTCCAGCAGGCTGAAATAGTTGCCGGTCAGCTCTACCTGAAACAGTACTTCCCGATACATTTCCACCGATTCGCCCTGGGTGGGTTCTACGCCCACCAGGGTGACGCCGTTGCGCCAGGAGATGGTCTGCAGGCGACCAATGATGAAGGATTCCATCTGCCGCATGGGCAGGTTGGCCATGTCGCCCTGCAGCCGACGGCGCAGGTCTTCGATTTTTTCGTTGAGGCTGGCGATCTCCGCCTCGGCACCACCCTGGGTGGCGGTAACCTGGGTCAGCACCGTTCGGCTGTCCTGCAAAGCGCGCAGCTCCTGAACCTTCGGCCAGAAGCCATAGCTGACCACGGCAGCCAGCAGCAGAAAGATCGCGCAGCCGGCAATGAGCTTCAGCTGGCGGCTGTCGAGCTGGTCGAGCAGCGCCTGCATCAGCTGTGCTCCGAGTCGGTGTGAAACACGATGGCCAGCTCGAAGTCCACGGCCACCGGCTGGCGGTTGCGGCCGAAACTCTGGGAGGTTCGCTGCACTCGGACGTCCTGAATGTCAGGCTCGCTGAGCAACCGCTGGGCGAATTCCGAAAGCCGCGAATGGTCGGTGGCCTGACCCTTTATGGTCATGTGGGTCCCCGAGCGCCAGTCCTCGGGGTTGCCCTGCTGCTTGACGATGACGAAGTAGCCGGGCTGATTCGCCGCCGGCTCTTTCCTGGTGACGATACCGGCGCGACGCAGGCGCCAGTCGATGAACCAGACGTCCTTACCGCTCAGCGCGCCGTGAACCTTTTCCATCAGGGACTTCGCCGGCATGCCGCTGCGCAGGCTTTCCAGCAGCCGCCACTGCTGCTCCAGCTCGCGCTGATCGGCGTTGAGCCCGGCGATGGTATCGCGCTGGCGGGCGCTGATGGCCTGCTGTTTCTCCAGCACGGCGACCTCGTCGCGAACCTGGCCCACCCACTGCGCCAGCAGCAGATAGACGGCAAGGCCCGCAGTTACGACCACGACCGCGCCGGCGCTGGCAATTCGCATCGTTCGCTGGCGGGCCAGGCGCTGCTGATAGCTGGCGGGGATGAGATTGAAGTCAGCCATTGCCGATGAACTTCCGCAGCGCAAGACCAGTAGCTACCGCCAGTTCGGGGGCCGGTTCGCTGCTGGGCGCGGCGCCGACAGGCGGAAACAGGGCCAGGGGGCTGGGGACCGTGGTGACAGGCGTATCCACGAGGGAAGCCAGCAGCTGGGCGGTGCCGGGCCAGCGCGCGATGCTGCCGAGCAGATAGATCTGGTTGGTCCGGGCGCCGCGGGATTCTGACTGCGCGAACATCAGGCCGCGCTGAATCTCCTGCACCAGACGGGCAAGCCGGGGCTTGATGATCTGGGTCAGCGAATCCGCGTTACGGGCGCTTTCCGGGTCGCTTTCCTCAGTGGCGGGATCGAGATTGATGCGACACACCAGGTCCTCGGCCATGTCCCGGGTGACCTCCAATGCGGAGCAGACGCCCTCCAGAACCGCTTCCTCGCCGAACTCCACCTCGTCATCGGCCAGCAGCCGGTTGTCCGACAGCAGCGTGAGATAACTCTTCTCCCGGCCGCAGTTCATGGCGATGGGCCCGATCTCGAGGGCGCCGATATTCAGACCGGACCTGCGCAGCAGCTCCAGGAAGTTCACTGCCGTTTCTTCCCGACAGATGGCCACCAGGGCAAGCTTCTCACGGCCTTCGTACAGGGTCTGTACCGGCATGTAGTCGATGACGAACTCGGCGATGCCGTCGCCGATGCGCTCCTGCATCAGTCGAGCGATGGCGGCATCGTCACCGCCGCTTCCCGCTGACTGATAGGACACGGGCATCACCTGGGTCTGGGAGGCGGGCATGGCGGCAACCACGCGCCGGCCGTTGAATCTTCCCTGCTTCAGCGCCTTTTTGACCAGCTTGGCGAAGAGCCCGTGGTCCGCCAGCAATCCAGGCAGATCCGTCCCGTATGGAACAGACGCGTAGGCATGCACCGCCAGCGACTCGCCATGCTGGCACAGCTGCACCATATGCAGCTGCTCCAGAGACAGCTCCAGGCCGATCTCTCCGTAGATCCTGTGGCGATTAATAATGCTGAGCGCACGCGCAAGCGCGGACATGAGCCCAATCTCCTTGAGTCCTTAAGAAACTATAGGCCAAGACCGGGAAGGTGCCGTTCGTTAACGTTTAACGTTTTGGACTGAGGTGGGCCGGAGGTGGGCCGGAGGTGGGCCGGAGGTGCCGCTCGTTAACGTTTAACGTTTTCCAGCCGCTTTCGGTTGGTCGCGATCGACCGGCTCAACGCCGCCGGCGAGCGATTCAACCGCCTTGCTACCTCGGTCAGGCTCGCCACATGGCCGCTCTGGGCTTGCTGACCGACCCAGCAGCGAGCGAGGGTCAGCGCGCGCCGTCGGTCGTCACTCTGCAGATCCTCCAGCGTGACGCCAAATCGAGTGCAAGCCTCTGTCAGAAGCGCGTTCAGATCAGGCCAGCAAGCCCGCCGTAGAGTATCCGTAGCCTGTTGCGGGGCCAGCTGATAGCCTCGGTGATCCAGGTTCCGCCAGGGATCAAACCCTTGGGTAGAGCCCTGTACAAAGTGTAGCAGCCGCCTGCGATCACCATCGAAATAGGCAAACGCGCATCGCGTGGTCAACCAGTGCAGGTTGGTCAGTCCCAGATACGCGCGCATGCTACTCCATCGATAAGCTGCAATATGATCGACCATCTCCGCCTCCACGGGATTCTGATGGATATAGCGGATGAGCTGTAGGAAGTAGCCGTCGGAATCCACGTATCGCGACTTGTACCGGCCCTGGAACAGGTGGCCAACCAGCTCGTGGCGGTCATTGAAATACCTGGCATAGAGCGTGGCGAAGTGGTGGACAATCCGGTGCACGGGCGCCTCACGCACCTGCAGCAGCAGATGCAGGTGGTTGGGCATCCAGCAGAACGCGTGCACCTCGCCCTGGTAACGCTCGAGGCTGAGGGCGACCAGCCGGCTGAGCTCCCGATAGTCGTCAGCGTCGTGAAAGATGACCTGCTTGCGGTTGCCCCGCAGCATCACATGATAGAACGCACCGGAGTGGTGAGCTGGGCGGATCCGCATGCAAGATGCCAGCCGTTGAGGGAACTTTGAAGGGTACGCGCATAAACGCCGCCACCTGACGCCCAGGCACCCGAGACCCCGTACGCAAAATGCGCCTCGTTAAGACGGAAAAGGTTAAAAGTTAACGAGCGGCACCATTTCCATTTCGTGTTCAGTATTCGATGTGGAGCAGTGGTGCGGCGCTGGCGCTGCCGTTGTAAGACTCTGCCGTGCGTTCGCCGGAGCCGGTAAAGATGATCACGATATCGTTTCCGCTGGTCCAACCGGGGCGATCGACAATCTCCTGAATAATGGACTTGATATCGGGAGTACGCTGATCCGGACCCGCTTCACCAACGGTGTTCCAGGCCACCGGTGTCCAGCTGGCTGACGCCGTCGTACGACCGCGTGAAGAAATATCGGTACTGGCGCTGGTAAAAGTAGGCGCATCATCGATCGCCTGACCCTGAATGGTCAAACTCGTGGCACCTGTGTTGGTCTCATCAACCTGAAACTGGACGTAGGCGTTGCTGATGGTCGCCCCGCCGGGAACCGTTACGTTGGTGAATCGCATGCCCACAAGCTGGGCGTTGCCAGCATCCGAGATGAGCTCGACGTCGCTGCTGGTGAGATTGACACTGCCGTTGCTGACGAACTCCTCGGCGTCGTCGTTGCCAGTGGCCACGCGAACTTCCAAGATCGTCGGGGAACCGCCGCCACCCCCGCCACCACCGCCACCAGCTGCATAGCGGTCCGCAATCTCACTGGCGCTCAGGGCCCTGTCATAGATTCGCAGGTCATCGAGCACGCCATCGAAGAACTGCTCGGGCGAGCCGTTGGCGCCAAGCGCTACGGGCACAGACCCATTGGTGCTGAGGGGTCCCGCAACCGGATGGATCTGGCTCGCTACCTCAATCCCGTTCAGGTAGAGCTTCATTTCACCGGTTGCGGCGTCGTAGGTTCCCACCGCGAAATACCATTCCCCAGCATTCAAACTGGTGCTTGAGTCAACCAGCGTCGACGTCGTGCCGCCAGCCTTGGCGCGCAGACGGATATTCGCAGTCCCTGCATTGGTCAGTATGCTGAGCTGCCACCAAGCGTCGGCCTCGGCCGTGCTGCTGGCCTTGGAGATGAGACGCGGATCCGTGGTGTCCGGGAGCGCGTCGGCGTTGAACCAGCCCATCAGAGTGAGCCCGCTGCCAGCCACATCAAAGGTTCCGACGTCGACCCGATCATTGCTCCCATCGAAAGATAAACCGCCATTCAACACGCCCGCAACCCACGTAGGCGTCGCCGGCCAATTGAATAAAGTCCCGTCGTTGCCACCGGCAGAATCGACGGCCGTCGTGCCTGTACCATCGTCCAGCATCCAGTGCGCGATGGGCCCCGTACGGGTTTCCGCAGCCAGCTCAGCGATCTCTGCCGCGCTGAGCGCGCTGCTGTAAAGCCGGACGTCATCAACAATGCCGTCGATTACCCGGGTCCCGTCCACCTGCCCGCCCAGGCTGAGATCGGTGTCATTGGTGTTGATGCCTATTGACGCAGGCTGGCTGGCTTCCTCCGCTCCGTTGATATACAGCCTCTGGGTGACGCCATCATAGGTGGCAGCGATATGCATCCAGGTGGCGCCATCGGCAGGGTAGCTGCTAGTGGATTCGATCCGCCACGTATCGCCCTGGCTTTGCTGGTTGAGACGGAAGAACACCTTCCCAGCTGTGGACAGCGAAAGTTCGTAACCGTCGGTGCTGCCAAACTGGGCCTTGCGGATCACGTACTGGGTACCGGTGGCGTTGGGTTTGATCCACGCCGTCAGCGTGATGGCATCGGTTATGTCGAGCGATGGCGCATCCGGCACCAGCACCCGATCGCTGCTGGCTTGGTCGAACGCCAATGCTCCGGCCAGGTAGCCGCTGGTCCAGTCCGGGTCGCCCGCCAGGGTACCGTCGTTGCCGCGCAGCGAAGAATCGACAGCTGTGCTGCCTGCGGCATCGTCCAATTTCCAGTGACCCACCAGCGTGGGTCCCGAGGCGCCCGCCCCGGCCGCCCACTCGATCGCCCGCTCCATGATCGTGCGGCCGTCGTCGGTCAGCTGCTCGATGTCGAACGTACCGCCACCCCATGGCAGCTGCACCCGCCGTCCCCAGGCGTTGCCGCCGCCGTACACGGCGCTGTCTTTCTCGAGTACCGCCAGGGACGGTTTCCAAAGAGAGCCAGTGTTGAGGGTTTCTCCCAACGTCTGCAGCCCTCCGGCTGTCGTCCCGGAGAGCATGTGCACGGACTGCGTGCTGGAAACGAAGGTCAGCAGGCCGCTGGCAAAGGGTTCGGTGATGTAATGGGTGTTGTCGACCACGTCGATCTCATCCCGACTTTTGAAGATTTTGCTCTGGCTGAAACCCAGCTCGTCAACCTGCTCCCCCTCCTCGTTGACGACGCCGATTTCGGCCTTGAACAGCTTGGTGTCCAGAGCGGAAGAGGTGATCTCCTGCGGAACGTATACGACGTCGTTGGCAGCAAAAGCGGCATCGAAATCTGTCAGGGTGGCGCTTTCGTCGATGAGGTTGACGGTGTAGTTCCAGGATTCGATGAGCGCCTTCTTGGTCTGCAGTTGGGCGGACAGGTTCGAGGGATCAGGCACCACCAGCAGCACGCTGCCCGCAGTACCCGGACCGCACACTTTGCCGCACTCACAGGCGTAGGTGATGGTCAGCTTGGGTGCATCAGGGAGGTTGTTGGTTTCCCGCGCTGCGAAACTCGCATTGGAGATGACGCCGTCCCCGTTCAGCAACAGGCCCTGGTTCGGAAAATCGCCAGACACCCATCCCTGAACTAGATCACCTATCTCCCAGGCCGTCCAGGTCGCACTGACCACCGATGCCGACCCGTAGGGCATGGGATCGAACTCTCCCCCCGGGGTCGACCAGGCGTTGGTGCCGTCATAGGTCTGCCAATCGGCACCATCCGACTGCCCGCCACCATTTCTCGTGCCTTCCTGCCAGTCGCGAGTAAGCCGATGCACGGTCACCACACCCGGCGTGTTGACGTTCCACGCCCGCAGCTCGAGGTTTGCGGAGGTTATCTTGACGCCTGACGGAATGTCACTCAGGTCGAACTGCAGGACCGGGCGCTGTATCCAATTCTTGGATTCGATTGACACATAGCTGCTTCCCCCATAGTTTCGTGTGTCGTAAAAGTCGTCGAGGATCGCGTCCTTGCCCGGATCTTTTCCCAGCTGCAGCGTGATGGTCTGCGGAACGTCGTACGCGCGGACATTCATCAAGCTGGCCGTTCGGTACACGCCGTTGGCCAGCTCGCCCTTCACCGCGACCGTCGTGGGCGATCCGCTGGTCGGGTTGAACACGACGTCATAGTTATCGCTGCCGAATGCAGCCTTAGTGATAGTTGGATAGTTCTTGCACTCGGTACTCTGCGCCAACGCCCAGCGCGCGTGGGCAACGCCGGCCTCGGTAACGTAGTCGAGCTGGGTGCGCTCGACGTCGCTGGCAGACCGCGTCTGGCCCATGCCGCTTTCGGTGACCAGCAACAGCGCGACGCTGGCGACGACCAGCAACGCCAGCGAGGCGATGATGAGAGCGAAGCCTCGCTGATGGCCGATCACTGGCCACCCCCGACACGGGCGACGCTGTGCAGGGTTACCTGGTTGGCGTCGGTGTCCGTCAGCTCCAGCGTCAGGTCGACGGTGACGTCACCGCCGGGCGGTGCGGGAA
>CAMYJX010000110.1 GCA_947258825.1 uncultured Pseudomonadales bacterium
CAAAAGGGAAAGAAAGCAACTGGATACAGACTAACGAAGGTCAATCCTTCTTCGTTTATCTGAGACTTTATGGTCCTGAACAGGCCTATTTTGACCAGATTTTCCCGATGACACCGATCAAAAAGATCAATTGATGTAGTGCACAGCCGTTTTGTGAGCTGGAAATGGTCAAGTAGCCAGAAAACCTGCTGGAGGCGGACATGTCCTGCCGCCTCCAGCCAACGATTGAGCAATACAGGAGACGAGTATAAGAACCACCCTATGGCAAATCACGATTCAACGAGGTGCACTTAAATGAAGACATCACTAAAGCCAGTTAAGCGGTCTTTGCGCAGCCTGTCTGTCGCGGGTCTGTCCCTGATCGTTATGCTGGGGACGTCCCTGGCGGTAAGCGCCGATGAGGCGGATGCCAAGCGTCTGCTCAAGGCCATGTCCGACTACATGGCGGCACAGAAGGCCCTTTCCTTCGAATACGATGCCACCCTCGAGGTCGTTACCAAGGACGACCAGAAGCTCGCGCTGGCGAGTTCGGGTAGCGTCATTCTCAACCGGCCTGACAAGGTCCACGCCGCACGCGCCGGCGGTTTTGCGGATGTCGAGATGTTCTTTGATGGGAAGACGCTGACCCTGCTGGGCAAGAATCTGAACCTCTATTCACAGATTGATGTGCCCGGCACGGTCGATCACCTGATCGATGAGTTGAGAATCAAGCACAACAGGCCGCTGCCTGCGGCTGATCTGCTGTTGTCGAATGCTTACGATGAGCTGATGCGCGATGTCGTCGACGTCAAGGACCTCGGCAGCGGCGTGATCGGCGGCGTTGAATGCGATTACCTCGCTTTCCGAGCAGGGGAGGTCGATTGGCAGATATGGATCGCGCAGGGAGACCACCCCTATCCCCGCCGGTATGTCATCACCTCCACGTTCATCGCAGGTGGACCGCAATACACCATTCAGACCAGGAACTGGAAGACGGGCAAAGAGGTTGCAGCCGCTGATTTCAGCTTCAGGAACAAGACGAACGCCAGCAAGGTTGAACTGGAGAACCTGAAGGGCACGGACGAACTGCCGGACAACTTTACGATAGGAGAATCGAAATGAGTCTGTCGAAGCGACTGGGTTTCTTATTAATTGCCGGGATCGTCGTGGTTTGCGGAACCGAACTGGGAGAGCGGTTGTCAGTTCCCGGGGTTCATAGTCTGATCCCGAGTGCCGAAGCCAGAGTAGGTCGCCCGCTGACGCCGGTCAGCGTTGCCGGGGTGGCGCGACGTACAGTGCGGCGTTGCGCGGTAGGCGTATACAACTGCTAGTCCTCCGGACGTCCACTTTGGACGGCCGTTTGTCGAACGAGATAGCCCGCTGGTTGAGAAGATGGTGGATCGGAAATGACGATGAAAATGATGCAGCAGAAATGCCGTGAGGGACTCTGTGCCGTCCTGTTGTTTCCCTTGCTGCAACGGCGCCTACCTGATGGGGAACGAGAAGTATCGGCTTAGGGTCCCGGCCAATGCCCCGGTGAAGCGCTTCTGGGCCGTAACGGCCTATGATCCGCTGAGTCGCAGTCTGCTGGACTCCGGTGGTAACCGGACCGTTGGCAGCATGCGCGACCCCGCGGTTAATGCCGATGGTCCAGTCGATGTGTACTTTGGGCCAAAGGCGCCCAAAGGTCAGGAAAAGAACTGGATCAAGACCGACGCAGACAAAGGCTTTTTCGTCGTCTTCCGGTTCTATGGCCCGCTCGATGGGTACATCGACAAAACCTGGGTGCTGAACGATTTTGAACTAATGGAATGATCTGGCAGCAGGTGCCGTTTAAAAAACAAAGACGATCGCAGAGGTCATGGATGAGAGAAACGTATGAAGACTAACGTATTGATCGGTATTGCCATGAGTGTTCTGCTGTTAGGCGCTGTCGCCCTG
Organism: uncultured Pseudomonadales bacterium; assembly: GCA_947258825.1. Taxonomy (GTDB): domain Bacteria; phylum Pseudomonadota; class Gammaproteobacteria; order Pseudomonadales; family Azotimanducaceae; genus UBA7803. The sequence continues at coordinate 1,921 of CAMYJX010000110.1, forward strand.
CCGGTGTACGCAAAACAGGCGCAAGAGGGCTATCTGGGTAAGCTCGAATACCAGGATCAGACCCTTACCAAAGAAACTGCGGAGTTCCTGCATCGCCGGATTCTCCCCGCCGACCATGTATATCGCCACGATGCGCGATTCAGATGGCGATCTGTTCGAGGCCTGCAAGACCTATTCGCTGACCGTACCCAAGGACGTGCCGGTCAAACAATTCTGGTCACTGACCATCTATGATTGCGATACCTGGGCGTTCATCTATTCGCCGCAGATGCTGCCGGGTCTGTCATCGCGTTACATCGACAAGATGGTGAAAAACGCTGATGGTGGGGTAACGCTCTATTTCGGCCCCAGGGCGCCCAAAGGGCTGGAGGCGAACTGGATTCCGACTTCCGGCAAAAAGCCTTATGCCATGTTCCGCCGTTGTTCGTCTTTTAGAAACACCAGGGAAATAACTATGCAAAGAAAATCTACATTGGCACTTGCGTGTGTCGCGAGCGTGCTGCTGCTGGGTGCTTTATCTGCGCCCACGGCCCGTGCTGCTGACGACGCCGACCTGGCGAAGCAGCTGCAAAACCCGATCGCCGCCCTGATCAGCGTGCCGATAAAGCTCGACTGGGATACCAATATCGGACCTGAAGACGCGAATCGTTCGACGTACGTTATTCAGCCGGTCATTCCGTTCTCGCTGAACGATAAGGTGAATGTGATCTCGCGCACCATTACTCCGGTCTACGTCGATGCCGAATCACCCGTAGCGGGCGGTCGCGATGTCGACGGGATGGGCGATATCCTGCAGAGCTTTTTCTTCTCGCCCAAGGCGCCAACCGCCAGTGGTTGGGTCTGGGGCGCAGGTCCGGTACTGTCGTTACCTACCGGCGATGATGGGCTCACCTCGGATAAATTCAGCATCGGGCCAACGGCCGTGGCGCTGAAGCAGGAAGCCGGCTGGACTTACGGCGGGCTGATCAACCATCTTTGGTCGGTTTCCGGCGACGACGATGCCGAAGACGTCAGCGGTACCTTCCTCCAGCCGTTTCTCTCGTACACCCTGAAATCGCGTACCACGTTTGGGATAAATACCGAGTCCTCCTACGACTGGGAGGACGAAGAGGGGACCGTACTCATCAACCTGACTGTCAGTCAATTGGTGAGGTTCGGTAAGCAACCGGTACAGTTTCAACTTGGCTATCGCTACTACGCAGACTCCCCCAACGACGTGCAGGATTGGGGGCTCAGATTCTCGGCAACGCTCCTGTTCCCGAAGTGAGGTAAACGCACGCGCTTAATCGATCGAGCTCATGAACGGTGTGACGACGATCAGGAGAAACGAAATGACAACAGAGTATTTCGCTCGCGCTTTTGAACCCTTCGCCACGGCTCTGGTCGCTGCATTGCTGTGCTGTGTATCGGTGTTCGCCTCGGCCGAGGAATCCGACAAGAGCCGGGTTGAAAACTGTTGGCAGCAGCCGTGGGAAATCGACGCCAGAATCTATGGCTGGCTTTCGAAGGCGCCTGCGGCGATCAGCGTAAACGGTGAAGAAGCCGCGGTCCTGCCGGAGTCTCTGGATACCGTTCTCGACTCGGCAAACATGCTCTTCATGGGGGAATTTGAGGTTCACAAGGGCCGCGTGGGCTTGTTTGCCGACGTCATCTACTACGATGGCACGGACAGAAAAAACTTCACCGGTCCGCTTGGGGCCGAACGCAAAGTGGCAGTAAAAGAGCGGGTATGGCTTGTCGAGTACGGGGTGGGTTTTGAGCTGGTGACCTGGAATCTTGGCAAACGGGACGATTCACCCACACTCACTCTCAGCCCATTCGCGGGTTTCCGCTTCTTTCACGATCCGACCAAAGTCTCTGTGCCGGCCGGCGCAGTTTTCCCTGGCATCAATGCCAAGCGTACGGTGGACATCAACACGCCCATCATCGGCACCAAGGCGTCACTGAGGCTGTCGGATCGCTGGGCGGTGGAGGCGGGGGCTGATCATGGCGTATGGGACGCCGACGAGGTTGATAAGACCTGGCAGTACATCGGGGTGGTGAAGTACCACTTCGAGATCAAGAGCCAGTCCTCAGAGGTGTTTGTCGGTTACAGGAAGCTTCGGCTGGAGCTGGAGAACGATTCCGGCGAGGATATTGATGTTGATGTTGCATTGAAGGGTCCGGTCATCGGATTTGGGCTCAGCTGGTAAGTCCTCTACGTCTCGCATGGTGTACGACGTCATTGTCATCGGCTGCGGCGGGGTGGGCAGTGTCGCCTTGTATCACCTGGCCGCCCGCGGCGCTCGGGTGCTGGGCATTGACCAGTTTCCGCCCCCCCACGACCGGGGCAGCTCCCACGGCGAGACCCGGGTTATCCGCCAGGCCTATTTCGAACATCCCGACTACGTGCCGCTGCTCAAACGCGCCTATGAGCTCTGGTCCGAGCTGGAGCAGCGGCAGTCACAGCGCCTCTACCACCAGTGCGGCGTGCTGGAGATCGGCCCGCCCGACGGAGAGGTCGTTCCCGGCGTCCTGCACAGCGCCCGGGAACACGACCTCAATGTGGAGGAGTTGACTGCGTCGGACCTGCAGCAACGCTTTCCTGGGTTCCGGATGCCGGACGGGTTCGCCGCCGTCTTTGAGCAGCACGGCGGTTTCCTGCGGGTTGAAGATTGCGTCCTCGCCCACATTCAGCAGGCCCAGCGGCAGGGAGCCGAGCTGAGTGTCTCCGAGGCGGTGACCGGCTGGCGAACCACCAGCGACGGTGTGATGGTGGAGACGGCCGGCCATCGCTACCAGGCGCGCAGCCTTGTTGTCACGGCGGGTGCCTGGGCAGCCGGTCTGCTGGCCGATCTCGACGTCGAGCTTAAGGTGCTGCGCAAGCATCTGCACTGGTACGGTAACGATAATCGCTGCTACCGGGAGGAGGGCGGTTGCCCGGTGTTTTTCTACGAGCTGCCGGAAGGACTGTTTTACGGTTTTCCCCAGACCGACGACCTGGGCGTCAAGGTCGCGGAGCACAGCGGCGGCGAGCCGGTGGCGGATCCTTCACGCCTGGATCGTGTCATGGATATCGAAGAGGCACAGCGCAGCGAGCGGTTCGTAGAAACCCGTCTGCCCGGCGTCGTGGGTCCCAGAATCCGTCACGAGACCTGCATGTACACGATGTCTCCTGACGGGCATTTTCTTGTGGATCGCCATCCGCGGTGGCCGAACGTGTGCTTCGCGGCAGGGCTGTCGGGTCACGGCTTCAAGTTTGCATCGGTGCTGGGAGAGCTGCTTGCCGACCTGGCGCTGCAGCAGACGCCACAGGTGCCCTATGAATTTCTGCGTGTTGGTCGGCTGACCCTCAGCTGAAAACTGGGCTGAAAGCAGGGCCAGCGGGTCAGTCGTCGAGGAAAGCGTTCAGCCGCTCGCTGGCACCTAGAAAATCCTGCATGAATTCGTAGACCACGGTGCGGGCCGATACGCTGTCGTTCATCAGGCCCACGCCCTGGCCGACGAAGTAGCTGGCCAGCTGACGCGCACCTTCGTGGCCGCCTTCCGCCAGCTTGGTGATCCTGGCCATGGCCGGCTCGGTGACGATGGACTGCAGCGGCATGGGCAGCGGCGCGGGCGCGTCGTCCGATTCCCAGGCGTCGGTCCAGGCCGATCGCAGCTGGCGCGAGTACTTGCCGGTGCGGGCTTTGGAGCGCACGGTCTGGCGGGACGATGCAGAGAGCATTTTCTCTTTCACCACCGGCGACGTTTCCGCTTCGGTGGTGGTGAGCCACACCGAACCGGTCCAGGCGCCATCGGCGCCCATGGCCATGCAGGCGGCCATCTGCCGGCCTGTGACAATGCCGCCCGCGGCCAGGATCGGCGTATCGCCGTAAGGTCGTATGGCTTCCGCCACTTCGGGTACCAGCACCAGGGTCGACACCTCACCGCAGTGGCCGCCGGCTTCGCCGCCCGCTACGACAAGAATGTCCACGCCGGCTTCCACCTGCTTGATGGCGTGCTCCCGGGCCCCCACCAGGGCAGCTACTGCCACGCCCGCCTGCTTGCCGCGCTCCAGCATGTACGCCGGCGGCGTGCCCAGGGCGTTGGCGATCAGGCCGATAGGATGTGCGAAAGCCACGTCCAGCAGCGCGTTAGCGCCGCTGTCGCGCATGTTGTCACCGAGCCGTGTGCCCGAAGTCAGGCGGTCGTCGGTGAGGTCCGAGGTGTCGATGCCGTGGCTGGCCATGAGGCTGTGGACAAACGCCTTGTGCCCCTCGGGTACCTGGGCCACCTGAGTTTCCTGGTCCACGTCCTGGCCCTTTGATGCGAAGCTGGTGGGCACGATGAGATCCACGCCGTAGGGCTTGCCCTCGATGTTGGCATCGATCCAGGCCAGCTCGGTCTCCAGCTGATCCGGGCGCAGGCCCGCGGCGCCGAGCACGCCCATGCCGCCAGCCTTGGAAACTTCCACCACCACGTCGCGGCAGTGGGTGAAGGCCACCAGAGGAAACTCGATCCCCAGCCGGTCGCAGATGGGTGATTTCATGATCGCAACACCTTCAGGTTCAAGAGATCGCTAGCCGGCGCTGGCGTCGGGCGTCGGCCATTTCCGGACTCATTTCGACGTTCTTCATCAGCCGGAACTCGGAAAAATCCGGATGCTGCATCTCGTCCAGATAGCGGGTGGGTATCCACGGGTACAGGTTCGGCGTGCCGGTTTTGTCGATGTACCAGCTGTTGCAGCCGCCGGTAACCCAGATGGTGTCCTTGATGGCTTCACCCATCGAGCGGTTGTAGGCCCCGAAGGCTTCTGCCTTCGGCGCGATGGCGGCCAGGCCGTCCTGCTTCATGCGATCGAGCATGCTGATCACGTAGTCCAGCTGATTCTCCGTGATGGTGATCAGGGACAGGTTACCCACGGGTCCCGTGGGACCTTCCAGCATCCAGAAGTTGGGGAACCCGGGGATCGAAACCGCCCGGTGGGCACGCGGCGCGCCGTCCCAGTACGTCTGCAGATCCACGCCGTTCTCGCCGCTGACTCGCGTTGGCAGGATGAAGGCGCCGGGGTCGAAACCGGTAGCAAGCACCAGCACGTCCAGCTTGTGGATCTCACCGTCCGACGTCTGCACGCCTTCCGGCGTAATGCGTTCGATGTGCTCGGTGATGAGATGCGCGTTTGGTTGGCTGATGGCCGGGTAGAAGTCGGAGCAGAAGATCAGGCGCTTGCAGGCCGCCTGATAGTCGGGCGTGAGCTGTACGCGCAGCGCCGGATCCGGCACGTTGTCCTGGATGTTCTTCAGGCAGGCTTTCTGAATCCTTGCCTGCTTAGCCCCGTCGCCGACGGTTGCAGCGGCAAAGAAGTCGACCATCAGGCGCATGTGGAATTTGTAGGCCATCCTGCGCAGGAACGGCAGCGTCCGGAGGGCGGCGCGCCAGGCCCATGAGTACTTCTTCTGGGGCAACGGCGCCATCCACTGCGGGGTGCGCTGAAAGACGAACATTTCGCCCACCTTGTCGGTGATCGCGCCGACGATCTGGGCCGCGGTGGAGCCGGTGCCGATGATGCCGACCCGTTTGCCCTCGAGCGCGACCGAGTGATCCCAGCGGGCGGTGTGAAAGCTGTCGCCGGCAAAGTCGTTCAGGCCTTCGATATCCGGGTACATGGGCTGGTGCAGAATGCCGGTGGCGGTCAGCACGATGTCGAAAACTTCCTGTTGGCCTCGAGAGGTGGTCAGGCGCCACTGGGGTCCTTCGTACACGGCGTCGGTGATGCCGGTGTTGAACTGCACGATGTCCGTGACGTTGAAGTCCCGGGCCACCTTTTCCATGTACGCCTGAATTTCCGGCCCGTAGGAGTAGCGGTGGGTCCAGTTCGAGTTCAGGGCGAAGCTGAAAGAGTACCAGGGTGAAGCCACGTCGCAGGACAGGCCCGGGTAGGTATTCTCCCGCCAGGTGCCGCCCACGCGGTCGGTCTTCTCAAAGACGGTGAGATCCGTGTATCCCGCTTTTCGCAGCTTCACCACCGCGGCGATGCCCGACATGCCCGCGCCGATGATGGCGATGCGAGGCTGGGTTCCCGTTTGTGCCCAGGTTGCCGAAATTCTGGCTTCTGCGTTCATGTTTGCTTTCTCGTCCTAATTTGCTTTCGCGTCATGGGCTTATTGACACGGTGTCGACAAAGCTATACGGTTATCAACAGCCTGTCAATAGTGAGGGTCCCCCCCAGTGCAAAGTGTGCAAACGGCGTCAACGGGTTCTGCAAGCAAGCGCATCCGCCGCTCACCGGAAGCCGCCCGGGCCGAAATCATTCGCGCCGCCGAGGCCGCGCTGGCGGAGCTATCGTTCAACCAGCTCACCGTGGACGTGCTGATGCAGCGCACGGGCATGACGCGCTCGTCGTTCTATCACTACTTCTCCGGGCTGGACGAGCTGCTTGCGGGGTTGCTGGAAGGATTTGAGCAGGACATCGTGGCTTCGGTGGATCTCTGGTTGAGCGGCAACGAGGCGGTGGATCCTCGCCAGGCGACGCTGGACAGCCTCACTCACATGCTTCAGGTATTTCGGGAGCATGCCCCGCTGGTGGATGCGGTTAACCAGGCGGCCAGCGGCAACCCGAGGGTTTATCAGCGCTGGCAGACCCGGGTCATTGGCGCGTTCATCGACAAAACCACGGGGTTCATCGAAAGGCAGGTCGCCCGGGGGCTGAGCCGGGTGGACGACCCGGCCCGCACGGCCAACGCCCTCATCCGCATGAACAGCGTCGTGGCCCATGACAACCTGACCGGGGCTCACCCGGATACCCCGGAGGCGGTAGCTCAGGTTCTGGCTGGCATCTGGAACAGCGTTCTCTACGGACCCGCCGACTGATTACTTTACCGTCCAGACGGTATAGTCTACAGTTCGGACATGGGTACCAAAATCAATCAGAAAGGTCGGATTCTCGAGTCGGCGGCACGCATCGTCGGCCAGGCGGGTGCCGCGCACCTCACCATCGACGCCGTTGCCGAAGCAGCGGGGCTTTCCAAGGGCGGCGTGCTCTATCACTTTCCCAACAAGCGCTCCATGCTGGAAGGCATGCTGAACAAGGTGCTGACCGACGTCGGCCAGCGCACCGCCGGCTACCGCGCCCAACTGGGGGATGAGCCGGGCGCCGCCATTCGCGCGCGCCTGCTGGAAGAGCAGGAGCAGAGCGGGCAGGAACGCGCCATGGCGCTGGCGCTGCTCGCCGCTGCAGCGGAAGACCCCGGCCTGCTGGATCCGGCACGTGAGTTCCTCAGTCAGTCCTTCGCCGAGATTCGCGACGCATCCGCCTCCGGAGACCAGGACCTCGCTCAGATACTGCTGCTGGCCGCCGAAGGGCTGCGCTTTCTGGAGATGCTCGATATGCTGCCGCTGTCGGCGGACCAGAGACGTCGGTTGCACCGGCGGCTGCAGGCTCTGGCAGCGGAAACCACCCCGTCGGCGTCGCTGGCGTGAGAGCGCTCATCATGACGGGCTGCCTGTTGGCCCTCACCGCCTGCGAGCGAAATGAGCCGCCGCCGGTGGAGGATCAGTCGATCCGGCCGGCGCGGGTGTTCCAGGTGACCGCCGAGGGCGGCAGGATCCTGCACGAGTTTGTCGGCCGGGTGGATGCCGCGCAGACCGTGGACCTGTCCTTCGAAGTCGCCGGACCTCTGGCGCGGCTCGAGGTGCGGGAGGGCCAGTCCGTAAACTCCGGAGAACTGGTGGCAGCGCTGAATCCCAGAGATTTTCAGCTGGCCGTGCGGGAGGCGGAAGTGCAGCTCAAGCTCGCGCGCCAGGATCTGCGGCGCAAGCAGAAGCTTCTGAAAGACCGGGGCATTTCCCAGTCGCTGGTCGATGACGCCCAGGCCCAGTACGACCTGCGGCAGGTAGGTCTGGCGCAGGCTCGGGAAAATCTGGCGGATACCCGTATCACCGCGCCCTTTGATGCCTTCGTGGCCAGGCGCTTCACAGACAATTTCGTCAACGTCCGGGCGGGTGATCCCATCGTGCGGCTCAGCGATCTCAACGAGCTGTTCGTGATGGCCAGCGTGCCCGAAAGCCTGGCGGCAACCGCCACCGAAGATCGGGTGATCGGAATACATGCCCGGTTTCCGTTTCTGCCTGACGAGCGCTTCGAGCTGACCTACCGGGAGAACACCGGTGAGGCGGACGCCGTGGCGCAGACGTACCAGGTAACCTTCGCCATGCCACGTCCGGAAGCCTGGAACATTCTGCCTGGGATGACGGCCACCATCGAGCTGGAGCTGACCCCCGAGGACCCCTCGCAGCTCAACATCACCATACCCACCTCCGCTCTGGTTGCCGATGCCGAGCGGCAGTTTTTCGTCTGGGTCTTTCATCCGGACACGCAGCTGGTGGAAAAGCGGCCGGTGGAAGTCGGCCCCATGCAGGGGCAGGGCATTTCCGTGCGGTCCGGCCTGCAGGGCGGTGAGCTGATCGTTGCCAGCGGTGCCAGCCAGCTGCGCACCGGCATGAAGATACGAGTACTCGGCGAGCCGGTCGCCGAGCTTTAAAAAGACCGTGCCCCATTCAGCCCGAGAGGAGGTGGTGGCGTGAACAATATCGCTCAGTGGTCCATCGAGCGCCCGCTGTACCCGTGGCTGATCATCCTCACCTGCCTGGTCGGCGGCCTGTGGGGCATCGATACCGTGGGGCGTCTGGAAGACCCCGTTTTCCCCATCAAGAACGCCTACATCATCACCGTCTACCCCGGCGCGTCGGCACTGGAGGTGGAGCAGGAAGTCACCGATCTAGTCGAGGCCTCCCTGCAGGAGCTGCCCTATCTGTACAGGATGACCTCGAAGTCCGTGCCCGGGCGTTCGGAGATTCAGGTAGAGGTTCACGAGCACTACAGGGCGTCGGAGGTGCCGCAGATCTGGGACGAGCTGCGACGGCGGGTCGGTGAAGCCGCCCAGCGCCTGCCGCCCGGGGCCCTGACGCCGCTCGTTGAAGACGACTTCGGTGACGTCTACGGGATTCTGTACGCCGTTTCGGCCCCCGGGTACTCGCCGGCGGACATTCACGACATGGCCCGGGACATCTCCAGCGGTCTCAAGCAGGTACCCGGCGTGGCCAAGGTCTCCACCGCCGGAGAGCCGGAGGAAGCCGTCCACGTGGAGCTGGACAACGAGCGGCTGGTGCGGCTGGGGATCCCGGTTGACGCGGTGTTTTCGGGCATCGCGGCGGAAAGTCAGATCATCGACGCGGGCTCGGTGGCGTTCGGTGACCGCCGCCTGCGGGTCGCTCCGGAGATCGCCTTCGACAGCGTCCGGGCCGTTGGCGACATGCGCATCGGCCGACCCGGCTCCACGGAGATCTTCCGGCTGGCGGATGTGGCCACCCTGTCCCGGGGTCCGGTCGAGGTACCGCCGCACATCGTCCGCTTTCAGGGTGAGCCGGTGTTCACCGTCGGGGTGTCGCTCACCGACGGCGTCAACGTGGTCGATCTCGGCCGCGAAGTCGACGCGCAGATGGCCCGGCTTGAAGCGAACCTGCCTCTGGGCGCGGACGAGGTGGTAGACCAGGCCATTCGGAACTTTCTGCGCAACCTGCTGCTGTCCGTGGCGACGGTGGTCGGCGCGCTGTGCCTGTTCATGGGCTGGCGCGCGGGCACCGTGGTGGGCAGCGTGCTGCTGCTTACCGTTCTCGGCACCATCTGCATCATGTCCTTTCTCTGCATCGAGCTGCAGCGCATCTCGCTGGGCGCGTTGATGATCGCCATGGGCATGCTGGTGGACAACGCCATCGTGGTCGCGGAAGGGATGGTGACAGGTGTGCGCACGGGGCTCAGCCCCCAGGCGGCCGCTGCGCGTTCCGTTCGTCGCACTCAGTTTGCGCTGCTGGGGGCCACGGTGATCGGCCTGCTGGCCTTCGCCCCCATTGGCCTGTCGGCGGATAAGTCCGGGCACTTTCTGCGCTCGCTGTTTCAGGTGGTTGCCATATCGCTGCTGCTCAGCTGGGTTCTGGCGGTAACCGTGGTGCCGCTGCTGGGCAGCTATCTGCTCAAGGCCGGGAAATCGGCCGCTGGGGAAACGCTCTACTCGGGGTGGGGGTACGCGCCGTATCGAGCGCTGATTCGCCTCGGTCTGCGCCGCTGCTGGTCCGCGACCCTGATCATCGTGACGATTACGGGAGCCTGCCTGTGGGGCTTCGGCTTCGTGAAGCAGGGTTTCTTCCCCATGACCGATTCGCCGCTGTATTTTGTCGACTACTACCTGCCCGAGGGTACCGATATCCGCGCCACCGCCGATGAGGTGGAAGCGCTGGAGCAGGTGCTGATGCAGGATCCCAGCGTCGTCGATGTCGCCAGCTTCATCGGTCGGGGCCCGGCGCGCTTCATGGCCACCCTGCGTCCCGAGCAGCCGAACCCGTCTTATGCCCACCTGCTGGTGCGGGTCATCGACGTCACCGAGATGGACGAGGTCATGGCGCGCTCCCGGAAGAAGCTGGCTGCGGT
>CAMYJX010000111.1 GCA_947258825.1 uncultured Pseudomonadales bacterium
CGGCAGATGCACCTGCCGTATCGGCTGAAGGTTTGGCTGAGGGTTCAGCGGAAGCTTTCGCTGCAGGCTCGGCTGACGGCTCGGCTGACGGCTCGGCTGACGGCTCGGCTGACGGCTCGGCCGACGGCTCGGCTGACGGCTCGGCGGATGCCACCGGCTCCGACTGCTTGGTGGATGCTGTTCCCTCCGCGCCTTTCGCGCGCTCCGCGGTGCCAGCTGGCGGCGTGCTGCGCGGTACCCGCGCCGCAAGGGCCTCATCCGGCGCGAATGCCAGCATGCGCAGCAGGGTCATCTCCAGGCCGCTGCGGGGATCGGGGGCGATCTCCAGATCCCTCAAACCCATCAAAGCGATCTGGTAGTACAGCTGCACGACCTCCGGTGTGAAGGTCCTCCAACCATCTTCAGCCCCGCTCGAACCCGCATCGCCCGGGCCATTCCCGGCCAGCGCCTGCTCTACCGCCAGGCGATGAAAGGCGCTGACGAGCTCCGCCAGAACATCGCCGAAATCCACCGCCCGCTGGGCCAGCTCGGCAGTTACGTCGAGCACCCGGGCAGCATCTCCGGTATCGATTGCCTGCAGCAGGCCCGCCACCTCATCGCGACCAACCAACCCCAGCATATCCGAGACATCACGGGCGCTCAGGGCCCCCTGGCCGTAAGCGATCGCCTGATCCGTAATGGACAGCGCGTCGCGCATGCTGCCCCTGGCAGCATGGGCAATGGTGTCCAGAGCTTCGGATTCGAATTCGATGTTTTCCTCGTCGAGCGCCTGACCCACATAGGACGAGATCCGCTCTGCCGAGATGTTCTTGAGCTGAAACTGCAGACAGCGGGAGAGAACCGTCACCGGAACTTTCTTGGGGTCTGTGGTGGCCAGCAGGAACTTCACGTGCTCCGGCGGCTCTTCGAGGGTTTTCAGCAGCGCGTTGAAGCTCGATGCCGACAGCATGTGCACCTCATCAATGAGGTACACCTTGTAGCGTCCGCGGGTAGGCAGATACTGAGCGTTCTCCAGCAGCTCCCGGGTATCGTCGACTTTGGTGCGCGACGCCGCGTCTACCTCAATCAGATCTATGAATCGGTTTTCTGCCACCTCCAGACAGATCGAGCACTCGCCGCAAGGTGACGAAGACACGCCCTGCTCGCAGTTCAGACACTTCGCCAACACCCTGGCGATGGTCGTCTTTCCAACCCCGCGGGTACCGGTAAAAAGGTATGCGTGGTGCAGCCGATCGTTGTCGAGGGCGTGCCGAAGCGCGCGTACGACGTGTTCCTGCCCCACCAGGGCGTCGAACGTGCCCGGGCGCAGTTTGCGTGCCAGAACCTGGTAACTCATGATCCGGCATTGTAGTAGCTTAAGCTCGAGGAATGTACAGATGAGCTTTCAGGATCCGGTAATCGTGATAGGCCACCGAGGCGCCGCCGGCCTGAGCCCGGAAAACACCCTGCCGAGCTTTCGCAGGGCCTGGGAAAGTGACGTATCCGCCGTGGAGCTGGACGTCTACGCGATGGAGGGCCGGTTGCTGGTGTTCCACGACGATACCCTGCAGCGAACCACCAACGGCCAGGGCCCAATCCTGGCCAGCTCGGTGCCGGAGCTGCGAGCGCTCGACGCCGGCGGCGGGGAGCCGATTCCCTTCCTCGAGGAGGTGACGGCCGAGCTGCCGATGGGCACGGGCATCAACATCGAGCTCAAGGGTCCCGGAACCGCGGCGCCGGTGGCCGAATTCATGGCAGGTTACCGGCGTCTCGATGTGCTGGTCTCCAGCTTTGACCACGCGGAGCTGCAGCGCTTTCACCAGCTGGCACCCGAAGTTCCGGTGGCGCCCCTGTTCGGTCGCTGGAAGCGCAGCGCATGGAACATCGCTGAGGGGCTGAGCGCCGGGTTCATCAATCTGAGCAGAGGGATCGCCAGCCCAAGACGGATCTCGCAGGCAAGAAAGCGCGGGTTGAGAACGCTGATTTACACCGTGAACGATCTCGCCGAAGCGAAGCAACTGGTTTCCTGGGGCGCGAGCGGTCTGTTCACCGACTACCCGGATCGTATTACGACCGTCGCTCTAGCTGCTTCAATTCCTGATTGAGGTGATAGCCGGGCTCAGTGACGATTTCTTCCAGCACTGCGATCCGCTGACGGAGCGTCTCCAGCTCTGCGGCCAGGTCCTGATCGGGCAGACGCGAAAGCGCCAGGCGCCGGTTCTTCAGGTAATTGTTCAGCACCCCCGCGCCACAGGAAATCAGCACGATGAGCACGACCATGGTAAACACTTCCATCGCTAACCTCCCGAATGAGCGTCTTTCTGATTAGTCACGCGCGATGTGGCTGCACGACCCCATCATTGCCATCGATCTTGTTCAGCTCTCGATGCAGCTCGAACTGCCCCGAGGTCACATGGCTCTCCATGCGCCGCAACCGCAGTTCCGCCTCGGTCAGATCTGCCTGCACATCCCGCAGGCTGTTGCGAGGCGACAGCTGGGGGCCGAGCTCCGGAGACGGCGAGCTGTGATTGTGCCGATGTCGATCCCGATACCTGCGCCGATGCACCTCACCGTTGCCCGCAGGCGGCTTCTCCATCAAAAAGAAAGCAATCACGTAAGCGGGAAAAACAATGCTAGGCAGGAACAGCAGGCCGGTAACGGCAATGCAGCGCGCTACCCAGGGTTCCGCGCCGTAATAGGCGGCGATGCCCGCACATACCCCCCCTATCTTGCCCCGCTGCGGATCCCGATAGAGCTTCCGGGTCCGCGCCGTGACAGGCGGTAACTGGGACCGGGCCCGATGCGCCTCCCGCGACTCACCTCCGCGCGACCGGCCGGCCGACGATTGGGCTCTGCTGGACCGACCGTCCTTACGCCGGCTGATCTCATTTTCCAGACGCGTCGTGGTCTCGTCTATAAAGGCCGTTGCTTTGTCGGACAGCTGATCTCGGGCCGTTCCTACCAGTTCGTCCACCGCTTTCTCGAGCCGCTCGACCGCCGACTGAAAATCGTTGTCGGGGGATATCCGCGAGGTTCTTTCCCGCTCATCATTCATTGCTGTACTCCGTGCGCAACCGTTGGCGCCAACCCGGGGTTTCATCATCGAGAATGGACTCCAGCGTCTCGATGCGCTGCAACATTCTCTCGGCGTTGACCGTCAGATTTTCCAGCTCCTGGCGCTCATCGTCTGACAGAGCCAACTGAGCCTTCTGCTTGCTTCGATAGTGCATGAAGATCCATACCGGCGCCACGAAGCACAGAAAGATCACCGTGGGCACAAAAAAGGCGACAACCATGCCGTCCATATCTTCTCCTAAACAGGTTTCTCCTAAACCGTTCTCGACTAGACGCTGAAGTTCTGACCGCCGCCGACCTCATCGCGGGAGCCGGGCTGGGATTTCGGCTCGCCGCGCAGACGGGCTTTCAAGGCTTCGAGTTCCTGGTCGATCTGCTCATCGGTCTCCAGATCGGCAATCTCGTCCGCCAGGGTCTTCTGTCCCAGATCGTAGGACTCGACCTGACCTTCCAGGTCATCCATTTTGCGCTCGTAGGTTTCAAAACGCTGCATGGCATCGTCGATGCTGTGGTCAGACAGCTGCTTGCGAACCCCCAGCCGGGTCTGCGCCGTCTGCCCCCGCATGATGATGGCGTTCTGCCGCGTTTTCGCATCCTTGATCTTCGCCTGCAGCGCACCGACGTCGGAATTGAGCTTCTCCAGGGTGTCTTCCAGCAACTGCAGGTCCTGACTTACCAGATCAGCTGCTTCCTGGGCCTTGTTGCGCTCAACCAGCGCCCCTTTGGCGAGGTCGTCACGGCCCTTGCCGATCGCCACCTCCGCCTTGCGTTCCCACTCGCCGGCGTCTCTGCGCAGCCACTCCTGCTTGCGCTGCAGCTCCTTGCGGTCCGCAATTGCGCGAGCCGACGTGCTGCGGACCTCTACCAGCGTTTCTTCCATTTCTTGAATAATCAGGCGAACCATCTTCTCAGGATCTTCGGCCTTATCCAGTATCGAGTTGATATTGGAGTTGATGATGTCCGTCATGCGAGAAAAGATACCCATCTTCCTGCTGCCTCCGTGTTGTGGCTTGCCCGATCCACCTTCGGTTTCGCCGGTGCCGGGCCTGGTGGCTGTTCTGCAGCCGTCACTGTTGTCGCTCTTACCACTCCTACGCTTTCACAAACCATGCCAGTTTAGATAAGCTCTATATCTTATTGTTTTTTAAAGGTTTAATATTTCGGATACGAACTAACCTTTCGAAACCACTTGGTAGGCATCGCCAACAATTGGCAGAATTCACCGCATGACCAAGGAACAGGACCGACTGCTGGGGGAGTCTCCCGCGATACTCAGGGTATTAGAGGAGGTGTCCCAGGTAGCGCCACTCGAAAAGCCCGTTCTCATTGTCGGCGAGCGCGGCACCGGCAAAGAGCTGATCGCCTCGCGCGTGCACTTTCTTTCCAACCGCTGGGAGGGCCAGTTCCTCAAGATGAACTGCGCGGCGATCAGCGAAACGCTGCTGGAAACCGAGCTGTTCGGCCACGAAGCCGGCGCCTTCACCGGCGCCAGCAAGACCCATCACGGCAGATTCGAGCGCGCGGACGGAGGCACCCTGTTCCTCGACGAGGTTGCCAACACCTCGCCCCTGGTGCAGGAAAAACTGCTGCGGGTCATCGAATACGGCGAGTACGAGCGAGTCGGCGGTAACCGAACCCTCACCTGCGATGTGCGGCTGGTAGCCGCTACCAACGAGGACCTACCTACCCTGGCGGAACAGGGACGATTCCGGTACGACCTGCTGGACCGCCTTGCCTTCGACGTGATCACCCTGCCGCCGCTGAGAGCGCGTGAGGAAGACATTCTCCTGCTTGGCGAGCACTTCGCCATCACCATGGCCAACGAGCTGGGACGGGAGTACTTTCCCGGCTTCTCCGCAGACGCCAGAGAGGCCCTGCAGGCTTACCCCTGGCCCGGCAACGTCCGGGAGTTGAAAAACGTGGTGGAGCGGGCCGTGTACCGTAACCCGTTCGAGACGCCCGTGGACGACATCACCTTTGACCCGTTCGAATCGCCCTTTCGCCCCAGCGGCGACCTTGGCCCGGCGGGCACGGGCGCTTCGGAGCCGAGACGGGAAACGGACGCTGCGGAGCCCACCTCATCCGTACCGGAGCAGCGCCTGCCGACCGATCTCAAAGCAGAGGTACAGGCATTCGAGATCGCCATGATCGAGCAGGCGATGACGTCCGCTCGACACAATCAGCGCAAAGCGGCCGCTCTGCTGGGACTCACCTACCATCAGCTACGCGGTTACCTGAAGAAATACGAACTCCTGAAACGCGAAGCTGACTAACGCCCGCTGAACCGGGGCTCACGCTTCTCCTGAAAAGCGGCGGCCGCTTCAGCCGCGTCAGCGCTCTGAAACGTCTGCATCTCCAGCGCAAAGGAGTAAGGCAGCACCAGATTGGACACCATCTTGATGTACTGATTGACAGCCATTTTCGATGCCGAGATGGCCAGCGTCGGACCTGCTGCCAGCTTGTCCGCCACCTCCAGGGCCTTGTCCAGAACCTCGTCGTCGCCAACCAGAAAGTTGACCAGACCCGCGTCCAGGGCGTCCTGGCCGGTGATCTGCTCACCCGTCATGAGATGGTACTTCGCGCGGTTTACCCCCATGAGCAGCGGCCAGATCACCTGACCGCCATCTCCCGCACCTACCCCCATCTTCACGTGGGTATCCGCAAAGGTGGTAGACCGCCCCGCCACCACCACGTCAGCCAGAAGAGCCACCGTCGCCCCGAGGCCCATGGCATAACCCTTCACGGCGCTGACGATTGGGATGCTGCAGTCCAGCATCAGGTTGACGATCTCCAGCGGCTCTTTCATCGTCCGTCGCCCGCCCCCCATGACGTCGCTGTCGGGGCCGAAGTCGCCGCCGGCGCAGAAGGCACGCCCGGCGCCGGTGAGCACCAGCACCTTAACCTCGTCGTCGCCGTCTGCCTCCCGGGCAATATTCGCCAGCTCGGTGTGCATTCGTCCGTTTACCGCGTTCAGCCGCTCGGGGCGGTTCAGGGTGGCGAGGGCCACCCCGTTGCTTCGTTTCTCTATGAGTATGGTTTCGAACCGGGATGGATCGAGCATGATGTGTCTCCCCGTTGTTGAGCCCGCATTGAGCCTGCGTCGAGACTGGTAGTTTACCGTTTCCCGGCCGCGATCTTGCCTTAGGAAACGCTGCTGTCGAATACGGTTTCGCCGCCCTCCCACACAGGTGTCGGGCGCTCCCACATGACTACCTCGGCGCTATCGGCGGTTCCTGCAGCTACGAAGGTGTATTCGTTGTCTTCGACAACATCGACAAAACGCGAAGCCAGGCGCCTGTTTCAGCGGCTGACCCGCGAAAACCCCGATTACATGGCGCTTTATATCGAACCGGCGCGCCAGATTTACCTGGATCGCGAGCCTCGCGTCTACCAGGAGTTCCTGCAGA
>CAMYJX010000112.1 GCA_947258825.1 uncultured Pseudomonadales bacterium
GTGGCCATCAGCCGGTCTTCCAGCTCTGCCAACGGCGGCTGACAGGCCATGAGCGTAACCGGTCCGGGTTGAAACTCGACCCTGTCCCCGTCACGGTCGTAACCACCAGCAAACCGGTTGCAGCCGACGGTAGCCGCATACCCCTTCTCGGGACCCCGAAGCAGCAGATGGGGCTCACGACCGCCACCGACAGCTGCAACCGCGTCCTCACCGAAGCGAACGATTTTCCAGTACGTATTATCAAAGCTTGCCATGCTGCGCGACCGTTCGCAGCTCTGATGGGGAAAGAGACCGATGAAGCGCCGCACGGATACCGTGGGGATCAGCGAGTCGCCCTCCATGGCCGGCTGCAGGTTGATGTCGCCCTCGAAGGTCGCCAGCAGCGGAGCGCCCGGCTCGGGTTTTTGCGCCCGCAGGTAAGCGCGCTCCAGGTCCAGGTAGTCGCCCTTCATGGCAACCGGATACGACCGGCCGGTGAAACATTCCTCGAATCGCGCCGCATCCGCGTAGTATCTGAACATGCCGTGCAGGCCGAGAAAGCGCTCGTCCACCGGGTCAGGATCGTGGGACGACTCCGGCTGCAACGGAACAGGCTGCGCGCGGGGCGGTTCCATCGTCGCCGGGTCGACGGGCACGCCGCAGGAACCCAGCAGCAGAGCGAAGGCGACCGCGGTTGCAGCTCTCATAAGCAGCCCGTCCTGTTGTCTGAGTTCATATCGGCGTCCGACAGCATACATTCACTGCGTCCGCACTGCGTCGGCACTGCGTCCGCACTGCGTCCGCACTGCTTCCGCCCAACCATAGAAGCGATTCCCCATCCGGTAGGCGACACCGCCGGTAGACGACACCGCCGGTAGGCGACACCGCCGGTAGACGACACCGCCGGTAGACGACACCGCCGGTAGACGACACCGGGAGCGAAAGGGTAATTTGAACCCCCGATCCGTTTGCCTCGGTACCGACATATCAGTGACCGATTTCCGATTCATCCACACCGCGGATATCCACCTGGACAGCCCGCTGCGAGGTCTGGCCGGCCAGGAAGGCAAGGCGGCCGAACGCATCCGCACCGCCGCCAGGGCCGCTTTCGACGCCCTGGTGGGTCAGGCCATCGACGACGAGGTGTCGTTCTTCGTCATCGCCGGTGATCTATACGACGGCGACTGGCGGGATTATCAGACCGGCCTGTTCTTCGTCAGTCAGATGGGGCGCCTGGCGAAGGCCGGCATTCCCGCGTTCGTGCTGCACGGCAACCACGACGCCGAGAGCAAGATTACCCGTCGCCTGACCCTGCCGGACAACGTTCAGGTTTTTGGCGCGCGCAAACCGCAGACATTCCGCCTGGACGAGCTCGACGTGGCCTTGCACGGGCAGAGCTTCGCCCAACGGGACGTCACCGAGAATCTGTCGCTGGCGTATCCCGAGCCCATCCCGGGCCTGTTCAACGTCGGCGTGTTGCACACGGCGCTCGGCGGCATGGGCGGTCACGCGAACTATGCCCCCTGCTCGCTGGCGGATTTGCTCGGCAAAGGCTACGAGTACTGGGCGCTGGGACATGTTCATCAGCACGCGGTGCTCAACGAACGGCCTCACGTGGTTTTTCCAGGCAACCTGCAGGGCAGGCACATTCGCGAGCCGGGCCCGAAAGGCGCCTGCCTGGTCAGCGTCGCGGGTGGCGAGGTCGTCGATCTGGCCCACGTCCCCGTTGACGTGGTTCGCTGGGCGCATCTGACCGTCTCCGCGACCGACTGCAACCGCTTGCAGGAAATCGCGGACCGGCTTCGCGACGCTATCGAAAACGCCGTTACCTTGCAGGCCGACGGGCGCATGCTGGCCTGTCGGCTGGAGATTCAGGGTCGCAGCGAGCTGCACAGCCAGATCCTGGCGTCTACCGAGCACCTGCTGGCGGAAGCCCGAGCGGCAGCGTTGTCCCTGGGTGAAGAGACGGCCTGGGTAGAAAAGATCCGCGTTTCCACGGAACCCCCGGAGGACGCCACCCGGCTTGCAGCGCGAGAGGATGCCCTGGGCGAGCTCCTGAGCAGCCTGAGCCTGGCCGCACGGGAGGAGGACTTCCTGGAGACGCTGCTGGGCGAGATCGGTGAGTTCGCCCGCCGCTTGCCAGCGGAGATTCGCACGGAGACGGAAGACGCCATTCTCAAAGCCGCCGTCGCGGGCGACTCCGAGGCGCTGATCCGAACGGTGGGGCTCGAGCTGATGTCCCGGCTGACGGGTAAGGCGAGCTGAAGCGTGCGCATCAATCGCCTGGAGCTGCTGCGCTACGGACACTTCACCGACCGCATTCTCGAGCTGCCGGCGGGCGACCCGGATATCCATATCGTCTTCGGCCCCAACGAAGCGGGAAAATCCACCGCGCTGATGGCACTGGAAGACCTCCTGTTCGGCGTGCCACGCAACTCACCCCTGAACTTCATCCACGACTACCAGGCCATGCGTCTGGGCGCTGAAATTCAGGCGGGCCAGGAAACCCTGAGTTTCCGTCGCCGCAAGGGCAACAAAGACACGGTGCTGACCCCAGACGACGTGCCCATGCCCGGCGGCGACGGAACGCTGGCAACCTGCCTCGCCGGCGCCGACCGCGAATTCTTCGTTCGCATGTTCTTCCTTGACCACAACCGCCTGCGCGAGGGCGGCCAGGAGATTCTTGCCGCGCGCGACGACGTCGGCCAGGCGCTGTTCTCGGCGGGCGCGGGCCTCGAAGGATTAAGGGAGAGCCTGCACGCCATGAACGAGGAGGCGAGTGCCCTGTGGGCGCCTCGAAAGGCAGCCCACCGTCTCTACTACCAGGCAGAGGAGCAGCTGAAAGCCGCCGATGCGGAGCTGCGCGCGCACACCGTCACCGAGCGCGACTGGATGCAGCGTAAGCGGGCCCTCGAAGCCGCCGATGAGGATTTCTCGGCCATCGAAGCAGAGATTCACCGCGGCGAGAAAGCGTTGCGCAAGCTGAACCGCATTCGCCGCGTCTACCGTGACGTCGCCCGCAGACAGGATCTGCAAGCCGACATCTCGGCCCTCGGGTCCATCAAAGCGCTGCCCGAAGACGCTGCAGCAATGCTAGACAGGGCGGCGCGGGAGGATCGCGACAGCGACATGCGCATCAAGACCTTGAGGTCCGAGCTGGCCGCAGCGCAGGAGGAGCGCGAAAGTCTCACCTGCGACGATGCCCTCCTGCTGCGAGCCGACGACATCGAACAGCTGCACGAGCGAAGAATTCGGGTTCGGGCAGGCAAAGCCGACCTGCCGGAGCGACGGTTCGAGCTGGCGGCGGCCGAACGCCAGCTGCTGGAGCTGGCCCGGGAGCTGGACTGGCAGGATGACGACATCGTGGCTCTGATGGCGCGAATGCCCGCCCGCACCGACCTGAGCCGGACCCGCGCGCTGCTGAATCAGCACGCCGAAATTCGGTCTGAAGTCGACTCCAGCACCCGCGGGGTGCAGGAGGCTGAAGAACGACTCGCGCGCATCGACCAGCAGCTGCAGGCATTGCCGTCGCCGGTAGACCTGACCACCCTGCAGGCGCTGGTGCGGGCGACCCGGGACAGCGGCGACATCGATTCACAAACCAGCGCGGCAAGCAGGGAGGCTGCGCAGGCACAGTCGATCATCGATCGCTGCCTCGCCAGGCTTCAGCCTGCCGTCGACGCCCTGGACGCCGCAATCAACCTGCCGGTGCCGCCCAGAGACGCCGTCGAGCATCACCGCGAGCGGGCAAGAGATCTGTCGCAACGTCGCAGAGAGTGCCAGGAAAACGCCAGCAGGGCCGAGCAGGAACGCGACAGGCTGCAACAGGCGCGCGACCGGCTCATCGGCGAGCAGCTGCTGGTGACGCCTGAAGAGCTGGCCCGGTTGCGCGAGCAGCGGGATGCCGGTTGGTCGCTGGTGAGACGCCGGCACATCGACGGAGCATCTTTCAACGACCACGAGCTGACGGCATTCAGCCGCGGCTTCCCGGACCTGCCGGCGGCCTACGAAGCTGCGGTTTCAGCCGCAGATGGCGCCGCGGATCGACGTTTCGAGCACGCCGAGGAAACGGCCGAACTTTCGCTGCTGTCCAGACGCCTTGCCGAGCAGCAGTCCACGCTGCGGGCCTGCCATGCCCGGACACAGGCGCTGGACGCCGAAGAAGCGTCGCTGCAGGCTTCCTGGCAAACGCTCTGGGCGGGCGCGCCGTTTGAGCCCGGACCGCCAGAGGTCATGCTGGACTGGCTGGCGACGCGATCAGAGCTCATCGCGGCCGTGGATCAGCGCAACCGCGCGCAGGGACAGGTGGCAGCGTTGAAAGATCAGCAGAAGGCGGCCACCGATCGTCTGAACGAAGAGCTGGGCAGGCTGGGCATGGACACCGAACCTCTCCGGCAGCAGCCGCTGGCCGTGGTGCTCCAGGCGGCCGCCGATTGGTCAGGGCTGCAGGAAAAAGCCGCTGGCAATCGAACAAACGTCACCGAGCAGCTGCAGATCGCGCAGCAGGACGCCGAGCGCAAACGGCAGCAGAGCGCCGCGGCTCGGGAACGCCAGATCGACTGGGAGAGGATCTGGCAGCAGGCGCTGTCCGCCATCGGCTTGAACGCCGCTGCTGATCCGGACGCCATAGCGTCTCAGATCGAGGCGCTGGACAGCATGCGCGAGCTGGTGCTCAACATCAGAGAGCTGCGCGAAGAGCGTATCGGCAGGATCGAAGCTTTCATCAGGGAATTCGAAGGCAGCGTCGCAGACCTTGTCAGCGCGGTGGGTCCGGATCTGAAGGGTACGGACGCCGAAGCCGCCGTTCTCACGCTGGAAGGAAGGCTCAAGGAAGCGGAGCGGATTCGGGAGGCCCTGGCCGATAAGGACAAGCGCGTCGAAAAGCTCAAAAAGGATATCGAGCAGCTGGAGGGAGCGCGCCGTGACTCACTGGGCACCATCCAGCATCTGAAGGAGCAGGCAGGGGTCGACACGCTGGACGCGCTGACGGCGGCCATCGCAAACTCCGACCGTCATCGGACGCTTCAGGAGCAGAGCACACTGCTTGCAAAGACCCTCGAAGCCGAAGGTGACGGTTTCGACCTCGCCCACCTGCAGGCGGAATGCGCAGATGTGGATCTGGACCAGATCGTGACGGAGGAAAACTCACTGAACGGCGAGCTTCAGGAGCTGCGCGAGCGGCTCATGGACGCGCGGGAAACCCGCACCGGCGCCAGGCAGGCATTCGACGCGATCGGCGGCGATGATGCTGCCGCCCGCGCGGCAGCAGACCGGCAGTCGGCGTTGGCCAGCATGGAAGAGGTCGCCGCGCGCTACGTACGCCTGCGCGCTGCGGCCCTGCTGCTGCAGTGGGGCATCGACCGGTATCGACGGGAGAAGCAGGCGCCTATGCTCAGCCGCGCCGGCGGGCTGTTCGCCACCCTTACGGGAAATTCCTTCAGCGCGCTGAAACTCGAGTTCGACGATCAGGATGCTGCGCACCTCGCCGGCGTCCGGCCCGACGGCTCTACCGTGGGCGTGGAGGGCATGAGCACGGGCACCGCAGATCAGCTGTACATGGCGCTGCGGGTTGCCGCCATCGAGGACTACGTGGCGCGATCAGGGCCCCTGCCCTTTGTTGCGGACGATCTGTTCATCAACTTCGACGATGACCGCGCCGCTGCAGGCTTCGCCGTCCTCGGTGAGCTGGCGCGGAGCTGCCAGGTGATATTCTTCACCCATCACGTGCATCTGCTGGAAATCGCGAAGTCGACCCTCGCCGATGGGATATCAGCAATCCACCTGGCCGAGTGACCGGATCAAACCCTGACGTATCGCGGGTTGATCTCAAACGCGGCGACGAAATCGTAGGCCTGGCCCGGCGCGTCGTCCGTGCCCGCCTGCCAGCCGTGCCAGGGGTAAGACACCGCCCCGTTGTCGCGCAGCTTCGGCTCGCCGGTGGCCGAATCGAAATCGAAGAACGGACCGTGCTCCTGCCCGCGCTGCATGGGGAAGCGATCCCTGGAAGTCGCCTCGGGTGAATCGCATCGGTACATGCCACCGTGTCCGGTGCCGTTATTCAGCACCCAGTGCACCTCGGCGAAGGCCGGCGCCAGCGGCGACGGGCTGTTGCCGTGATTGTGAGTCGACAGATCGACGCCCTTCCCCGCCGTCCAGAAATGCAGGTAGACGATCTCTGCGCCATCATCGTCCAGCAGATGAAAGCCATAAACCATGTGCGCATCCAGACCGTCGAAGAGATCGGTAAAACCGCCGAACCGCTCTTCGAAACTCTGCCAGCTCAGTGATTCCGCCATTGGGCCCTGAAAAACCAGCTGGGCCATGGAGCGCACGTTGTCGCCGACCGCTTCGGTTTCGGTGAACACGCAAACCAAAGCACCCTGGTCCAGGGCGCTGATCTGAGGCTCCGTCACCAGCGTTTCCGCAAACGCTCCCACGCCTGGAAAAGGCGAACCCGGACTGCCGGCCA
>CAMYJX010000113.1 GCA_947258825.1 uncultured Pseudomonadales bacterium
CGGTAGAGAAGACGATCGCCGACGGCGTTCGGTAGAACGCTGCCAATTCCTGCTCCAGCGCCAGGTGGCCGCCGTAGCTGCCGTTGGCGAGGCGCGAACCCGTGGTACCCGTACCCTGCTCAAGCAAGGCCTCGCGGGCCGCGTCGACACACTCAGGATCGAAGGTCAGGCCGAGATAGTTGTTGGTCCCCGCGAGTATCACCGAGTGACCGAGCACGACGCCCTCGGTGGCCGAGGCGATGTGTTCGATTTCCACGCCGAAGGGCATGATGCCGACCCCGGCCCGCTGCTCCATGCCGGCAGCCACATCACGAAATTTGTCGAAGATACCCACGAATTTTTGCCGGTTCCTTGTCCTGCTCACTCGAAACGATGAGCATGGACGACCTGGTTCTACCAGGTGATTGCGTCGCTCCGGGAAGGACATCGCTCAGCCCTCCGTCAGACGCACCTGGCGCGGCCCTCAGCGCAATTGTGCTGAGGGGGGCTGCGATGTGTTCATGTCGGGCTTAAAGATTGATTTTACGATCAGGGTCAAATTGTATCAGGATTAGGGACCGAACTTTAAACGGCGGACAGGCCTGTTGATCATCGAGCGCTACGTCACCCGCGAGATAAGCCGCCCCTTCCTGATCATTGTCAGCATCTGCGGGGTGATCTTCGCAAGCTTCACCACCGCCGTGATTCTCAACGAGGTCGCGGCTGGCCTGATCCCTGCCGGGACCGTCGCCAAGCTGGTGTTCGTCAAGTTGGCGATCGCGCTTGAGATCCTCATCCCGGTATCGCTCTATTTCGGGATCGTGTTCGGGTTGGGACGCCTGCAATCGGACAGCGAGATCGTCGCATTGTCGGCGGGCGGGATCGGCGAGCCTCGCCTGGTGAAGATCATTCTGCAGGTTTCCCTGCTGACCGCCATGGTGGTGGCATGTATTTCCCTGTTTGCGCGGCCCTGGGCCTACCAGCAGCAATACCTGCTGCGGGGACAGGTCGCGGCTGAGTTCGATGTCGGTTATCTGGAGGCGAGGCAGTTGCTGGTCAACCCGGGTTCGGATTACGCCATCTTCGCCGGCACGGTCGATCACGAGTCCCGAACCGCCGGTGAGGTTATCGTACAGATCCGAAAACCGAAAGTGATGCAGATCATCACCGCAGCAGGGGCGCTTCTTGAAGGCCCTGGCGGCAGTCGCGGCCTATGCCATCTTTTACAATCTGATGACGTTCGCCAAGAATCTGGTGCAGGAAGGGCTGGTCGGCGCCGTACCCGGGCTTTGGTGGCCCTTGGTGCTGCTAGGGCTGCTGCTGTTGGCGTTGTTTCGCAGACCCTCGGGTTTCGCACGCGCATGAATCAACTCGATCGCTACATCGCCGTCGAGATCGCCAGGGTGTTCCTGCTGGTCATGCTGGCCCTGGTTTTCCTGTTCAGCTTTCTCGACCTGATCAAGCAGTTGGATGACGTCGGCTCGGGGAATTACCACTTTCCGGATGCCTTGCTGTTCGAGCTTCGCATGCTCGCCCCTCGCGCCCTGGACCTGCTCCCCATTGGGGCGTTGATAGCAACCACCATCGCGCTGGCTCTGCTTGCCCATCACGGCGAAATCAATGCCGCGCAGGCCGCTGGGGTCTCGATGTTTCGGTTCAGCTGGGGTGTTCTTAAAAGCGCGATTCTGGTTGTGCTTGTTGCCGTCGTGCTGGACGATATTGTGATCTCGGGCCTGCACCAGCAGGCGGTTCGTCAACAAGCGCTGGCCCTGTCTGAGGCAGAGATGGCAAGGGTTGACGAAGGGTTCTGGATCTATCACGGAAACCGGTTCATCCATATCAACCGCGTTGACCACGGACGGATACCGATGGACGTCGATATCCTGGAGCTCGACGGGGAACAGCGGGTCAGCCGCTTTATTCAGGCCGGTCAGGCCAGCCTGGGCGATCCGAACCGGTGGTTGCTCAAAGACGTGTCAGTAAAGGATCTCAGCGGGGCAACGGTGACTCACGAACAGATCCCGCAAATGCACTGGGAGTCGTTGATGACGCCCGAGCAGATCGGCCTGTTGGAACTTTTGCCCGAGACTATGTCGACCAGGCAACTTTATGCATACGTGCGTTATCTGCGGGGTGCCGGACAAAAGACGGACCGCTCCGAACTCAGCCTATGGCAGAAACTGACGCTACCGCTCTCGGTTGTGGTAATGGTTCTGCTGGCCATCCCCGCTGCCTTGGGTACGCCGCGCTCGACGTCCGTGGAGAAGCGCGTAATCGCCGCCGTGGCGGCGGGGCTGGTGTTCCAGATCGCCAACCAGGTCATGGTCAATTCGGGACTTGTTCTGCAACTCCCACCCGCGCTGACCACCCTGGCCACGCCCGTTGTGGCTGCGTTTATTGCTTTGGTACTATTGAGCCGTGCTCGATTCTGAAAAAGCTTTCTGTCGGTGTGAACCCGCATGACATTTTTAGACACTGTTCGCGCCAAGAGGCGGCACTACGTCAAGAATTATGGCCGGCACATGCTTCAGGCCGTGGATCGCTACCTCGGGCGGGCATCCCTGGTCGGCGATCATCCCTTTTTCCCCTCGGACCTGTTCCCATACAACCAGGCCCTGGAGGACAACTGGGAAACGATTCGTGCCGAACTGGACAGGCTGCTCGAGCATCGAGAGCAGATTCCGCTTTTCCACCAGATATCACCTGACCAGTACCGGATCTCCACCGGGGATAACTGGCGCACCTTCATCCTGTACGGTTTTGGGCACAAGTCGGAACGCAGCTGCCGGCAGTGCCCGGAAACGACCCGGATCCTGGAGACCATACCGCACCTGAAGAGTGCCTGGTTTTCGATTCTTGCGCCCGGCTACCACATTCCACCCCATCGCGGCGTCACCAAGGGCGTGGTTCGTACCCATCTCGGTTTGATGGTTCCTCGTGACAGGGAACGCTGCCGCATTCGGGTCGGCGACCAGGTCCGCAGCTGGGAGGAGGGAAAGTGCCTGGTCCTCGACGACACCTTCGAGCACGAGGTGTGCAACGAGACGGATGAACAACGTGTCGTCCTCATCGTCGATGTCGAGAGGCCGCTGCCACTGCCCGCCAGACTGCTCAATCGCGGCATACTCCGCGCCGTAAAGCTCACAGCCTATGTGCAGGATGCGCGCCGCAACATGTCGAGCTGGGAGGATCGCTTCGAGACCGCGGTCCAGAGAGCAGATTCCTATTCCGTGGAGACCGGTCTCAAGGCGGATCGCCAGCAGTTGGGCCGTTAACGAAAGGCGCCGCGACGGTACAGGTGCCAGGCCAGCCCCCAGCCGAAGATCAGCGGGTGCTTGCGGACCCTGTCCGATACCTCGACCCGAACGCCCGAGTGCCGCTCGAGCTTCCACAAGATATAGTCCACGCCACCGCTGAAGGTGAAAAGGCCCTTCACCAGGCGCAGCACGTGCAGCAGCCGACCTTGCAGCTTGCGCAGGGACCAGGCCACGCGCGCCGCCCATCGCCGCATCCCCCCGATGTCCGCCACATAGGTGCAGTCCATACCCTCGCCTTCTCTGCTCACCGGCAGCGGGGAATAACGCATCGCAGCTGCCGTCAACTCAGAGAAGTAGGGTTCAGCGTCGCTGAAGATTTCAGCCTGGCGACCGGTTCTTTCCGCCCGTAGCTCGGTGCGGTAACTGTAGCTGAGTCCCTGCTCCCAGAGATCTCTTGCGCTGAAGCGGTCTGGCAGCAACGGCAGGATGGCAGCGATGAAGCTGAGCACGGCCTTACCCATCGCCTCCAGTAGTTCCTTTGCGCTTGCCTCGTCCCGCGCGCGGAGCAGGGCAACAGGTTGCGCGAAACGGCCCCAGAGGTAGGACTGAAACCAGCAGCAGGTTCCCCGTTTGAGCTGCGGCAGCGACAACAGGGCGTACTTGGCCCGCACTGTGCCCCGGTCTGTGGGCAATTCCAGGTAGAAGACGTTCGGCGGCAGCAGCCAGTTGAACAAAGCGCGCGGGGACCACCCATACGCGGAGCGGTAATCGTCGACGATCACGTAAAGGTCGACCAGGCCGTCGGTGGCGTCTCCCTTTCGCAGACAGGAACCGTAATAGAGAATCCCGGCTACCGCATTGCCGTATCGGCGCATCAGCGCGTCGCCAAGGATGATGAGCTCCGGGACCGGGGTGGTCGACTGCCACCTGCTCTCAATCAGCTTGAGGTGTCGCGGTGCTTTCACGGCTCAGTGCGGTGATTTGCGCCCGGTGGCTCCGCGGTGGCAACGAGCGCAATCATGAATAGAGCGAAGCAGGGCCGCGGCCAACCAAGGCTATTGGGGTCGCGTTAAGAGGGCGAGTCATTAACCAGCTGGTGAAGCATGGTGGCCAGATCCCCGACGGTCCGCACGTCCGGCAATTTGTTCAGCGGCACAGTCACGTCGAAACGGTCCTCTACCTCCATCAGCATGTCCATGATCTTCAGGGACGTCAGATCGAGCTCGTCGATCAGATCAGTGTCCCCACCCAATTCCTGCCCTTCCTCGACGAAGGAACCCAACAATTCACAAAGGCTGGACAGAATTTCCTGGTAAGTCTGCAATTTCTTATTCCTGGTAAAAAGGATTTCATTGCGGCCATTGCCGCCGCCTGAATCAAGTTTCGGTACCCTGCCGAGTGGCCTGCTCCCATGCCAGGGTCCGCCGAAGCCCCTCGGCAAACTCGACCTGCGGCAACCAGTCCAGGGCGCGGCTCACCTCGGCGTTGTCGCAGACCCAGTCGGCGTGGGTCAGCTCCCTGACCTTTCCCGGCGTCAGCATCGGGGCGGTGCCCGTCAGTCTTGACCAATGATGGCTGACAACCCCCAGGCCATGCAGCAGACCCCGGGGGAACGCGATCCTGCGGACAGGTTTGCCGCGTTCCCGGGCAGCCAGCTCGACCACCGCAGACCAGGTGTAGCCACCCACGCGTCCATCGTGAAGTTCAAATACACCCCGGCCGCCGCTACCTGCGATGAGACTCTGTTCGATAGCGGACGCCAGGTCGTCGACGTAAAGCATGGAGAAACGCGCCTCGGCGGATCCGAGCACCGGGGCGATCCCGCGGCGCATCATCAACAGCAGGAGGGGCAACATCTCCCGATCACCCGGCCCATACACCGCCGGCGGGCGCAGAATCGTCAACGACATGGCGCCTGCAAACGGATTCAGCACCACCTCTCCTTCACGCTTGCTGGCCGCGTAATAGGACAATTGCGGCTCGCGTGCCGCAAGGGAGGAGAGAGAGACAAACAGGGGAGGCGTGTTCATGTTTGCCGCCAGCGAGGCGATCCGCTCGGTGCCCGCTACGTTGACCCGGGAAAAGTCTTCGCTGTCGATTCCCCTCACCGTACCTGCGCAGTGCACGACAGCCTGGACGCCTGCCAACAGCGAGCGCAGGGCTTCGGTATCCTCGAGGTCCCCCGGGACCAGCTCGACGCCCAGACGGTTCAGTTTTTTGGCCTTCGGCGCACTACGGACGAGTGCCTTGACGCGCCAGCCGGAGCCAGTGAGTCGTTCGGCAATCACGCCACCAATGAAACCCGTCGCACCGGTCAGTGCGACCGATCCTTTCTCACCTTCATTGCGGCGATCTGACGGCCCCGGTTCCACTCGCTACTCCTCAGGCCCCACCCTGACAGACGGCGCTGTGGCATACCGCTTCGCCGCATCCGGACGCTGGGTGTTGCCGGCTCCCGGTACGGCCTGGAGCGGCAGTGATTCGGCGCTCACAATTCCCGGCGTATTGGCTCGGAACGCAGCTCGGTGGCGCCGTCGGCACCTGTCAGGCTCAGCTCTTTTCGGGTGCGCAAGAAGTTCCGTCGCGCCTCGGAGCGTGAGAGTTTACCCGAGGATGTTCGCGGCAGGGTATGCAAGGGCACCAGGTCGACCATGCAGTCGATGGCGAGTTCCTCGCTGATCTGGGACCTGATACGAGATACGAGCTGCAACCGCTTCAACTCGTCCGACTCCCGGCACTGAACAACGATGACCGGTTGATCTGTACCGTCTTTGCCCGGTGCGGCGAAGGCGAGCGCATCGCTGGGCCGGACCTCGGGCTGTTGCTCGGCGATGTGCTCCAGGTCCTGTGGCCAGACATTGCGTCCGTTGACGATGATGAGGTCCTTCTGACGCCCGGTTACGTAGATGGAATCGCCCACCAGGTACCCGAGATCCCCGGTGTCAAGCCAGCCATCCTCAGAGAGGACTTTGCGACTGGCCTCGGGTTGGCCGAGATAGCCGTGCATGACGCTGGGCCCGCGGACATGGATGGCGCCGCAGTGGCGCTCGGTCAGGCGCCGGCCCTGCGGGTCTCGAATCTCGACTTCGTGGTGCGGGAAATGCGTGCCGCAATTGACATAGGTGCTGATGCACGACTGCTCCGTCTTTGCTGCATCGACAGGCAACGCCTCGCTGTGTGTCGCGAGGTGCTCACTGTCAACATAGTCCAGCTGCAGGCCGTTACCCAAGGGGGCAAAACTCACCGCCAGCGAACATTCCGCCATCCCGTAGCAGGCGAGGAACGACTTGGGATCGAACCCCGCGGGGGCGAGGCGCTTGGCGAATCTGTCCAGCGTATCCGCCCGAATCATCTCGGCACCGACGCCCGCGACGCGCCAGTTGCTCAGATCGAACCGCTGAGCCTCCCCGGGCCGCAGCCTTCGCGCAACCAGGTCGTATCCGAACGGCGGGCCGAGCGATATGGTTGCACCGCTCTGCGACATGAGCTCGAGCCATCGCCGGGGCCGCATGGCAAACACGCGGGTATCCAGGTAGTCGACCGAAAGCTGCGCCGCCAGCGGCGCCAGCACCATGCCAACCAGCCCCATGTCATGATAGAAAGGAAGCCAGGAGACGCAGCGGTCACCGGCGCGTGCCCTCACGCCATGACGGATGATACCCGAGAGGTTGTCGAGTACTGCGGACTGTCGGATCATTACACCCTGCGGAAAACGGGTGCTGCCCGAGGTGTACTGAATATACGCAAGGTCGGTCGACTTTGGGGTGACTAGTTCAGCACTCGATTCCGGCAATCCGTCGAATGCCTCGGCGTCTCCCACCACGGGTTTCGCCGGGCCATCGGCCGCCTCCTCAACGAGCGGCACCAGGTCACTGGGCGCCATCACCACCTTCGCCTGAGAGTCCGCCAGCATCCTGCGCAGATGGTCCACATAGGCGCGGTGGTTGCCCAGGTTGACGGGCACCGGGAGCGGCACCGGCACCAGACCGGAATACTGACAGGCGAAAAAGAAGCGCAGAAAATTTGGCGTAGTCTCGGCGATCAGCGCCACGCTGGAGCCTTTCGGCAGACCGAGCGCGAGCAGGCGCCGAGCGAGTTTCTTCGACTGCTCGCACAACAGCGAATAACTGAAGGACGCGGAGAGCTTCCCTCGGGCGTCGTAGAAATTCATGCCCGTCTGGCCTTGTGCCGCGTAGTCCAAGGCTTCCGCCAGGCTAACGAAGTTGGCAGGCCGCAG
>CAMYJX010000114.1 GCA_947258825.1 uncultured Pseudomonadales bacterium
GTGCCGAATCTCTGGTGCCGTTCGTTAACCTTTAACCTTTCGCCTCTCTCTGTCCAGATTGATGGACAGCAGCCAAAGAGTCTAAACCACGCAAAGCACACGAAAGGGAGCGTCAAAAGCACTCCGATATCAATTCGAGATAATTCTCTTATCTAAATGATATATATAAGTATTTTAATACTTTCGAACGCCATAACGTCGAAACCCATGGAACCGTTCGTAAACTTTTGACCTTCCCTGGCCCGCGTTTACCACTAAAGAACGTGCTCAAAGCGAAACGGAAAAAAGTTAAAGGTTAACGAACGGCACCAGGTTGGTGGAGCCAGGCGGGATCGAACCGCCGACCTCTACAATGCCATTGTAGCGCTCTCCCAGCTGAGCTATGGCCCCTAATAGAAACGCCCGCAAGACCGGACCTTCAAAGGACTGGCGATGTTACGGAGGGCTGTTTTGGGTGTCAACAATTGAAGGTAAGCTGTGCCCTGGCATCCAACCAGGGGAAGGGAAAGGCATGAAAGCAGTGGTTTACCACGGTGACGAGGATATGCGGGTCGAGAACGTCGCCGACCCGACCATCGAGCAGGAGGCCGATGTGCTGGTCAGGGTCGAACGGACGGCAATCTGCGGATCAGACCTGCACCTGTGGCATCACGGCAGCGCAGCGTTCCCCCAGGCCGGCTTCACCGTCGGGCACGAGTGTCTCGGCACGGTGGAAGAGACCGGCAGCGCTGTACACACCGTCAAGAAAGGCGACCGGGTGCTGGTGTCGTGCACGCTTGGATGCGGTCACTGTGCGGCCTGCAAACGGGGCAATTTCGCCGGCTGCCTGACCACCACCGAGGGTCTGACCCACGGCAACGTGATGGGCTTCGGTGACTACGCCGGGTGCCAGTCGGAAGCCGTGCGCGTCCCCTTCGCGGATACCAATACCACGCTGCTGCCAGGTGACCTGGACGACGAGGCCTGCCTGTTTCTCAGCGACATCCTGCCCACCGGCTACATGGGCGCGGAATTCGCCGAGGTCGGGCCCGGGGATACGGTGGTCGTTTTCGGCTGTGGGCCCGTGGGCACCTTTGCCCAGCTTTCGGCGCAGATGCGCGGTGCTGCCAGGGTCTTCGCAGTGGATCTCGACGACGAGCGTCTGGCCCATGCGGAACAACGCGGCTGCACCGGCATCAACCCCGACAAGGTCGACCTGACCACCACGATTCTCGAGGCCACTCACGGCGAAGGCGCCGACGCCGTCATCGAGGCGGTTGGCGTCCCAGCGCTGATTCAGAAGGCAGCAGAGCTGGTCCGCCCTGGCGGCAGAATTGCCGTAATCGGGGTGGTGCTGGCGCCGGTGGAGCTGCCATGGATGCATCTTTTCAACAAGAACGTCACGATCCGCACAGGGCTGGTGAGCCCCCAACTCTACATTCCCAAGCTGCTGCCCCTGATACGCGAGGGTCGGCTCGATCCGAGCCAGATCATCAGCCATCGCTTCGGCCTGGACCAGGCACGGCACGGCTACGAGATCTTCGCCAACCATGCGGAGGGCGCGTTGAAGGTGGTGCTGCAACCCTGACCCGGCGGCGCTCTGGAGCAGGCTGGACGGGACCAGGCAAGCATGGAGACTAAACCGCCGAAGCTGAAGCGCGCGCTGAATCTGCCCATGCTGGTTCTGTACGGCCTGGGCACCACCATCGGCGCGGGCATTTACGCTCTGGTGGGCGAGATTGCCGGCGTTTCCGGATACGGAGCGCCTGCCTCTTTTCTCATCGCCTCGATCGTTGCCGGCTTCACCGCCTGCTCATTCGCCGAGATGTCCGCGCGCTATCCTCGTGCCGCGGGCGCCGCCCTCTACGTGCAGCAGGGCCTCGGCAGCGCCCGCCTGTCAATACTGGTGGGCCTGCTGGTGGTGCTGGCGGGCACCGTTTCCGCAGCCGCTCTGATCAACGGCTTCACCGGCTACCTGCAGGCGTTCGTCGACGTGGATCGGGTCTGGGTCGTCGTGAGCGTCGCGATGCTGCTCGGCCTGCTGGCCGGCTGGGGCATCGCGGAGTCGGTCACCGTTGCGGCCCTGATAACCCTGGTGGAGATTGGCGGCTTGCTGGTGGTGATCGGCGTCGGCGCCGAGACCTTCGGCACCCTGCCCGATCGATGGACCCAGTTTGTCCCCGGTCTGGGGACCGAAGCGGATGCCGTGCCGTGGCTGGGCGTCTTCGTAGGCGTCACCCTCGCCTTCTACGCGTTCATCGGCTTCGAAGACATGGTGGACGTGGCGGAAGAGGTCAAAAACGTCAGCCGCAACATGCCCCGCGCCATCCTGCTGACGCTGGGCATATCCACCCTCCTCTATCTGCTGCTGATGGTATCCGCGCTGCTGAAATTGAGCCCCCAGACTCTGCATGAATCCAGCGCGCCACTGGCAACCCTTTACCAGGCACATACCGGAAGCTCGCCCACGGTGATCGGCATCATCGCCCTGTTCGCCATCATCAACGGCGCCCTGGTGCAGCTGATCATGTCCTCCCGGGTGCTTTACGGCCTCTCATCGCGACAGCAGTTACCGGCATTCCTCGGCCGGGTCAACGCCCGAACCCGCACCCCGCTGATCGCCACCGCGGTTGCAGCCAGCCTGATGCTCGGCCTTGCCCTCTACGGGCGGCTGGCGGGCCTGGCCACCGCCACCTCCGCGCTCATGCTGACCATCTTCGCACTGGTGAACCTGTCCTTGTGGCGCCTGAAAGGTCGGGAAAGCGCTCCGCCGGACGTGCTGACCTTCCCCAGATGGGTTCCCGGCCTGGGGTTCCTGCTTTCCACCGGATTCGTCCTGCGGGAAATGCTTGCCCAGCTGGCCTGAAGTCGCTCCGGCTCAGCGAGAGTCTCTAAGCCGGATGCCCTGGCCGGGCGCTCTGGCCGGGTGCCCTCACTACGTGCTGCGAAGCTCCAGCAGGTTCAGCCTTTGCCCCGGTTCGGCGACGCGAACTTCGGCATCGGTCTCCATCAGCAATTTCTTGCGAAAAGCCTGGGACGCCTCGGGATCGCCATGCACCAGAAATGCCGGCGGTCGCGGCTCGAACCCGCCGTACCAGCGCAGCAGGTCGGCCTGATCGCCGTGGGCCGAGAACCCGCCGATGGTGTGAACCTTTGCACGCACCGGGTAGAGCTCGCCTTGAATGCGAATGGTTTCCGCGCCGTCGATGATGCGCCGACCCAGCGTGCCGGGGGGCTGATAGCCGGTGAATACGACGTGGGTTTCTTTGCGCCCGATCTCCCGCCGGAAATGGTGCAGAATGCGCCCGCCGTTGCACATGCCGCTGCCGGCAATGACGATGGCGCCGCGTTTCAGGCGGCTGATCACCTTCGACTCGTTACCCGTACGGGTAAAGTGCAGATTCGGCAGGGTCGGCATGCTGTCGCCGCCCCGGAAAACGTGCTGCGCTTCCTCATCGAACAGATGCTCGAAGTCCCAGTAAATCCCGCTGGCCTCGATGGCCAGCGGGCTGTCCAGGAATATGCGCCAGTGCCCTACGCCCCAGTCTTCAAAATGCTTGCCCAGCTGATAGAGAATCTCCTGGCTGCGGCCCACGGCAAACGCAGGAATCAACACGTTGCCGCCGTGCCGGTGCGCATCCTGGATGACCTCTCCGAACTCCACCAGCGACGCTTCGCGGTCCCGGTGATTGCGGTTGCCGTAGGTGGTTTCCATCAGCACCAGGTCGGCGTATTCCGGCGTGACCGGGTCGCGCAGGATGGGCGTGTCGTACTGGCCCAGATCGCCGGTGAAAACCAGGGTCCGCCGCTGGCCGTCGGCCTGGATCTGTATTTCCACGACCGCAGATCCCATGATGTGGCCCGCATCGTGAAAGATCGCCCGAACACCCGGCACGACGTCGAAGGGCGCGTCGTAGGCATGTCCCTGGGTCAGCTGCAGCGCCTGCTCGACATCGTCCTGACCGTAGAGGGGCGACAGCCGACGCTTGTGCTGCTCGGCACGCCGGCGGTTCTCCCGCCGCGTATCTCCAGCCTCAATGGCCGCAGCATCCCGGAGCAGAATCTCCATCAGCGCCCGACTGGCATTCTGCGCGTGAATGACGCCCTGAAAACCGCGCTTCGCCAGCAGCGGCAGCCGACCGGCGTGATCGATGTGCGCGTGACTGAGCACCACGGCGTCGATGTCCTCGGCATCGAACGGGAAGGCATCGGCGTTGCGGGCTTCCTCTTTTCGCCCGCCCTGAATGAGGCCGCAGTCCAGCAACACGGTGCAGCCGTCAACGCGCAGAATATGACAGGAACCGGTGACCCGTCCCGCCGCCCCGTAGAACTCGAGCTCCATCATGGATCCATTCCCCATCGATGTCCCTTATCCCGCAGATTCGTCAGCGCCTGAGCCCTTAACCTTCAGATACTCCCGGTGCTGTTTTTCGAGCCGCTTTGCCTGCTTCTTCGAGATGCCTACCGCGTTGATCGCTTGGCGAAGGCGGACACGGGTGAGATCGGAACCGAGAAAAACCATGGAGTCGAACAGGGGCAGCGAGACCGCTCTGCCCGACAAGGCAACAAACAGCGGGAACAGATAGTCGCGAATCTTCAGCCCCATGAACTGGGCCAGAGCCTGACAGGTTTCGAACAGGGCGTCCCGCTCCCAGTGGCGCAAGGCATCCAGCTCCCGGGACGTATGATCCAGTATCTGAGCAACCTGCTCGGGCGACAACCTGGCGTGGGAGAAGTCTTCCAAAGACAGCGGCCGGCGGTCGCCGAGCAGGTAGTCGACCTGAGGCAGAATATCTGAGAAACGCGTGGTTCGCTCCTGAATCAGCGGCACCAGGCGGGACAGGTTGTCGCGGTTCGCGGCCCACTCCGCAATACGATCCATGAACGCTCCGGCATCCAGCTGGCGCAGGTACTGGCCGTTCAGCCACGACAGCTTGTCCAGGTCGAACACCGGGCCGCCCAGGTGAATGCTCGACAGCTCGAAGTCGTCGGCCATATCCTGAGGCGTAAAAATCTCCCGCTCGTCGGGCATGGACCAGCCCATCATCCCCAGATAATTCACCAGCGCCTCCGGCAGGATGCCGATCCTGCGATAGTAGTTGACGCTGGTGGGATGCTTGCGTTTGGAAAGCTTGCTCTGATCCGGATTCCGCAGCAGCGGCAGGTGGCAATGCACGGGCATATCCCAGCCGAAGTACCAATACAGCAGCTGATGTTTGGGCACGGAGTTGATCCACTCCTCGCCCCGCAGAATGTGGGTGATGCCCATGAGGTGATCGTCCACCACCACGGCCAGGTGATAGGTGGGAAAGCCGTCGTGCTTGATGAGCACCTGCATATCCACCTGAGACCAGGGGATCTCGATGGGTCCTCGCAGCGCGTCGTCGAACGCGCAAACGCCCTGGTCCGGAATCTTCATTCGGATGACGTGGGCATCGCCCGCGCCCAGCCGCCTGTGCACCTCGTCGCTGGACAATGCCAGGCAGCGCCCATCGTAGCCGGTGGTCTCCCCGGCGGCCCGCTGCGCGGCCCGCATCTCATCCAGCCGTTCGGTCGTACAGAAGCAATAGAAAGCATGCCCGTGTTCCAGCAGCTGGTGGGCGTGTTCCTGATAGATGTGCTTGCGCGCGCTCTGCCGATAAGGACCGTTGGACCCGCCGACATCCGGACCCTCGTCCCAGTCGATGTTCAGCCAGCGCAGCGAATCAAGGATGAGCTGCTCGGATTCCGGCGTGCTGCGCGCCACGTCGGTGTCTTCGATGCGCA
Source organism: uncultured Pseudomonadales bacterium (assembly GCA_947258825.1). Taxonomy (GTDB): domain Bacteria; phylum Pseudomonadota; class Gammaproteobacteria; order Pseudomonadales; family Azotimanducaceae; genus UBA7803. The sequence continues at coordinate 5,746 of CAMYJX010000114.1, forward strand.
GGATGAACTCGCCTCCCTGACTGCGGGCGAACACCCAGTTGAAGAGCGCCATATAGGCGGTACCGACGTGAGGATCACCGGTTGGAGAAGGCGCGACTCGAGTACGTACTGTCATGGCGGCGCATTATAGGCCAACCAGCGCCGCTAATCGCCAGATCAGCGGGTATTCGGAAGTCGGCAGCGCCGCTCAGTACCAGAATGACAGGTAGGCGCGGATCACGTAGGCGCTGAAGTTGTAGAGCGGCTCTTCCCCGGGCGCCACGTCCGTGACCCGGACATCCCGGAAGTTTTCATAATCGAACTTGATCCAGTCCACGAACAGGTTCGCCTCACCCTTCTTGAAGAACGGCAGCCACCCGGTCTGAAACTCGTACGAAACGCCGGCACCCACCGTGTGCGTGGTGTACTCGGCCAGCTCTTTGTCCCGTGCCATGAAGTTCTGCGCGCTTTCCCGGGGAAACAGATCGCCGTAGAACTCGGCCGCCGTCTGGCTGTAAAACCGATACTTCAGATCCAACGTCACGCCTTTCGGCAGCGGGTGGATATAGCCCACCTCAACGTTCCATGCCTGAACGTCCCAGGTGTCAGAATAGTATCGGGCTTCCGCTTTCAGCGCCGCACGGTAGGGCAGGAAGTACTTGCCGCGTATGGCCGTAGCGTTGGACGTTTTCGTGCGTGGATAAAGCTCAG
>CAMYJX010000115.1 GCA_947258825.1 uncultured Pseudomonadales bacterium
GGCGCCTCTCCTGGACCTGCAGAATCCTGCGCCCACAACACAAAAGCCGGGTTTGGTGCAGCACTGGCACCGCTACCAGTCTCAATATCTCCTGTAGAGAAGTCTTGTCGATTGTCGTTCTTGTACAGCACATAGATATTGTCAGGCGCGGCATCTCCAGCCGATCCACCATTTCCGTCAACCAGCAGCACAAACTCACGAAAGCCGTCCCCATCGGTGTCGAAAAGCACAGACCACGCAACGTTAACAAACGGTTTTTGGCTTTTGCTGTAAGGATTCGTATCGACACACATGCGCAGGTACATATTGTTCGTGTCCCGCAAAAAGAACACCGAACCGTTGCTTCCCGACAACGAGCATGTCGCTACATCTGAGGCTTGGGAGGGATTGGTGCCGCCCGTAGTCTTGTCGCCCGTGGTGAGGTCCACGATCGCGATACCGCCACTCGTGTAGGGCACCCAACTCGAGTCAGCCGGCCAGGCGGCCGGATAACCGGCAGGATCAGTGAAATAGTCGGCAGAAGGATTGTTGTCCGCGGCGACATGTGCTGACGCAAGACACAAAACGACACTCAACCCAATTAACCTGCAAATCGATTTACACTGAAATCGTGAGCGTGGTTGGTCTTTTCGAAACAACAATGGCATAACCGGCGTCCGCAACAGAGTCGAACTAAAAGGTGGCCGAAGCCTGTATGCCCACCGTTGCGGATGGCAAAATCCCCGACTCCTGCCCTGATTCGTCGACGTACTGAGAAGCCGAATCGCTGTCTATGGCATACACCTGAGACAGGACAGCCTGGGCATCGAGCCGGCGTTGGTTGAAACCAATCTGTACGACACCCTCTGCAGAAGCAGGCGCGCCGCCACACAGAAACCTACCACTCGCGGTGATCGGAGCTGAAAATCGCACCCATCCTGGAAGTTTCAACCTGAAGACTTGTTTCATCTGTTCTATACGCCGCGCGTCAAGCACGGCACGCGTGTGTTGCAGGACCTGCAGTCTATGTCAGGTGACAAAATCTACTCGTGACGTGCTTCGCAGTCTCGAGAAAACGCAATTCTGTTCAATACTTAGCCTAGTACAACCGTACAATCGCGGTTAGCGAACCAGGGAAATCCAACCCAACATACGAGAACGCCGCCGAAGTCGGAGACGCCGGCCTGCGCCTAGACGAGCGGCGACATGCCAGCTTTAGATTGCGAGGATCCTCCTGCGAGAAGTAGCGTAAATCGGAGATGCTCCTCGTCGTCGCTGTCTTGGGTAGTCTGACCCCTGTTACGAGCGACCGCGTGTCCTCGCGTTGGCATGTCGGCTACCAGAGCGGTGTCGTTGAGCCTCGCCGGCCAGGCGGGCGTACTGGCGCGTAGATAGGTGACGCTGTGGGTTAGAGCAGCTCTTGAAGACGTAGTCTCCCGGCCCGAGCTTGGCTTTTCGCATCCACGAGGTCAGAGCCTGACGGGCCTGCAGGGTAATCTCGAACTGCACAGGCCTCTAGGTCTTCTGCTGCAGGACAACGGCGCGCGGCCGTACGGCGCTTTCATGGGCAATGTCGCGTACTCGCAGTGAGACGAGGTCACAGCCTCGCAATTTACTGTCGATGGCCAAGTTCAAAAGGGCGAGATCGCGATCCGCTGCCTACAGTCGCCCTTCGAACAGAGCCTGCCGCAGTTTTGGGCCCAGTTGGTGCCGTTCGTTAACCTATAACCTTTAAGCCAAAACCCATTGTTACCCCCCCCGGAGGCCGATCTATGCCCTTTGACCTTTCTGCACCACGACGATCGTCCCCCCCCCATGCACAGCCGGGTAAAAGGTTAAAGGTTAACGAACGGCACTAACTGCTCTAACTGCTATCTAGAAACTTGACCGAAACGTGGCGGCAAGCTGCGTCCCGATTCCCAAACTCCGCGCTAGAAAGCGCCCGTGAGGTTCAGGAAAACGCCTTGATGATCGTAACTCAGGTCCGTGAGATCGTCCGAGAAGTCGGTAAAGTTGTAACCCAGACCCGCCTTGAAATGATCGCCGAGATATCGTGACAAGGCGACGAGCGCACCTGCGCGACGCTCATCAATATCGGTCATGTTCAGCATGCGCCCCTCGACCAGCATCTCCCAGCTGTCTCGGAAGCGCCAGTCCGTGCGTACCACGTAGAGGCTTGCCGTGTTGTCGAAAAATTCGGGGTCCTGACGGTCCAGGCTGATCTGTCCCAGTCGATGAGCGTACTTGCCGCCGACGCTCCAGGCGCCGGTAAGATCCCAGGTGAGGTCCACGGAGGCCACGTGGCTTTTCTGGATGTACTCCGCGGCTGCGTTCTTGACCGTGACCTGATCTGCGGTGGGCACGTTATAAAAGTAGGTGTATTTCACCAGGGCGTTCAGGCGATCGTGGCGCACCGGCCGGAACGCGTATCCCACCACAGCTTCAGTGTACTCGCCGTCGAAGAAGGCGCCCTCTGAGCTTTCGCTGGTCGAGTAGTTCAGCTTGCCTAGAAGGCGCGACGACGGGTTCATCTGCCAACGGAAGGTGTTGCGATACAACCACGTCTCCCGTTCGCTCACGGATTGATCGAGCTGCTCATACTCATCTTCGCGATACTCGATTCCGCTGGACAGCTGCACGGCCTCCGACCCATAGCCGACCCGGAAGCTGCCAGCCACGCGATCCGTTTCAGCCCCCGTCGCGAGATCCTCGAGCGTGCCGATGTCGCTGCTGGCAGAGAAATTCCAGTCGTCGGTGGGGGTGAGGCGCACACCTGTGGCGTGCGTGAGGCCGGTCATCGATTTGCCGTGCTGATAGCGCTCTTCCAGAAAGATGCTGGTGCTGTCTGAGAACCGGGTTTTCATCCCGCTGACAAGGCTGCCCTCGGCACCCCTCGCATTGCGCAGGCCGTTGTCCGTTCTCTCGTTTTCCAGCACGTAGTTCAGATAAAAGCTGGTTCGTTCCGAGTGCAAGTAGCTGCTGCCGAACCGCCCACCGGAACCGAGGTCGCCATCGGACACCTCACCATCGAGCCGCAGCTGATCGGAAACCAGATAGGAACCGCCAACGCCATACCGGTCGTTGGTCTCACGGCCATCGCTGCTGGACACGGTGTCCTGCAAAAAGCTGTAGGCCTCCCATCGCCCCCCCGGGTCGAAACCAATCTGAAGCACCGCATCGGTCCGTTCCCCCAGATCCAGGGTCGGCAGCATGACCGGCGAGTTGTCCTGCCGATCTTCATGACGTACCCCTGCGCTCAGGTCCCAGCGCCGGCTCAGCGCGTAAGTTAGGTTCAGCTCATGCGCGCTCATCCGGGTGCCGCCCTGCCGATCCACAACGTCAGATTTCCCTCGTACCGAGGTGGACGCCGTCAGCGCCAGATCGAGAGCGCCGCCGTACACGTCCGTGTCCGTCAGCGTTGCCAGTCCGGGCGCGGAGTAGCCGGCCTCCAGAGTCTGGCCATAGAGAACGAACCGACCATCGAGCCGCTCGGAAAGATCCTGCAGGCCGATGCTGATATCGCCCCGATAAGCGGCTGCGTCGTCGTCCACGGCCACGGGAGCAACCACCCCCTGAAATTCGAAGCCGCCGTCCCGCGAGAACAAGGATTGGGACAGCAGGCCTTCGCTCCGCCCGCCCTGAACCTTGACCCAGGACTCCGCGCTGAGCCGATAGGTCAGGTCGGTGGCCTGCAGGCTACTGTCGAACTCGTTGTCCGGATTGCTGTTGTCATTGGCCGTCAGGCCGACCTTCAGCCGATCGTTCAGCCAGTAGTGCATCTGGCCGCCCATTACCAACGAGTCGATCTCGTCAAATCCAGGCGTGTACTCGTAGCGCACCACCAGATAGGCCTCGTCGCCGCCGGCACTGCTTGAGCGAACGAGCAGATCGTCTGATACCGATCCCGCAAGCGGCTCGGCAAGCAGAACCGTTCCCTGCAGATAATCGATGTCGTAATCGACGGATGGGGTGAGATTCACCACGCCCGTGACGATACCTGAGGTCTTGTCACGGATCTCGATCCGCACCCGTTCAGAGCCCATCAGTATGTCCTGGTGCCGCAGATAATAGAAAGAGCCGCCGGTGCCACGGAATTCCTGGCGACTGGGAATGGTGCCCGGCTCTGCCCCGAACAGATCGACCACCAGCCGCTCCTCCCCGAAGCTGGTGGTCGTCGCAGATTCGTAATGGGCCTGCCCCCCATACAGACCCCTGTCCACCTGGGCGAGCTCGTTGTTCATGTAGGCAACCTTGAAGTTACCCCACATTCCGAAGCTGTCGTCTTTATTCACCTTCAGATACAGCTTGCCCTCGGTTGGTGCCAGTTCAGTAACCGTGCTGTCGTCACCGAAGGTCGGGTAATGATAGTCCGGGTCCATACGCCTGAAGAGGGCATCGGGCCGCTTGCCGAGAAAGTTGCTGAACAGCGTATCCAACTCTCCTTCACGGGTGTCGATGCTGGTCGTCAGACCCCAGCCATCAGCGAATTGGCCCGAGGCGTAAGCAGCAATGCGGCCTTCCAGGGAGGCGTCGAAGTCGTGGCGGGCGTTGTCGCCGACATATAGCTTCGCGTTATCGCTGCTGCGATTTTCCGACCAGGTAAAATCCGCCATGCCCGCGTAGAACCAGTCATTACGTTCCAGCTCCAGATCACGCAGGTAGAGTTCGCCGCTACCTTCCTCGTCAAGCAGGGCCACTTCGACGGTGTGCTTCCCATCAGGCAGGATGGCTTCGGATACGAAGTTGCCGCGGCTGTCCACCGGAACCCGGGTGCCTGCCACCCAGACGTCCCGGTCCGGATCGAGCCCGCCCCCCAGCACTCGCACAGCACCGCTCGACAGCGGGATGTTCTGCAGCGCGAGCGCGTCACCACCGTAGCCCGCCAGAGAAACCCATTGCGGGCCATTCTCGGCCGAGCTTTCGCCCGCTTGTGGATCATTCACAGCCGGACTTTCACCCGCCGCCTTGCTACCCGGCGCGCCAGGCGCTGCTCCGGCGCCTGCAGCGACCGTCAGCCACAGGGGGCGTGGCCGGGTCTCGTCGAACTGACCAGCCTCGCTGACCGCCCTCAGCACATACTTCAGCTCGCGGACCGGTCCGGAAAGCGTCTGAGCATCCGGCAGCCACTCCGCGTATCCGCCATCACCTACCGGCAGCACGGCGAGCGGCGTCGTGCGCGTTGACTCCGACGATTCGAAGATACGCACCTCGGCGTGGTCGATGAACGCACCGTAGTTGGTATGCATCCTGAAGTGAACCGGCTCCGCGGAGAGCTCCGCACCTCCGCGCCGCCGCAGCGCGACCGTTTCCGTACTCGCTGCGACCTCGAGTCGCGGCGCCGCATTCAGGTTGTCGAAGACGAAGCGTATGTTCTTTTCCTGCATGGCCACATCGGTACATCGCTGCACGTCCGCTGAGCTGTGGCCGGGGTCGTCGATGGGCTTGCCGTCCACGGTAATCCGCATGAGATTGAGGGCGAACGGATTCTCCGGGGTCAGCTCACGGGTCAGCGGGTTGACCTCCACCCCATCGTAGTCGTCGAGAACGGCCAGCTCATCGTAGACGACCTGGACTTGCACCTGCGACGTTTCGCCCTGAATGAATCCTGCGTTGACCACGTCGCTGGCGTGCACGTATCCACGTCCCTCGTGTTCGGCCTGGTCGCTGTCCAGTTCCAGCTCGGCCGCGACCGCTTCCATTGTTCTTCGTGCCCGGGCGAACGAAAGCCCCACGTCGTCTCCGTAGATGATCGCGGTGCGGCGGTCGAGGTGCTCGTTCGCCGTGTAGCCGATGAAGCGCAGCCTCGCGTTGTCCTTCCCGGAGACTTCCTCCAGCCCACGACGCAGCTGTTCGAAATAGCCGGGCGGGAAATCCGGCCGACCTTGAACCAGCCGCAGCGGCGCCAGGTTGCCCCAGGGCGGGTCGTACACCCGGGTTACCAACTCTGCGCCTGCGTCACCCGGACACAGCTGCGGCTCCCCCGGCAGCTCGCGCAGCGCATCGTCGTACCAGAACTCCACTTCGATACGCCGATTGAGCGCGCGTCCCTGCGGCGTGTCGTTACTTGCCACGGCGCGAGACGCGCCCTTGCCGTCGCTCTCGAGAACAGTTGTCGGCAGGTTCAGCCGATCCTGAATGGCCAGCGCCACGCGGCGCGCTCGCGCCTTGGACAAGCTTGCGTGATCGCCGTAGATTCGGTCCTCCCGCTCGCCGAGCTGCCTGTCGTCGGTGTGGCCTATGAATCTGACCACCACGTTCTGCTTGTCGTCGGGATTGGCGAGGGTCTCCTGTATCTGCCGCTTGAAAGCCGGTGTCACCGCTAAGGACGCATCGTCG
>CAMYJX010000116.1 GCA_947258825.1 uncultured Pseudomonadales bacterium
GTACGGAAAGCATCGCGGCGGCAACGCCATGGCCCGCTGCATCGGCAATAACCAGCCCCAGATGTCGATCGTCCAGCTCGACGATATCGTAGAAGTCTCCCCCCACGTTGCTCCCTGATCGATACAGGCTCTCCACACACCAGTTCGCAATCTTCGGCGGGCTCTGGGGCAACAGCGCGCGCTGAATCACCTCCGCGCGGGCGAGGTCGGCGTCGATGACTTCGGCCTGATCCTCCAGCATGCGGCACAGCTCCTCGAGCTGCGTTACCTTTTCCGCGAGCAGACCATTGCTGCGCTCCAGCTCCTGATAGCGGCGCCCGCGATCACGCACCAGCGCGAGGTGGTCCAGCGCGTTGCGAACGGCAACCTGCACGCGCTGCACTTCCGGCGGCTTGGCAAGAAAATCGAAGGCCCCGAGATGCAACGCGTCTACGGCGGCATCAAAGGTGTCGAGACCCGAAAGCACGATCCAGATCGGGCCGGGGCAATGTTCCTGAGCCCATTTCATCAGCTCCCGCCCATCCATGTTGGGCATCAAGACATCGGTGATGACGACGTCCACCTTGTTCTCGCCCAGAACCTGCATCGCTTGCAGGCCATCTTCTACTTCCAGAACTTTCTCCGGATCGAGCGGTGCAAGCCCGCGAGATACCAGCTTGCGCACCATCGGATCGTCGTCTACCACCAGGAAGGTCGGTTGGGACTGTGGAATTTTTGTGTCTTTCTCCATCAAGCCTGCCTCCTCTGATTCTTAATCGGTCAGCCGTTACCTACCGCAGGACGCTCCCGCTCGAGCGCCTGATTGAGCCGGGTGGTCTCCTGCTCAAGCGCCGGCAGGCGATCACGCGCCTCGGCGATACTCGATGCGCGACCCAGGTTCTCCATCTCCAACGCGGAGGCGACCAGCATCTTTGCACCAAAGAAACCGGCCGCGCTCTTCAGCGAGTGCGCGCCTCGGGTAAGCTGATCAGCATCTTCCGCGTCGATGCCGGCGCGAACGGCCGCCAGGTGTTTGGCGCTTTCGACCGGAAACAGGGAAATCAGCTCATCGAGCAGATCCGCGTCGCCGCCGGTCAACGCCTGGGCGACTTTCCAGTCCACCGGGCTGTCCCCTTCCTCAGTTGGACCTGATTCCTGGTTCGTCATTCTGGCCTCCGAAGCTGAGTATTTAGTGGCGACACCGGGCGACACGGTTAAAGGCACGCGCGCGGGATAACTGTCGATCAGGCGGTACAGAACCTTGGGATCTACGGGCTTGGAGACATACTCGTCCATACCCGCTGCCATGCACGCTTCCCGATCCTCCTTGGTCGCCCTGGCGGTCAGCGCAACGATCGGCGTGCGCACCCTGCCATCACTTTCCTGCTCGCGTATCTGCAATGTGGCATCCAGGCCATTCATCTCCGGCATTTCCAGATCCATGAGCACCAGATCAAAGGCTTCCAGCTGCATTCTTTCCACAGCCAGACGACCCGTGCCGACGACGCTGACAACGTGCCCCCACTTTTCCAGAAAACCCACCGTGACCCGCTGAATGATGGGGCTATCCTCGGCGAGGAGTATTTTCCGCGGGGTCGTCTTGGTCAGGTACACGTCCGGCATCGACTCCATGGCAGCAGGCGATACGCCCATCTCTTCCAGAATGGCCTCCATGAGATCGGATGCAACCACCGGCTTGGGGACGACATGCCCGACACCCATCTTCCTCAACGCGTCGAGGTCCAGAGGCTGAGAGTCGTTGGACAGCATGATGATCGGGCAGCGATGCCAGCCTTCGGTCTCGGCGATGCGAGCCGCCAAGTGTATCCCATCAGTATCGGGCGTGTGGTGATCGAGCACCATGAGCTGAATCGGTTCACCTTGCTGCTCTGCTGCATCGATGGCTGCCAGAGCCGACGCTTCGTCTTTGACCATGATCGCCTGCATACGCCAGTTGGTCAGAAGCTCATTGAGCAGGTGACGGTTCTGCGCGTGACTTTCGAGAACCAGCACCCGAAGCTCTCCCAGCTGGAAGATGTCGCTGGAGCGATCCAGCTGCTCCATGAACTCGTTAAAGGATTGCGCGAGCAAGGCCACCTCATCCTCGCCAACGACTTCCGCCCGTAGTTCCAGCTCGCCATGACGGATACGATCGACAGTGTCCGCCAGTCGTCTGATGGGACGAGCCAGGTACATGCCGAAGAACACCCCGCCGAGAATGGCAAGCGCGCCCAACGAGAGCCCGAGCCCGCGCAGATCCGCCAGCAGCTCATCGACCAGGGCCAGCTCTTCGCTGCGATTGACCTTGACCAGCATGCGCCACCCGGAGTTCTGCAGCGGCCGGGAGCTGGACAGAACCGGCGTTCCAAAATAGTCACTATCCACGGAAGGTCCTTCGCCTGCCTTCAGCGCCGCGCTGATGGCAGCCGGCGCCCCCGTCAGGCGCCCTGATCTCATATCTGCATCTGCCGGCGGAGCGTGACCACTGACGATGAGGTAGCCGTCAACGAGCTCACCCTCGGCGTTGAGCCAGGATGGGGCAACAACCAGAGATTCTCCGGTCTCGCCAAGACCGGTCCGGTCATCGGTCAGGCTGTTGAGCGGGTCGGCATCAAGGCCAACCAGCATCATACGCGGGCCGGCCTCGGCGGGGAGCGGCATCGCCAGGAATAGGCTCAGCTTGCCATCAGGCATCTGCTGCGCCATCAGGGATGACGAGCGAGAGGAAGCGCGGGATGGCGCATCGTCCCTGGCCAGCGGCGTCATCCGCAGGGGGGCCAGCAGCGGATGAGTGACCGCACGACGCTCCCCCGAACCGTCGTAAACGCCCATCCAGCGAATGGCCGGGTTCGACGCCATCGCCGACTCGAGTGCCTGTGAGAGCCTGACCGCCTGGTTCTCAGCAACGCCATCACGCCCGATGTCATCGCCAGTATCATCTTGGACGCTCAGAGCCGAGCTCAACTCGACCCTGTTCAGCAAACGCAGCCCTTCAACACGCCAGCCATCCACCAAGTTATCAAACTCCCTCGCTTTGCTGGCTGCGATCGGGGCAATCTGCCGGCTCGAGTTCTGCAGCAGCAGGTCTTCCGACAGCAGATAGGTCAGATAGCCGAACAAAGCCATGCTCAACAGCGAAGCCGACACCAGGGCCAACATGAGTTTTGTCCGGATATCCATCTAACCCTTGGACCCGGTCGACAGCGCCTGGGCAAATCGCTCGAGCTCTCTACGCAATCGCGTCAGCGCCGATTCCACGTCATCCAGCCTGCCGCTCGCGCCCAGCTTCTCCAGGGTGAAGGCGGCTTGTGTGAGGCGATTCGCGCCGAAAAGGGCTGCCGAGCTCTTTAACGTGTGCGCGGCTCTGCGCAGCTCGTCAGCGTCTTCTTCCGCCAACGCGCTGCGCATGGTGTCGATCAGGCTGGCACATTCCTCCAGCATGGCATCGCCCATCTCGCTTACCCCTTGTCTACCACCCGGAATCCGCTGCGCGGCGGCGTCAAGATCGAAGACGGCATTGGTGGCGCCGGCTTCCGCCCGGGGCTGAAGATCCTTTCCGCCCTCACCCTCCGGCGCGTACTGGCTCAACAGCTCTCGCAGCATGGCCGGTTCGAAGGGTTTGGAGATGTAGTCGTCCATACCACCTGCCAGAAACCGCTCTCGATCACCTTTCATGGCGCTGGCGGTCATGGCAATGATGGGCACGTGTCGGTCGGTGGATCGTTCGCCCTGCCGAATCGCCCCGGTTGCCTCCACACCATCCATGTTCGGCATGTGCACGTCCATCAGGACGATGTCGAACGCCTCCTTGTCGCAAGCCTCCAGCGCTTCTGTACCGTCGTTGGCAACCGTTACCTCATGGCCCCAGCCGTTGAGCAGGCCAACGGCAACGCGCTGATTGATGATGCCGTCTTCGGCCAGGAGTATTTTCAACCCCACCGGATGCTCGGGGCTGATCTCGCCGCCGTCGGATTCCTCCGGCGTCGCCTTTCCAAACGCTTCCATGACGGCATCGAGCAGCTCCGATTGAACCACCGGCTTGACGAGGTACCGCGCGGCTCCCAGATTTGACGCGCGCTCGCGCTCTCCGGGTGCAAGACCGGAGGAAGCCATGATGATGATCGGTCGCTGGACCTCGGGGTCGGCGTTGATCTGCTCGAGAAGCGCGAACCCGTCCTCTTCCGGCATCATGACGTCCAACAGCAACAACCGGATGGCGCTTCCTGCGTTCTGCGCTTCGCGCAGCTTCTTCATGCCCTCCGCGACGCTCTCCACCCCGACCGGTGCCATCTTCCAGGCGCTCAGCGTTTCCTCAAAGATGAACCGATTGGTTGCGTTGTCGTCGACGACCAGCGCCGGAAGATCCCGCAGCTCCGCCAGTTCCGCCGGCTCCTTCATCGACTGATCGGCAGCCACGGGAAAATCGACGATGAAGGAAAAGGTAGAGCCTGTGCCTTCTTCACTCTCCAACCGGATCTCGCTGCCCATCATGCTTACGAGCTGCGAAGAAATGGCAAGACCCAGCCCCGTGCCTCCGTAACGGCGGGTCACAGACATGTCAGCCTGATTGAACGCGTCGAAGATCCCCTTCTGCGCCTCCGGGGATATGCCGATTCCCGTATCACGCACCGAGAACTGCAGCCGGGCAGCGTTCGACGGCTGTTCCTCATCCACCAGCGCGACGTCGATCACCACCTCTCCCTCGTCCGTGAACTTGATCGCGTTACCTGCCAGGTTGACCAGTACCTGCCGCAGACGGGCGGGATCACCTTCCAGCAGATCAGGAACGTCCGGAGCAATCCGGCACGCCAGCTCGATACCTTTGTCGGCGGCGCGGGTAGCCAGAAGCTTCGCCGAGTCTCCCACGCATTTGCCAATGCTGAACTCGACGGTTTCAAGCTCGAGCTTCGCGGCCTCGATCTTCGAGAAATCCAGAATATCGTTCAGCAGGTGCAGCAGAGCGCGGGCAGACTCCTGGATCATGTTCAGCTGTTCCTGCTGCTCCTCGTCCAGATCCGTTGCGGCCAGCAGCCCCGACATGCCGATGATCCCGTTCATGGGGGTGCGAATCTCGTGGNNGCTCATATTGGCGAGAAATTCGCTTTTGGCCTGGTTGGCGCTTTCCGCAGCATTCTTGGCCAGCTCCAGCTCCGCCTGAGAGTTGACAAGATCACGGGTGCGCTCTTCGACACGCTCCTCCAGCTCGTCGCGCGCTCTGAACAGAGCGCGCTCACGCTTCTCGATTTCCTCCAGCATCTCGTTGAAAGCATCGGTCAGCTCGCCCAGCTCGTCTTCGCTCAATTTCTGAGCGCGGGCCGCATAGTCTCCGGCATGAGAAGCGTGGGTGACACGGACCAGCTCGTGCACGGGTCGACTCTGCAGGCGCCCGAACCAGGTGGCAGTAATGAGCGCGACCAGCAGCGCGGCGATGAACACGGCCAGGCCAATCAGATACAGTCCGCGTAGTGCCTCCTCTATATCGGTCATTTCCCTGCGCAGGAAGATCGTGCCCAGCTGCTCGCCATCCATCGCTACGGCTCGGACCAGTTCAAGCTGATCTCCATAAATCTTCACGCCCTCGACGCCCGACGCAGGCTGCAGGCTCACCACCGCGCCGCGCCGAACGTACCGGGCAAATACCGAACCGTCCTGGGTAAAGATGACGGCTCCCAGTATCTGTGAGTCATTGGCCAGAATGGCGAGGCTCTCCCGCGCGGTCTCGGAATCGTCGAACGCGATGGCAGTTTCCGCAGACGGCGCTATGAGCTCCGCATAATTGCGCAGCTCTTCTTCCGCCTGCTGCTGAGCACCCAGCAGGTAGTAGTAGCCCAGCGCGACGATGGCAAGAACCAGCGCTGTGGTAGCCGCCAGCATTGCCTGCAGAATGAGCTTGGCGCGGAAACTGAGCCGTTCGTAGAACTTCATTCCGCGTCTTCTCCGTCATTCATCAGGATCACGGCTTCTTTCAACCCCAGCAGACGAGCGCTGAGCACGAGCCCTGAACGTTTCACGGCGACCATGTTCACGATCATTCGCACCTTGCCGGCCCGGCGGTCGATGATGTACTCGATCATGCCGCCCTGCCTCGCGAAGCTCTTATACTCGCTGACGGTAACGATGGGCATGGTCTCAATCAGCGGTTTGATCTGTGCCCAGTATCCCTCACCGTCCTCGGACAGGAACAGCAGGTGGCACCCCTCCAGCACGGCGGCCAGCCCGTCCGGGTCGCTCGAGGGGGCGTCGAGATTGATGAGCTGAAGCTCCCGGCCCTCCACCAGGAATCCGGCATCGTTCTTGATACGTTCCCGCATCGGCGCGATCACGCCGTTCGGATCACCGCCGAGCACGCCGATGACGATGGGTTGTTGATCATCGCTCACCTTATACGTGGGCCAGGTCGTATGCCCGGCAATGTTCTTAAGATACGCGGACTTGAGCAGCGCGGCCCTTTCCATGTCGATGGTGGCTGCGAACACGCCGTTTGCGGCGGCCAGAAAAACGCATACCAGGGTACCGCGGCAGAGGGTTCTCGACAGCAACGCCATCAGATTTGCGCCCATGGCATTGGCCCACGGTCGTCTGGAAATTTCATCTGGGCAGAGTGGGACGAGGTCGCCACGATGCAGGCGACGACTGCGACTGCAACACGAGCTGCGTTCCATTTGCGCATTGTCGTCCTTTTATCCCCGGCCTGTCCCTGCAGGGTCTGCCGAGAATGTCCTGATCATAGCGCTAATTTCAGCCCATTACCCGCGGCCCGATTGAACAGCCGGAGCAGAAGTGCTCAGCCCGTCAACAAGCCTGGTCGCAGACCACGTCGGATAGGAGTACAGTATTTAAAGACTCTACTGTCTGGTGGGGCAAGGCCTATGACCAGATGCCCGTACTGCATTTTGCTGGCACCGATGGTGCTCGTTGCAGTGGCCGGCGCCCCGCCAGCCCGGGCCGAGTTCGAGGACGACCCGTTCAGCCTCCCGCTGGAACAACTTGAGCAGATGATCGTCACGGCGCGCAAGCGCGAAGAAGCCCTGCAGGAGGTACCGGTCGCAGTTACGGCTTTTGACGAGCAGGCCCTTGCAGAGTTCGGCTTCAACCATATTATCGACGTGGCCGATGTCGTTCCGAATCTGAACATCAGCACGGTGTGGGCGGCGTCCAACCCCTTTATCTCCCTTCGCGGCCTGGGCAACGGCGGCGACTTCAACCCGAACATCGACAGCGCGGTGGCCGTTTACATCGACGAGGTATTTCTGCAGGCGCCGGCGGGCCGGCTGGGCCAGATGTTCGACCTGGCCCAGGTCGAAGTGCTCCGCGGCCCCCAGGGAACGCTGTACGGCAAGAATACGACGGGCGGCACCATCAACATGGCGTCCCGCAAGCCGGGCGATGAGTTCGAGGCCAACGTCGAGCTGACCGGTGGCAACTACGACCTGTGGAGCTTTCAGGGTGGCGTGAGCATCCCGCTGATCGAGGATACCCTGACGGCAAGGTTCGCGATCGTCAGCAACGCCCGGGACGGCACCGCCAAAAACCTTTACGACGGTGCTCCACTCAACGACATCGACAACCAGGCGGGCCGTGCGGTATTCGTGCTGACCCCCTCGGACAGCCTGTCGGCGACCCTGACCGCACACAGATTCGAAAACGACTCGAAGCAGCACGTCGGCAAAGGTCAGGTGCTGCTGAACGAAGACGGAGAGATCGAACGGCGCCCTGATGGTCAGATTGATCTGACGAACGCGGTTCAGGATGCCGGGGGGTTCAACGGGTTTGCCGACGATCCCGATCACTATCGCCTCAACGTCAACAATGAAGGTTACGAAGACGTTGAGACCTGGGGCGCTTCCTTGATCGTCGTCAACGACTGGGAACGCTTCTCCCTGACGTCGGTGACCGGATACAACGACACCGAGCGCGATCTCTTCATCGACTTTGACTACTCTCCCAATGACATCGGCGAAAACGCCAACTCGGACCGGGCGCACAGCTTTTCACAGGAAGTCCGACTGTCTTACGACAACGGGAAAAACCTGGCAGCAATCGGCGGCCTCTACTACTTCGATGGCAACACGAAAACCGATGCCCGATTCGGCTGGTTCAATGCTACTTTTCCGAGGGTGCAGCACAAACAGAAGACCGAGAGCTACGCGGTTTTCACTCAGGCCACCTACGACCTGAACGACAAGTGGTCCATATCCCCGGGAATCCGCTACACGGACGAGAAAAAGGATTTCCGGATGCGTTCGGACTTTCTCGTGGAGCAGCTGGTCCCGGAAACTTTCGGGCCCAACGTAGGCATCGCCAGCACGGTTATTCCACCGACCCGGGACGACCAGTCCTGGAGCAAGGTTTCCGGGAAGCTCAGCGTGGATTATCAGCTGGACGATGACGTGCTGCTCTACCTTTCCTGGAGCCGGGGGTTCAAAAGCGGCGGCTACCGTTTACCGACCACGCGGCCCGATCTGGCCGGTACGACGGTAGATCCAGAGGAACTCGACGCCTGGGAGTTCGGCATCAAGTCCTCCTGGTTCGAGCGGAAAATGCAGGCCAATTTGAGCGCGTTTTACTACGACTCCCAGGACCTGCACGTGTTCTCCCTGAACAGCTCGGATATCGGCGCAGACTTCGTCGTCAACAACGCGGAATCCGCCACGCTCTACGGCGCGGAGCTGGAGCTTACCGCGACCCCGGCAGCCGGTCTCGAGTTGATGCTCAACGTCGGCTGGCTACCGGAGGCCGAATACGACGAGTTCATATTCGACCCTGGCGGTGCCGCGGAGGATCTGTCGGGCGATCGCATGCAGTTCACGCCCAAGTACGATATCAGCGCCGTCGCCCAGTACCGTTGGCCGATCGGAGACCGAAGCACGCTGCGCGGCCGAGTGGAATGGAGCCGACAAGGCAGTTCCTACTCCAGCCCGTTCGAACAGGATCGCCTCCAGGTACCCTCCTACTCTCTTACCCATGCCGCCCTCACCTATGCGCTCGACGATCGATATGAGGTGGAAGCCTGGGTTCGCAACCTGACGGACGAAGACCACCGCACCCTTTACATCGATATCGAAGGCTTCGGCTTCGATATGGTGACTTTCACAGATCCAAGAACCTGGGGAGTAACCCTGCGGGCGTTCCTGTAGGCCCCCCGCGCAACCGATGCATGAAGCATCGGGTTTCGAATGTTCAATGAGGGAGATGCCACGATGAATGATCATGTCTACAAATCCATAGAGGTCACCGGATCTTCGAATCAGGGAATGGAGCCGGCAATCACTACGGCCATCAAGAAAGCGGGTGAATCTCTGCACAATCTCAGGTGGTTCGAGGTGACTGACATTCGAGGCCTTCTCGAAGGTGACAGCATCGAGTACTGGCAGGTCACTCTCAAAGTGGGCTTTACGCTGGACGACGATGCGGGCAGCTAGCGCTAGTAGCAGCTGGCGACGGCCAGTTCCTTGCCACTCTTGATCTGCTGGTATTTCTCGTAGAAGAGCGCGTCCACCTTCCTGCCTCGGGCGGAGGTATTCGCGCGACGGTAGCGGTCGTACTGCCGGGGCCCGCCGTTGTAGGCGGCGTAGGCAGATCGCGCGAGGCTGTCGACAGCACCGGTAGTCTGATGCTCGCCCTTGCGAATCGCGTAGTTGAGCATATGGTGCTCCAGGATATCGGCCCCAGCGCGGGCGTTGTAGACGATGTCCCAGCGCAGGCCATGCAGGTCGTACAAACCGCGCCAGACCTTGGGGTTGATCTGCATCATGCCAAGATCGCCGGTGCCGGATCGCATGGGTACCCGCTTGTCGTTCTCTGCGACAAACTGGCGCCAGCAGCTTTCCTGCCAGGCGGCGGCGAACACCAACCATTGGTAAACTTTGTGGAATGTGCCGTCCAGCTCGTTCGCCCGCAGCTGCTCAGCCACCACATGTCGCAGCACATCTCTGACCATCGGCAGATACACGTTCATATCCCCGGCTTTGGGGACCCAGTTGTTCAATTTTCTGACGGCGGCTGGGTCCAGCCTGTCGGCCGCCAGCGCGCGAGGAACGAGCCAATCCAAGAAAAATGGGCCATTGAAAGAAGCATCGTCGATAACCGGTGGCAGCGGTATTGGCGGGCCGAAACCAAGGGACTTTCGCAGCTCCGGGTCAACGCCATCGTCACGCTGGAGAGGATCGTCCGGTTCGTCAGGCAGGAGAATACGCGCCAGCCGACGCAGGCCGTCGATGGATACCTCGATGCCCATACCCGGGCCGAGACGGTCAAGGGCACGCAAGACATCGCCCGCACTGATGAAGGCAAAGTAATTCAGCGAACGGCCGTGGTCGGGCTGCTCCTCGGCAATGGCCTTCAGAACTGGCACCAATCTGTCCCAGGCATCGACGAACAGAGCCCCCACCGGATCATCCGCCCGGATGTAGGGTTCGCCCAGAATCACAATCAGCTCGCGGCGCAGCTCCAACAGCAGGTCGAGCAACGGGGCCGGATCCTGCGACTCGGCATCGCGCACAACGGCCTTGATGGTGCCCGTATAGAAGGCATCCAGCGCATCCAGCCGCCGCTCTAACCGGGCAAGCTCATCAGGACTCAACACCGGCTCGTCGCGCTTGTCCGGCTCGCCTGAAGGCGAGACATCTATCCCCAGGGTTACCGTCGCGCGATTCCCCTCAGCGCTGACGCTGTCGACGGCAATGCTGTCCAGCAACGCGCTGGTTCTGTCAACCTCATCCGGCGTCACTATCAGGGTGAGAAAATCACGAAGATGATCTATCGGTGTCGCAAAGCTGATGCGGGTCTGCTTCAGATCAAAAGGCAGAAATTGCTCCAGCCAGTGCCCGATGGTAGTGGAGACAGCGGCCGTGCCACCCGCCGGATCCAGAACGCGCCACGACGAGGTGCGCAGCAGAACGCTCTCGCGGTCTTCACCAACCACCGGTTCCTGCGTGAGCTCCAGCTGGCCGCGCCAGTCCAGAAGCAACCTGCATCGTCCGCCGAAGACGCGCCCCGAGCGCGCTTCAGCCAGGGTTCGCAGCAGCACGCGCCCTCCCCTCGTGCTGATCTTGGGCTGACTCAGCTCCAGATACTGACAGCCGCTGCCGTCGTCGTTTAGGCGCACGCTATGACGCTCGCTGGTGAACACCTGCTCGCGAAGCAGAGACTCAATGAACCTGTGATCCAGCGTGACCGGGATCTGCACCCGCTGCGCCAGACAATCAACCGAAAGCAGCACTCCCACGGAGATCATCAGGAATCCCAAGGGCATTCGACACCAACCGGATGATCCGGATGCCGAACGGCTACACACAGGTGCGCCCATCGTCAACAACCAAAGAAGCGTGCAGGGGGTCCATCGATCGATGGACCGGCAGGAACGGGGG
>CAMYJX010000117.1 GCA_947258825.1 uncultured Pseudomonadales bacterium
TGGCAACTCGAACCAAGAGAAGCTGCCCGATGAACACAAAAACAGAACAATCAGCAACCTTCAAGCCGATCGCAGCGGCCGTGTGTGCCTTCACGATGCTGGTGGCAGCAAGCCTGCCCATGCACGCCCAGGCAGCGGCGAGCAAGGTCGACCTGATCATGGTCTACGAGAATCAACCGGACGCCGCCGAGGACGCGCGGCTGAACGGTCTTGGCGCCCGCGTCAAACGCAAGTATCAGCAGCTGCCGATGCGCGCCATCAGCGTGCCCGAGCATGTGGTCGACAAGCTGGCCAACGCCAAGGGCGTACGCTTCGTCGCCAACGACAGCGCCATCTCGTCACAGGCTTACCTGGTCGAATCCCCCACCCTCGATCTCATCAGCCTGGAGAACGGCAACTCGGGTCTGGAAACCGCCAACGTGCCGATGATCAACGGCGCCAAACTGCAGTCGGTAAACGACGTCGGCATCGCCGTCATCGATTCCGGCGTCTCCCAGCATTGGGACCTCAACGCCGTCAGCCGCTACAACTGCCGAGTGTCCAGCTTCGACGGCAAGTTTGCCAAGCAAACCACCTGCGTCGACACCGTCCAGATGGGCACCGCCGACAGCGACCTCGATGCCTTCGGTCACGGCACCCACGTGGCCGGTGTGGCTTCCGGCGACGGCTCCATCTACTACGGCAAGTATCGCGGCGTTACCGACAAGCTGCCCATCCACTCGTTCCAGGTGCTCAACGGCCTGGGTCAGGGCCAGGTCTCCGACGTCATCGCCGCCCTGGACTGGATTCTCGCCAACGGCGACCTCACCAACATCCGCGTGATCAACATGTCTCTGGGCAAGGGCATCGAGGAAAGCAATACCCTCGATCCCCTGGTGATGGCCGTGGAGGCGGTCTGGGATGCCGGCTACGTGGTCGTCGCCTCGGCGGGCAACTACGGGCTGTTCGGCAACTTCACCGTCACCAGCCCCGGCAACAGCCGCAAGATCATCACCGTTGGCTCCATCACCGATGCCGGCACCGGTACCGACTTCAGCGATGACTACGTCTCCACCTACTCGTCCATGGGGCCGACCCTGGTGGACCACGTGCTCAAGCCCGACCTCATCGCGCCGGGCAACCGCTACGTCGCGGCCATCCCGCAGGACTCTTTACTGCAGAAGCTCGTCGGCCTGCTCACCGACCAGTGCAGCTACGCTTGCAAGACCGGCTATGCCGAGCTGTCAGGCACCAGCATGGCGGCGGCCATGACCTCGGGCGCGGCGGCCATGATGCTGTCCCTGGACCCGAGCCTCAGCCCGGCCACCGTGAAGGCGCGGCTGATGCGTTCCGCTCGCAAGATCGACGGTGACCCCGTGGCCACCGGCACAGGCGTGCTGGACGTCACCGCGGCCCTGGCGGAAACCGGCACGGTCGCGGGTGAAGCCCTGTCCCCGCTGATGAGCCGTTCCGACGAAGGTCCGGTGATCCTGGTGGAAGATACGGCAAAGCTGTGGGGCGGCGAGGAGTGGAGCGCCGGTTACCTGTGGGCCGATGGTTATCTGTGGGCCGACGGTTACCTCTGGGCTGACGGCTACCTCTGGGCCGACGGCTACCTGTGGGCCGACGGTTACCTCTGGGCCGATGGTTACCTGTGGGCCGACGGTTACCTCTGGGCTGACGGCTACCTCTGGGCCGACGGCTACCTGTGGGCCGACCATGTCGGCTTCGGCGACCAGAACGCCAGCGGCAACCTCATACTCATCAGCGACTGAAGCAAAGCCTAGTTTAAGGATCCCACATGAGCACTTATCAAACCGCGCTGACTCAATTTGGAACCGACTACCTGCCGGAGTTTCGACAGGCGGCAGCCAGGATGCTTCCGTTCACGCGACGCTCCACGAAGAAACCCGCAGTGCAGTCGGCAAATGATTCAGAAACTTGTGAGGCCTCGGCCGAAGACACGTCTCTGACCGCAAGCGAGTTGTGGCGGGCGCTCAAGGATGAGCGAATCGTCCCCCACTACCATCCCCAGTTCATTCTCGCCAGCGGCAGCACGGTCGCCGTCGAGGCGCTGGCCCGAGTAATAGACGAGGAAGGCAAGCCGATCCGGCCGGAGCGCTTCATCTCCGAGGCAGAAAGCAGCGGCGTGATCGTTCCTCTGGGACGCACCGTCATCCGCCAGGCCTGCCAGGCGCTGGCCGGCTGGCGAAGCAGCGGCCGCAACCTTCAGCGCATTGCCTTCAACATCTCATCCCGGCAGCTTGCCCTGGACACCACGCTGGTCCCCTTCGTGCGGCGCACCGTTGCAGAGTTCGGCTTGTCCGCTGCAGACCTCGAGCTGGAGCTGACGGAAAGCCAGTTTCTGGAGACCGGCTGCCTCGGGCTGGACACGCTGCGGGAGCTCAAGGAGCTGGGGACACGCATCGCGATTGATGATTTCGGCGTCAACTACGCCTTCATATCCGAGCTGGCAAGTCTCGACGTCGACACCGTGAAGCTGCATCCGTCCATTATCCGACGGGTGACCCATGAGCCCAAAGCCGCTGACCTCGTCCGCTTTCTCATCGCTCTATCTCTGGATATGGGGATGCATGTGGTGGCGGTGGGCATCGAAACAGACGCGCAGGTCGAATGCCTTCAGGATTTCGGCTGCCAGTACGGCCAGGGCTACGTGCATACCCGACCCGTGGCAAAGGCGGAGATCAATCGGTTTCTCCAATCATAGCCACAGCAGGCCGCTGGCACTGACGCCCGCCTGCCTGCTGAGACCCATCACCAGGAAGGACAATCATGGAAAACTCGATTCTCTACGTATGCACTTTCTGGGGCGCGCGCAGCCGAGTCGCCGAAGTCTTCACTAACGCGCTGGATATCCCCGGGCTGCATGCAGACAGCGCCGGCTTCGACAATGGCCGCATCGGCGACCTGCCACGGCGCATCGTCGCAGAGCGCGGGCTCTATCTGCCGGAGGAATCCCCGGACAACATCTTCACCCGTTTCCGCACCGGCACTGCCTACGACACCATCGTCATACTGGCCAACGCCGAGGCTCAGGAGAGCTACCCGACCCTGCTGGATACCGTGCGCACCCTGTACGGCTCGACGCCCGAAATCATCCACTGGAACGTGCCCGATTTCATGTCGGTCACCGGTGAGGGCAACGCCCGCGTCGTTGCCATGCGAGAAATCATCGACGACATCGAGTGCCGCGTGCTGGATCTGATCAACGAGTTGGAGAGCGCCAACGTGATTCGCATGATGCCGGCCGTGGCCGCGGCTGCAGCCGGGACGACGGCGGCGACCTTCGTCCGGCCTTAACCCAGCGGAACAAACATCAGGATCGGTTGGGGGTCCGTTGGCTTCAGCTTGAGCGTGAGACCCCCTGGCGTACGGATGGCATCGGTCATCTCAAACCCCAGGGTAGAAAAATGCAGGCCCGACAACCACCATCCCTTGTCGATCATGCGCGTGCCTCCAGGGCCAAGCTGACCGATGTCGATGGTGGTGAGCCCGGGATCGTCGAGATGCACGAACCGCTTGCTGCAGCGGGCGGAATAGGTCCGGGAAACCCGGCATTGCAGCCATGCAGAAACCCCTTGCCCCGCCGTCCAGCGTACGCCGGCAACTGGCATGCCAGCCTCCGCGCAACCCTCGGCCGTGGCTCGATTCCCGCTCGCTT
This sequence comes from uncultured Pseudomonadales bacterium, assembly GCA_947258825.1. Lineage (GTDB taxonomy): Bacteria > Pseudomonadota > Gammaproteobacteria > Pseudomonadales > Azotimanducaceae > UBA7803. The sequence goes on from CAMYJX010000117.1 coordinate 3,662, forward strand.
CGATAAGCAGATCCGGCTCCGACCAACCGGTTACCACCCGCTGCGGCAAGATACGCTCCAGGGTGCCATTCATCACATCGGACGCGAAACGCGAAGGGGTTTCGGGCGGCAGCGTCAGCCCCGCCAGTGCCGGAAAAGCGAACAGCGTCGCCTGCAGCGGATCACCAAGGGCTGTGGGCATGAGGGGAGTCGCGCCCAGGGCATGCCATGTCAGCCAGGTACCGAGACACGGATAGTGGTCGTCCGACTTCTTCGAAAGTCGAGTCGAATTTCCAAACAGCTCTGGCAGCCCGGGATGAACCGACCCGGCAACATCTGTAATCAGCGTTTCCAGCAGCGCGCTCGAATGGTCGCGTAGCTGCGGCTTGTTCTGCCACAAGCCGATCGCCCACAGCGTTAAAGCTGTCCGCCTGGGGTCACCCCATAGCGATTCGGTGAGCGGCCCCGTTCCAGCCGCCAGCAGCTGATCTACCAGCTTCTGCCCCCGCCATCGGTCCCCGCACTCGAGATCGAGCCAGGCAGCCAGCATCAGACCGGCTGTATCTTCCGGCGGTGGGTAGTCGGCGGGACGAATCGCCCGGCGCACGGCTTCCCGGGTTCGAAAAGCCCGATCTTGTCCCAGGGATTTTTCATGGGCGTTGAGCATGCTCGCAAGCACAGAGCCGACTATTTCCCGGGATTCATCCGCCACCACCAGACCGCGTTGCTGCTGCGCGCACCAGGCCAGGGGGAAGGCCCCGTGTTCGGGATCCAGCGTAACCTTGACCTGGGTATCCAGCACCGCGTCGATCAGCCTTTGGGCTCGACCAACGGCATCGGCTGAAGGTCGCGCCAGCAGCAGGGCCGCGAGGCAAAGCGATTCCAGCACGGCACCGAAACCTTCATGGTCGGCAAGCTGCAGCAGCGAGGTCCTTTCTTCGTAGCAAGCCGACGCCTGTTGGACGGCCTGTTCAACAAGCGCACGCTGATGAGGCTGCTGGGTCATCGCCGGGTTCTCATGGAGGCCACGCACGCAGGCTGCTCGTCACCGGACGAAGCGTCGCCACAAGAGGTTTCGCCCCGGTGCGTCTCCTAGTGCTTCTCTTAATGCTTCTATTAATGCTTTTGGGCGCTGGACGTATCCATATCGATGCTGCCGATGAAGTGCGCACCGTCGGAGATGCTGATCCTCGGCGTGTAGATATTGCCGCGCACATTTGCCGTATCGTGAATCACCACCGATTCCGAACCGACGATGTTGCCTTCGACGACCCCTTCAATGGAAAGGTTGCGGGCGTGGATGTCCGCATTGACGACGCCTTCCTTGCCGATGATCAGATGCTCGGCCGTGTGCTTGACCGAGCCTTCCAGGCGCCCTTCGATCAGCAGGTCCTCTGCCGCTTCCAGCTCACCTTTGACGACCAGCGAGGGCCCGACAACCGACATGGCGTCGGCGCGATTTCGCTTACCGATACCGCTGCTTAGGCGGTCACCGGCGTCGCCTGGGACGTAGTCCTCACCGCTGCCTGTTCGATCGCCGTGAGTCGAAAGATCTTCTGCCATCACATCCTCCGCTGCCTTTGGGGTAACGTCGTCCTGCTCAGGGACCACGGCCTGCTGCTCATCCGGAAGCGCCTGGCTTACCGTCGGAGACATGATCGTGGGTTCCGCTGGCGGGGTCGGCGAGTCTTTGGTATTCAGAAGCTTGCGCAACATCGCTTTCTCCGCTGTCGTTGTGCTTGGATTTCCTTTTCGTGCTGCCGCTGGTGGAAGAAGCGGAAGCCGACGATTCGCTGGATGACAACCCTTCCGATCCTGCTTCGATAGACGGTTCAGGATCGCCCGCCTTCGCTGGGGCGGTATCCGCCGGTCGGTAACCCTTGGCTTCCGCGCTTTTCTCGAATCGCTGCTCAATGGCGCCGGTATCAGCGTCCATATCAACGGCGCCCTTGAAGCTCGCACCCTCCAGCACGCCGACGCGAGGCGCGTAGACGTCGCCGGTCATGCGTCCGGTAGCATCTATGCGAACCCGCTCGGTGGCGTAGAGGTTACCCTCCACCGACCCTTCCACCAGGATGTTCTTGGCTTTGACCTCGCCGCAGACCACACCATCGGCGTGAACGGTAAGGGTCTGATCATGATCAACCACTCCCTCGACCCGACCCATGATCAGCAGATCTTCGGCGGCGGAAAGCTCACCTTTGATCACGATGCTGGGCCCGATGAGCGAGCCCGACGGCGCCGTCTGGGTGTACTTCAACGGGGGTGGACGGCTGGCGGCAGTGCGCTCGCCGCTGGGATCGCTGGACATCTGAGTCACGGGGCCTCCTCTCGGATCTTCGATATATGAAGGGTAGACAAAACAACGGCAACTGCAGGCCACCGACAACGCTTTATCGAAGACACACCATAGCTTCCTGCCGCACATAGCCGCCGAGAACGACGCACGCTGGAAATGAGAACGAATGCACAAGAATTTCGGCCGACCGCGCCGGATTTTTCAGCACATCCGCCGATATTTTCGCGCTGTCGCTGCGCCGAATTTTCGACCGCTGGCGTCGAGCAGCCTTACTTTTTGATT
>CAMYJX010000118.1:0-6161 GCA_947258825.1 uncultured Pseudomonadales bacterium
CGTCGTTTAGGTGCAAAGGTTGCCACCGGTACCCTGCTGGGAATACACGCCTGGCAGGAGCGACAATGCGGTCGATACAGGTGTCCGCCGCTGCGGCGGAAGCCCTGTTCGGACAACGTCTGGTAGGCGTTCGGCGTTATGGTCTCTCTGGGATCCAGAAACAGGGTATTGGCGTCCCGGTGGGGCAGGTAGCTGCAAGGGTGAGACGGCGTTATATAGAACTGCTTGTTGCCTAGCTCATCCTGCATCGCCGGCCTCCAGGCGCCAGGGGCCGCGGCGAGTTGCAGCGAGATCGTTGGCCCGCACCAGGCTCAGGAAAGCCGGTCGAGGCATCTCGGTGACGCCGAGAGATCGCAGGTGCTCGTTCATGACCTGGCAGTCTATCAGCGAAAAGCCCCAGCTTTCGAGCTGAATGGACAGGTTCCGGAGCGCGATCTTGGATGCATCCCGCTCCCGGGAAAACATGCTTTCAGCGAAGAACATACGGCCTAGAGAGACACCGTAGAGGCCCCCGACCAGTTGCTCACCCATCCAGACTTCGACGGAATGGGCGTAGCCCAGGCGATGCAGTTGGGTGTAGGCGCTCTGCATGCGCGGCGTAATCCAGGTTCCCGAGCCGGTGCGGCGCGGCGCAGCACAGTTGCTGACCACCTCGGTGAAGCTGTTGTCCATGGTCACGTTGAATCCACAGTTGCGGATGCGCTTGGCCAGGCTTCGGCTGACGTGTAGGCCACCCGGTTTCAAGACGGCGCGTGGATCTGGAGACCACCACAATATCGGGCCTTCGTCGCTTTCATACCAGGGGAATATGCCCTCCGCGTAGGCTGTCAGCAGCCAGTCGGAGGTGAGATCGCCGCCCACGGCCAACAGGCCGTTGGGGTGTTTGAGCGCCGCTTCGGGCGCAGGAAACGCAACATCCTCCGGGGCGAGCAGCACGATGTCTGACATCCCCCGAGCGCCTCAGGTTTCAGGCGCGTTTGGCAGCGGCGCTGAGAATCTCGCGGAACGCGTCCGCGCGGCGATGACTGGCAATGGTTTCGAGGACCGTTTCCCCGGCGGCTCCTCGGGCAGAGGGGTCTCTGCCCGCGGCGAGGAACATGTCGATGAAGCGGCTGAAGTCCTCGGGGCGCATGCTTCGATAGGCATAGAGAACGGCGCTATAGTCGGGATCTTCGCCCTCGCCGAGGGGCGGCTTGTCCAGAAAGCTGCGGATACGTTCGTCGTCCCACTGCTCGTCGATGACTTTCTTCTTATCGGGTCGCACGGTCTACCTCACGCGTTACGTTACGCGTCTACTGAACGGGTGGCCAATCATACCCGTGGCGACTCGTTGTGGACAGCAGGATTCCATTCTAGATACTTCCGATAACAGACTGAATTGAATAGATATTTGTGTGGCTATCTCAATAGGGCTAAACTCCTTACCGGAATTTAAGGAGAAATTCGTGACGTCGACGTTCGTGCCGATACGGGAGATCGGTCTCATTGGTCTGACGGCAGCCGCCGCCTTCACGCTGCTGGCGGTGATTTCCTATTCGCCCGCAGATCCCGCCTTCAGCTATACGGGCAGCTTCACCGGCTATGGCGACAGCGGGGTGGAAGTCAGCAATCTGGTCGGTCGCAGCGGCGCCTGGTTGGCTGATGTGGTGCTCTGCCTTTTCGGCTGGATCGCCTACGTATTGCCGGTAGCCATGTTGTTTGTGGGCGTCAGGCTGATCCGTCATCGAGCAGATGCGTTCAGTTGGCAGTTGCTGTCGGTGCGCGGGTTTGGATGGCTCGCCGTTCTGCTGTGCAGCTGCACGCTGGCGCAGCTGCATTTTGTAACCGACAGCACGCTGCCCGCGGGCGTGGGGGGCGTTTTCGGTCAGTGGCTGACATTGGCAGGCACGCCCGTTTTCGGCTGGGTGGGGCTGACGCTTCTGTCGCTGACCGGTTGCCTCATTGGCGCCCAGGCGGCTGCAGGATTCTCGTGGTTGGCCATGGCGGAATTCACCGGCCGGCATCTGCACCGGGCGTTCGAAGGTGCCGTGACGTGGATAGACGGGCGTCTGGACGTATGGCGCGGCCGGCGGGAAGCGAAGGCCACGGCAGCGCGTCTGAAGGAAACCCGCCAGGCAAAATTCAACGCGGATCGGAAAAAGCTGGCGGGTCGTAAGGCACCGGAAATTCAACCGCCAGCACCTGCGGCACCGGCGCCGGCCCGCCAGAAGCGGCTGTTCACCACGCGGGCGAAGGGCGACCTGCCGGATGTCGATCTGCTGGATGAGCCGCGCCCGGAAGATGGCGGCGGCTTCTCGGAAGCGTCCCTAGACAAGCTGTCTCAGCTGCTGGAGTCCAAGCTCAGAGATTTCGGCGTGGAGGCCGAGGTGGTCTCGGTGCTGCCAGGCCCTGTGGTCACTCGATTCGAAATGCAGCCTGCGCCAGGCGTGAAAGTCCAGAAGATCAGCTCGCTGGCCAAGGACCTGGCGCGCTCGCTCGCCGTGATCAGCGTGCGGATCGTCGAAGTGATTCCAAACAAACCCTACGTGGGCATCGAGATTCCCAACGAAGATCGGCAGGTCGTGCGCCTCAAAGAGGTTCTCACCAGCCCCGTGTTCCTGGATTCGAAGTCGCCGGTCACCCTAGCCCTGGGCAAGGACATCTCCGGTCAGTCTGTGGTGGCCGATGTCGCGAGAATGCCGCACCTTCTGGTGGCGGGTACCACCGGATCCGGGAAGTCGGTAGGCGTAAACGCCATGATTTTGAGCGTGCTGTACAAATCGACCCCGGACGAGGTGCGCCTGATTCTGGTGGACCCGAAAATGCTGGAGCTTTCGGTCTACGAAGGGATCCCTCATCTGCTCACACCTGTGGTCACTGACATGACCGACGCCGCTCAGGCGCTCAACTGGTGCGTGGCGGAGATGGAACGTCGTTACCGGCTGATGGCAGCCCTGGGCGTTCGCAACCTGGCGGGTTACAACCGGGCAGTCGTCGAGGGGGAGAAGAAAGGCGAGCCGATCCTGGATCCGCTCTGGAGCGCCGAGGCTGAAACCGAGGCGCCGCCCCTGCAAAAGCTGCCCGTCATCGTGGTCGTCATCGACGAATTTGCCGACATGATGATGATCGTCGGTAAGAAAGTGGAGCAGCTGATCGCGCGCATTGCGCAGAAGGCCCGGGCTGCGGGCATACACCTCATTCTGGCCACGCAGCGTCCATCGGTAGACGTGATCACGGGCCTGATCAAAGCCAATATTCCGTCTCGGATCAGCTTCCAGGTTTCCTCTAAGATCGATTCCCGTACGATCCTCGATCAGGGGGGCGCGGAGCAATTGCTGGGCCACGGCGATATGCTCTACTTGCCGCCGGGAACTTCCATGCCGACCCGGGTTCATGGCGCCTTCGTATCCGACGATGAGGTTCATCGCGTCGTTTCTGACTGGAAGCAGCGCGGGGAGCCGGACTATCAAAGCGAGGTGCTTACCGGCGGTGACGAGGAACCCTTCCTGGTTCTGGAGTCTAAAGATGGAGCGGAGCAGGATGACGCCCTGTATGACGAAGCCGTGGCTCACGTGCTGGAGTCCAGGCGCGCCTCCATCTCCGGTGTCCAGCGCAAGCTGCGAATCGGTTACAACCGTGCAGCTCGCCTCATCGAAGCGATGGAGGAAGCCGGGGTAGTCACCCCGATGAACAGCAATGGCAGCCGTGAAGTACTGGTTCCCCACCGCGACTAGCATCTGTTTGTTCTTCAGCCTCGTCTTCGCCTCCGCGGCCTTCGCCGGTGGCGACGACCTGCAGGCCCTGGAGGACGCCCGGGTTGCCGAATCCCGGCAGATTTACCTTGCTGAAAGCCGCCAGAAATTGACGGCGAGGCTGCAGGAAATGGCGATCTATTCTGCCGCGTTCACGCAGGACGTTTTTGGTGCCCGGGGTGAGGTTATTGAGCGGTCAGCGGGTCAGGTTCTGCTGCAGCGGCCGGATTTCAAGTGGACGGTTGACGACCCCTATCCTCAGGTCATCCTCATTGATGGCGATCAGATGCAGGTTTACGACCCCGATCTGGAGCAGCTCACCCGGCGTCCGCTGGACGAAGCCCTGGCGGATACGCCGGTCTCGTTGCTGACCCGGGACGACGTCATTCTCGGCGATCGGTTTCACGTGGCGCGAATTGCGGACGAAGCCGGAGAGACCTTTGTGATCGAGCCCGTATCGGAGGAGACCCTGTACCGGGAAATCCGCCTCCACTTCGACGCTGCGGGTCTCAGCGGCCTGGATATTCTCGATCATCTTGGCCAGAAGACGCAGATCCGATTTGCTCCGGTTGCAGACGTGTCGGTGATAGAATCTGGCGAATTCGTCCTGGAGGTTCCACCCGGCACCGATGTCATTGGAGGATGAGGCACCGTCTCTGTTCGGGGACGCGACCCTTGAAGGCCCGCTTGCCGAGCGGCTGCGCCCGAAAACCCTGGAATCTTTCATCGGCCAGCGCCATCTGCTGGGACCCGATAAACCCCTCGCTCGACTGGCTGCTTCCGGGCGCCTGCATTCCATGCTTCTGTGGGGACCACCGGGCACTGGCAAGACCACCCTCGCACGGCTGCTGGCCGCCAGCTCCGGGGCCCGCTGTCTGAGCCTTTCGGCCGTGCTGTCGGGGGTAAAGGACGTTCGTGCCGCGATCGCTGAAGCAGAGGCCGGCCGTCGTCAGGGCCAGGCGACGGTGCTGTTCGTCGATGAGGTCCACAGGTTCAACAAGGCTCAGCAGGATGCCTTTCTGCCGCATGTGGAAAAGGGCACCGTCACCTTCATAGGCGCGACCACGGAAAATCCCTCTTTCGAGGTAAATCCAGCGCTGCTGTCCAGGGCCCGCGTATACGTGCTGCGGGCACTGAGTGATGAGGAACTGTCCACCGTGATCGACCGTGCGCTGGCGGAAGCGCTGGACGTGACCGTAACCCCGGATGCACGCCGCCTGCTCATCGATCTGGCCGACGGGGATGCACGGCGTCTGCTGAACCTGCTGGAGGTGACGGCTCAACTGGCGGACGGCGCGGTGGACGAAACGCTGGTCATGGAAGCGGCTGGTACCCGCTATCGGCGGTTCGACAAGGGCGGCGACCTGTTTTACGAACAGATTTCCGCGTTGCACAAGTCGGTGCGCGGCAGCGATCCCGATGCCGCCCTCTACTGGTTGTGCCGCATGCTCGATGGCGGATGTGATCCCCTTTACGTCGCCCGGCGGGTGGTACGCATGGCCAGCGAGGATATCGGCAACGCGGATCCGCGCGCGCTGCAGCTGGCGGTGACGGCCTGGGATGTCTATGACCGTCTGGGATCGCCCGAGGGTGAGCTGGCGCTGGCCCAGGCAGTCCTTTACCTGGCCAGCGTGCCGAAAAGCAATGCCGCCTATCTGGCCTTTGGGGCCGCCAGCGAGCACGTTCGTCAGACGCCGTCGCATCCGGTTCCGCCCCATCTGCGCAACGCGCCAACGGAACTCATGAAAGGTCTGGGTTACGGCGCCGGCTATCGCTACGCCCATGATGAACCCGATGGCTACGCTGCCGGCGAGTCCTACTGGCCGGAAGATCTCGCGCCGCAGAATTACTACCAGCCGGTAGATCGGGGTTTGGAAGCCAAGATTCGGGCGAGGCTGGCCAGGTTGAAAGTGCGGAGCGGCGGGGAAGGTAACGGGCATGCTGAGTAAAGCCGTGCTCTGGGTTGCCGTGGGAGGCAGCATCGGCGCGGTCTGTCGGTTCCTGGTTTCTACCTGGCTGTTCGCGCCCGACAGGTTTCCCTGGGCAACCTTTGTGATTAATATCGCCGGCTCGTTGGCTATCGGCATTCTCTGGGGCTTGGGCCAACAGCAACCCTGGTTCGAAAGCTGGGGCCGTTATCTGCTGGTGGTGGGATTGCTGGGCGGGTTTACGACGTTTTCCGCGTTCTCCCTGGAGACCGTGGCGTTGATCGATGGTCAGCGTTATCTGCTGGCGTCCAGTTACGTGCTTGGCAGCATCCTGGTTTGTGTGATCGCTGCGTGGACGGGTCAACGCCTGGCGGGCGCTTAAGGTTTCTCTGAGGATAAAATGTTAGATATCAGGGCATTACGCCAAAATCCTAAGCTGTTTCAAGAACGTCTGGCGGTAAAAGGTTTCGACTTTGACGTTGCCGCATTTACCGCCCTGGAA
>CAMYJX010000118.1:6172-17696 GCA_947258825.1 uncultured Pseudomonadales bacterium
GAAGACATCGAGCCGCTGCTGGCGGAAGTCGGCGATTTGGGCGCTCAGCTGGATGCTGCCAAGGATCAGTTTTCGGAGTTGCAGGCCCGTTATCAGGATTTTCTGCGCGGCATTCCGAACGCGCCGGACCCGTCCGTGCCGTCCGGTGCGGATGAGGCCAGCAATGTCGAGCTGCGGCGCTGGGGCCAGACGCCCAGGTTCAACTTCACACCGAAAGATCACGTAGAGCTTGGCGCCGGTGGCGCGCTGGACTTCGAGACGGCCGCCAAGGTCACGGGCAGCCGGTTCGTCGTGTTGCATTCAGGGGTTGCCAGGCTGCATCGGGCGCTGACCCAGTTCATGCTGGATACCCACGTCAACGAGCACGATTATCGGGAGGTTTACGTCCCTTACATCGTCAACGCCGACTCACTTTTCGGCACTGGACAGCTGCCGAAGTTCGCCGAGGACCAGTTCCGCCTGGAGGGGGAAAACGACTATTACCTGGCGCCGACGGCTGAAGTTCCGGTGACCAACATCTATCGGGATACCATCATTCCGGAAGATGAGCTGCCCATTCGCCATGTCTGCCACACGCCGTGTTTCCGCAGCGAGGCCGGCAGCTACGGCCGGGATACCCGGGGGATGATCCGTCAGCATCAGTTCGAAAAGGTGGAGCTTGTGCAGTTGACCCGGCCCCAGGACTCCTGGGAGACGCTGGATGCCCTGACCGGTCATGCCGAACATATTCTGCAGAGGCTCGAGCTGCCTTGCCGCACCGTGGGGCTCTGCGGCGGGGATCTTGGCTTCGCGGCGGCGAAGACCATCGATCTCGAGGTCTGGCTGCCGGGCCAGAACGCGTACCGTGAGATCTCCTCCTGCAGTAATTATCTGGATTTCCAGGCCCGGCGCATGCAGGCCCGCTACCGCAACCGGGAAACCGGCAAGCCCGAGCTGGTGCATACTGTAAACGGATCGGGTCTCGCCGTGGGCCGAACGCTCATTGCCGTTCTCGAAAACTTTCAGGACATCGACGGCAACGTTCACATTCCCGGTGCGCTGCGTCCCTATATGGGTGGTCAGGCCGTTCTGAACCTCTCGAGCTGATCGGCATGGACTACCTGCCGCTTTTTCTCGAGCTACGGGGTCGGCCCTGCCTGCTGGTAGGCGGGGGCGAGATCGCGCAGCGCAAGCTGGACCTGCTGCTGCTTGCTGGGGCTGAGGTGGAGATCGTGGCGCCCGCGCTGGCAGACGGGACGCGGGCTCTGGTGGCGGCGCATGGCCTGACGGTTCATCCACGGACCTTTGCGCCTGATGACGTCAAGGGACGTTACCTGGTGGTAGCAGCCACCGATGATCCCGTTGTGAACGCGTCGGTCTTCGAGGCCGGCAACGCCGCCCACACCCTGGTAAACAGCGTGGATCAGCCGGAAATCTCCAGCGCCATCTTCCCGGCGATTGTTGATCGATCCCCCGTGCAGATTGCCATTTCCACCGGCGGCAGCTCGCCGACCCTCGCCCGGGTGGTGCGGGGTTGGATCGAGGCGCGGCTCCCTTCAGGCCTGGGCACGTTGGCCGGCTTTATTCGAGATCGTCGCGACGCGGTAAAGTCGGCGCTCGGTACCGTGAGCGAGCGTCAGCGTTTCTGGGAGCGGGTGATCGGGGGTTCCATTGCGGAGCGCGTTTATCGAGGGGATACAGAACAAGCAGAGGCACAGTTCCAGGCGGAGCTTGCCGGTCGCGACGCCGGCTTCGTCGCGCTCATTGGTGCCGGCCCCGGGGACCCCGAGCTGTTGACGCTAAAGGCGCTTCGACTGCTGCAGTCGGCAGACGTCGTGCTCTACGACAACCTCGTCAATCGGGATATTCTCGATTACGCCAGGCGGGATGCCGAGCTGATCTACGTGGGTAAGAAGTGGCGGGCAGCGAGCACCCGTCAGGAGAACATCAACGCGCTGCTCGTGGAGCAGGCTCTGGCCGGAAAAAGCGTTGCGCGCCTGAAAGGCGGCGATCCGTTCATCTTCGGCCGCGGCGGGGAAGAGATCGAGAGCCTCCTGGCTGCGGGCATCGATTGCATCGTGGTTCCGGGCATCACCGCAGCCCTCGGGGCCGCCGCTTACACTGGCATTCCGCTCACCCATCGCGACGCGGCCCAGTCGGTGCGTTTTGTGACCGGTCCACCTTTGACTCGGGTGCCGGTTGCGCGCTTTTGCCCTCGGCTTGGGCACCCGCCATTTCGGGCTTGGCGCTGTCCTTGGCCTTCTCCTTGTCTTTGGGTTTCGATTTGGCCTTCGCCTTCGGCTTCTCGCGGACAGGGTGCGTGCCGCCGGAGTGACGGGCCCCACCATGGCCATCGTCGGTGATGTGGTAGCGTATCGACAGGCCTGAGCGCTTCGGTTGACGGCCTCGCGGCGCCTGCGCTACCCAGGTCGAGGCCTGGGTCTAGAGGCAGTTGGTTGGTCGGGGCAGGCCCGCGATTTTGGCCAGCAATTTGGCCGGGCTGCCGGGAAACAGCTTCAGCAGATACAGGCTGTTGCCCTGTTCCGGCCCCAGGTTTTCCCGAGTCAGCTTAACCAGCGGCCGCATTGCCGGTGACACTTCGAAGTCGGCGTAGAACTGTCTGACCAGGGTAATCATCGCCCAGTGCGCGTCGCTCAGCTCAATGCCTTCCGCGCACGCGATCTCTGTTGCCACGGCTTCCGACCAGTCGTTCATATTGGTCAGGTAACCTTCTTTGTCGGTTGCAACGACCACGTCAGCGCCAGGAGACGATGGGTTGGTGATCTACGGCCAACTGCACGAACTCGGCGTCGGTTACCACGGTTACCGAGGGCCCCAACCGTTCGCCGAGGCCTCGAGCGACAACGTCTGCGGCCAACGCATAGAGCGGCCGCTGGGGCGACCGGGGGCCGGTGCCGGCGTAGACCCCGTCTTCGATGAGCAGCAGCGCGTCATTGGTCCCGGCGACAGAGAGACAGCCGGGGAGGGCGTTCGCTTTGTTGATGACATGCAAGGTCGGCATCAGTCGTTGACCACCGCTTGCTGGGCGCTGATCAAGGCCTGCTGCTGCCGCCGGGAAACCACCTTGACTGGGAGGACCAGGTCCTCGACTTTCAGGCCGCGTTCCGTAAGCGATTCGGCGCAGACGTAAATGTCCTCCACCTCGTATTCCGGCAGGGCCTGAACAACTTTGCCCACGGTTCGAGTGCCCAGCGCGCTCCCTTTCTGATCCTCGAGCAGCTGCCAGACGCCGTCATCGCGAAACAGGACAGAGACCTGCTGCTCGAAGACGCCGGCGACCAGGATGCTTTCGATCGCCTCCACCGCGTGGCCTGTGGCGTAGGGCGGCTGCCGAAGCAGAAAAAGGATGCGCCGCGTTTCCATCAGGCCGCGAACGTAATGAACCGGTCCGAACCATCGATGGCGTCGATCAGCTGACCGAGACCGACGATGCTGAATGCTGGATGCAGGCTGGCTGCGGCCAGCCCGTAGCGGCTGCGCTCCTCCTCGTTGATCAGACCGCGCTTCAGGGCCGCCGCGATGCAAACCGCCAGCTCTACGCCATGCCACTCGGCGAGCGCGACCCAGCCCTGCTGCGGCGAGGGTTCATCCTGAGGTGGCACCGTCAGCCCGTTCGCTGTGTTGACCCCGTCGTGATAGAAGAAAACGCGATCCAGGCTGTGCCCGGCAGCAACCGCGGCCTCAGCGAAGCGCAGTGCCGAGGCAGAGGCCTGGGAGCCGTAAGGGGCGCCGTGCACGGCGATGCCGAATATCATCCGCGAAAGTCCGTTAGTCACTGAGATCCTGGCCGTGATTCTAGGGACTAAACCCCGACCAATGCAAAAAGCGGCATGACGTAGCAACGGGCTTACATTCGTCTGTCAAAACTGAAAATTCTCCGGCCCGGAAAACATCAGAATGCGGGCATAACAATAAGCACCAGGGCGGACTGTGAACACCCATCTCAAGGGCCGGATATTCCAGGCCAAAGGCATCAACTACCTCGTCCTGCAGCCGGATGAGGGGAGCGACGATTACGTGCTGGTCAGGGCCTTGAACAGCCGCCGTCGGGTTGAACGGATGGCGGTTTCGAAAGTGATGCAGAGCCTTGCGGATAATGCCCTGAAGACTGCTCCGGAAGCCGCCGAGTAACGCTCAGGAGCGCCCCAGCTCAGCTTCTACTGGTAGGCGGCGGCGGTGATGAACTGGCCGAAACTTTCACACCAGACGATTGCGGTATTGAACGCCGCCGGGTCAACCGAATCTGAGACCTCAGCGCTTCAAATCCAGCTTCCGTTTCGGTGAATTCAGGCGACAAGTAGAGGCGGTAGTCGGGCCCGGGCGCCAGGCGGCCCTCGAAGGCGATGTTGTCCGTCCCGATGTAGAGCGTTCCTTCGCCCCAGTGCAGCGCATCGCTATCCGCCAGATCACGTCGGAAATTTCCAGTGAATTGGGCCGCGTTGGCTGTAGAGCGGACCATTCTTACATCGGGGCCATCTGGCGCTGTCAAAATCGGAAGCAGATAGATTCCTAGCGCGAAGCCGATACCGATCGCCGATATATGGGTGCCGAAGAGCAACAGGACTTTCACCGAACGGTTCATTACTTCTTCCTTTAAATCTGACGCTCTGCAGTTCCGACTCGGCGGAATAGTCGCGACCGAGGGGGCAACTGGTATGGGGCCAGCCGCGTCATTCTGCCGAAGGTCTTTCCGCGATGCGAGTTTGGATGAGCGGGGCCTGTGGACCAACAACCGGAATCGGAGTAATTTCTGGGGGCTGTCCCGCGTGACGCACGTCATCTAGCGATCGATGTTGGCCGACTTTCGCCGTACCGCAACTTTCAGGGGTGATTCGATAGATCGTGTCTAATCAATCGTTTGAAAACATCGATGCCGGTCGGAACATCGATTGGGGACGAGCATCCGTTGACTATGACCGCTTTCGGCCTGGACCACCGGAAAGCTTTTACCAGCGCCTTCTGGCTTTCGGAATCGGCCTCCGTGGTCAGCGAATCCTGGATCTGGGGACCGGTACGGGCTTGCTGGCGCGTCGATTCGCATCGCAGGGGTCTATCGTTTCGGGCATTGACTACGCCAGCGGCCAGATCGACATGGCGACGGCCGCGGGCCAGCGAGACGGTCTGCAGATAGCCTTCAGACAGTCTGGTGCTGAAGACCTCCCGTTCGACGACGACGCCTTCGACGTTGTCACCGCGAACCAGTGCTGGCTCTATTTCGATTTGAAGAAGACCATTCCCGAGGTGGTGCGGGTACTCGATGCTGGTGGCCTGCTGGTGGTGTCGTATTTCAGTTTCCTGCCTCGATTAGACCGCATCGTGCGGGCGTCTGAATCTCTGGTGCTCAAACACAATCCTGACTGGTCGGGTGCAGACTGGGATGGCACCTTGGCGGTGGAACCCGGTTGGTCCCGACAGGCGCTCGAGCTGGTTGGGTTTTTCGTCTACGACGAGCAGATTCCATTCACGCGCGAGTCATGGCGTGGCCGCATGCGGGCCCTTCGTGGTATTTCCGCAAGCCTTTCCGAAGAGCAGGTGGCTGCATTCGATGCGGAACACGATGCGCTGCTTGCAGATATTGCGCCGGAAGAGTTTGACATCCTTCATCGAATTCACACGCACATTTTCCGCCCGAAGTAATCACCCCGGAACTGGAGGAGCTGATTCCGCGACCACGCGGCTACCCGAGTCCTGCGCTGCACAACGGTGAGTCCGAGTTGGGCGTGACGCCGGCATTCGCACCACTACCGGGTTGGTTTACTGTACTCCCAGCCTGAACCTGGAAGACTGCTATGAATTGGGCCGCAACGGCACCGCAAAGGGATGCAATAAGCACACAGTACACAGCTGATTTTCTGAAAAGGAGCAAAACGGCGCCAAACGCGCGGCCAAAAACGGCTAATGCAAAAGCGTCGGTCGCCCATGCAGGCCGGCCTACCACCACCAGCGTTTCCCTCATTCTTCACGTCTACCTCGCCCTCGTACTTCTCCGGCCCGATATATGATCGATCCAGTACTGCCAGACGACTCAACTAGTCGCGTGATTGCGCTTACGCATTACACTAAAAGATGAAACCGGTTGGGCCTTAGGAGACTAAAACCATGCAGCTTTCCATTAATGGCGACGTTAGTGATCTACCCATGAGCGCCGATTTGATCGCGGAAAAGGTCAGGTTGCTGGCTGACGGAGGCGACTTTTTTCTTGTTCTTGCTAAGGACGAGATGACATACATACAGACATCGGGGAGCGCGGAATCCGGGTTCGTTCTCGAGTATCAAGACGGCTCGATCGAAGAGCACTATTCGTGCTCCAATGCCCCGCTAACGGTCGATCAGATCGTCGAGGCGCTGCAGCGTTATTTCACCAATCACGATCGATGGAAAAGTGAATTCAGTTGGGCGAAGGAAGATCTAGGCTCAAGCACAGCCCAAGCAAACGTTGGAAGAGCGACCATACTCTCGGTATTGGGGCTCGCCGTCGCGGGAATTGTCATATGGTGGTTCCTCTCCGCGACCTAACAGGTCGTTGCGGCGGCCGCTCTACCGCTCGCGTCTCGTCCGCTCCTCAGTCTCCTTCTGTCAGGGTCGGTATCAACAAATCCCCTGCGGAGAATCACCCTTGGCCGATCTACCCAAGCGGGGCCCCAACCTGCCCGCAGAGGCAAGTTCCTTTAATCAGGGTTTCTCGCTCCGGTGACCTTTAACGGCTGGATGTACGACGATATTCCAAGTGTGCTCGTAATGATCGAAGGACGGAAGTCAGTCAGGTGGTGAATCCGGTGTCCACCTAAATCTGATGTCTGCCAGTTCATCCTTGCGCGTTGCCCATGGATTGCTCAGAGCGGCGGCAAAGCCTCGCTCAATCTCAACGAATCCGTGCGATTCGTAAAACTTCCGGGCGCCTGTGTTTTTCTGAAACGTATACAGCTCAATTCCAGCCGGTGACTCTTCTTTCGCCAGACGAAGGAAACGGGAGCCCAGTCCGCATCCTTGATAATCAACGTGAATATACAGGTGATCCAACGCTGAACCGGAAAGAACCATCATCCCGACGATCGCTGCGTCTTCAGGTTCAACCGCAACACGAATACTCGCTGGCTCGATTGTCGAAAAGTAGTCCAACTGCGGGACCAACTCGCTGAGGCGGTTTTGCGCTTCCAGTCCCATCGCTCGCTGAAACGAACGACGCCACATCTTTACGGTCTCTAAACCGTACTCAACACGATAGCTCTGAATCTGAGTCTTCGAGGAAGACATTTTTGCCCACCCCATATGTCACTGATAAACAATGGTACGTGCACAGCCCCATGTTCAAGGGATGTGCAGGGATGAGCACTTTCACCAGATGCCTGATCGCGCTGTTCATGTCATCCGCCGCGTCGATGCAGGTGTTCGGGGTGGCCCTCGACGACGGTCGGTTCACAATCTACCGCGGCGACGCCGACGGCGACAGCATCGAAGATCTCTACCTCGAGCATCGTGACGAGTTAAGCATCTACAGCATCAGCCCGGTGCGGGGCTATCCCGTCCCTTCCCAGAGAGCCTACCTCCTGAGGGGCCGGCAAGACGGTAGTTTCGCTGCACCGGTCGTGGGCCGCGTAGACAAGGACGCTTTGCAGCAGATATCCGGGCAGAACGCTGACTTCGATGGCAACGGCTTGGTGGACCTGCTCATCACCAACTCACCGGGCCTGCTTGTGCTGCTCACCGCGCGCGCGGCCGACGCACCGCCGGTGCTGCTCGCGCAGTTTGATCAGCTGGCCGGAAGGTCCGTACTCGATAGCTTCACGCTGTTCATGCGCGACGTAGATTATGACGGCTACGCCGATCTCGAGGTGACGTGGCCGGATCAGATCCGCGTGACGCTCCTCAACGCCGCCAATGGCGGCTGGTCCTTTCTCGATGACCCGACCTTCGAGACGATCGCGACCGCTGCGGCGGCGGAGAAATTTGCGGTCATTGGCGACAGCATGGCTGTGGGAACGCATACCACCGAAATGTGTGGCAACCGCGACGTCGTGGACTGCCTCGAACACCTAGGCGCGCGCCCGAGCAGGGAGTGGAACTACGGCTCGGCCAACACCAGCTGGTCGATGGCCAGCCGGCTCGGTTTCACCCCTGGGCAGGTGGTCAATGCCGCGGCAAACGGCGGGCGCTGGAAAGACGCCTTCGAGCTAGCTCAGTTTGTCACAGCCGCTGGTGATGTCAGCACCGTGCTGATCGGGCTCGGCGCCAATGACGTCTGCCGTGATCCCGGTCACGACTACGCCGGCGATCTCGAGGTCATCGGCGCGCAGGTGGATGAAACGCTCGGCTACCTCGCGGACCGGCTACCACCGGAGGGGCGTATCATCGTCTCCGGCGTGCCGGATGTAGTAAGGATGCGCAACGTCATGCGCCTGGAGGACCACAACTATGTGTTCGAGAGCTGTCAGGCGACCTGGGAGCTGGCTGGTAACAAGGTCAAGGACGGTGCAGCGCAGAGCGTGTGTGACCACTTCAGCAGCCACGAATTCTGCAGCGTGGTGGACAACTCGGAGGACTTCAAAGACTTCCTTCTGCGGCAGCTGGTCAGCTCATGGCAGGACGTAAAGGGCGTGGGGGAAGGCCCCTGCGGCAAGATCCTGAGCCGCAACGCCACCGACAGCGACCGGGCCGAGGCTGCAGCCTTCACGCGGGCGCTCAACAGGCTTCTGGCAGAGCGAGTGCGTGACTACAGCGGCCGCAACGGCATTGAGATCACGTTCAACGATCGCATCTTCCACCTCGATCTCAAGCCGGAGCATATCTCCCGATTCGACTGCTACCACCCGAGCCGGGTCGGGCAGAAGGCACTAGCCGACGCCATCTGGAGCGGCGTGCGTCCAGGCGCCGAGGTCAGCGGCAGTGTCTACCTGGATCGCTTCGACAACGTCGAGTACTGCGGAAGTGATGCCGATCCGTGGCGCAGTTGCTGGAGCGAAAGCGGCGACAACGGCGTGCCGGAGAACGGCGACATTTATGTCGAAGGTGGCCGGCTTCGCGTCAAAGACAACGTTCGCAGCATCGAACGCGGCATCGACCTCGGCGATGCCACCAAGGCCTGGCTTTCCTTCAACTGGCGGCGTAAGGATCTCGACCGCAAAAAGGAAGCCGTGATCGTAGAACTCTCGGCGGACGACGGCGCAAGCTGGAGCGAGGTAACTCGCGTGCGTGGCGATGGCGATGACTACGGTCAGCAGCGGGGCGGTTACCACCAGATCACTGGCTTCGCCGGCGGCTCGACGCGCCTCCGACTTCGATCAACTGCCCTCGGCGATAAGGACGAGGTGCAGTTCGACAACCTGAAGGTCTTCGCCTGGACTGACCCTCGAGCACCTGGGCTTGCGGCGCTGAGGGCAATCTCCGCTGGCGAAGATTGGTTGCCGGTTGCCCTCGGCCGATCGCTGAACGTTCCTGTACTCATCAGCGGTCCCCTGCGGGACGCGGATGATCGCCCAGGGTTCGCGCAGTTGCGCGAGATCACGCATGAAGGCTTTGAGCTTCGCGTGTTGCCCGCTGGGGGAGCGGCGAACGGCGGCACGGCCACCGTACCCGTGCTGGCCATGGAGCCCGGCGTCTTCCTGCCGGGCGATGGATCCCTATGGGAGGTCAATCGCGCCGTCCAGCCTGGCGACAGCGCTGCACCTCGGTGGACGGCGGTGTCTTTTTCGGCCCCGTTTTCAGCGGCCCCGCACCTGCTGCTGGAGCTGCAGAACTCTGATGGGTCGCCGCGCATACCCCGTGCTCGCAAAGTCACCAGCGCGGGCTTCGAATTTGCGCTGCTCGACGAGAACGGGCAGGCACTCGCGCCTGACGCCCGGCAGCTTGGTTATCTTGCCATCGAGGCGCCGGGCCCGGGCGATCTGGAGTTCGCGGATGCGATTCGCGCTTACAAATCTACGACCGCGATCATCACAGCAAACGATCCTTTCCTTCTTGGCGCCAGCCTGGTCGGCCGCAGCGCGGACGGTACGATCGCGGAGCCGCTGACCGTGGACGCGCTGCGCCTGGGCACTGAGCTGTTTGCCCGGGAACGCTCCGCGACGGGCGCCCCGGCCCTGCTGACACGTCTCGATTAGCGCGCTGCAGTCGGATCAAGGCGGGGCATCCACATCGCGGGGCTCCCCAATTTGCACGACGATCTCGTCATTGCCGCTACTCGACGGGATGAAGAACTCGGCGTCAGCGTCCTTGGAAATCCCGATGGCAACCACCGCGTCACCGGCGTCGCTCGATGGCTCATGATCCGCATTGAGGGTCGGGTTTCCAACCTGCTGCGACGGTGCTGCCTCCCCTGTCGTTTCCAGACCTTCAATCTCACAGGCGGGCGCCGTGACGGTGGTGGCCTGCGCCTTAACTTCGAGCCGTTCGCCCCAAGGGCTGGAAACCACACCCGAGCCGAAAGCTCCAACGACCAGACCAGCGAGAAACAGCAGAGCGCCCCAGAGGAAGGGGCTTCCTCCAAGGCTCATGGAGACAGGTTGTCGAGGCGTCTGGCGAAGCAGTAGCCATTGTGCAGCTTGGTGTTGTCGATGATGGCGGTGATCCTGGTCTCCGTGACCAGCGCGAGCTGGGCCGCTTCGAGCTTACGGTAGCCAACCTCCGACGGATTGAAATCCCCACTGCAAGAGAAGCTGATCCAACTGGGATTGCAACCTTCAAGTACATCGCTTGGTGAGGTATCCAGCTGCGCCATACACCCTCCATAAAATTCGCTGTCAATCAACGTCCTCACCACTCCTGCCGCAAAGTATGCGGTTTCCGCCCAGGCCTGCGGAGCAGCCAGGAACCCAAGTACCGCTAAGGCAAGCGTTCGTCGCATAGTAAAGCCCTCTTGTCTTCGGAACGAGTTGTGCCACACAGCGGCGCAATAGTTTCAGTTTGACGGATTTCCGCCCGTAGGACGACCTCAAAATATCCCGCTACAGCTGCACTATCTAGCCCGGGCGGCGCGCTATGATCAGCGAAGCTATCAACTACACCTGATTGATACCGAAAACTTTTTTTGGCGGAGGGGCAGGGATTCGAACCCTGGGACCCGTGAAGGTCGCTGGTTTTCAAGACCAGTGCTTTCGACCGCTCAGCCACCCCTCCGAAGGCGGGAATCCTACCACAAACGTAGCTGCTGCTAGGGTCCCGCAAATCCGTTGGGATGCTTCTGCTGCCAGCGCCAGACGTCCTCACACATGTGTTTCAAATCGCGACGCGCCTCCCAGGACAACTCGACGTTTGCCTTGGTCGGATCGGCGTAGCACTCCGCGGCATCGCCCGGGCGGCGTTCGGCGATCTGGTAAGGAATTCGCTGGCCACTGGCCCGCTCGAAAGCCTGCACGACGTCCAGAACCGAATAACCGGTTCCAGTGCCCAGGTTGTGAACGGCAATTCCCGGATGCTGAGCCAGGTACTCCAGCGCTTTCAGATGCCCACGAACGAGGTCGTCTACATGAATGTAGTCCCGGACCCCGGTTCCGTCGTGGGTCGGGTAGTCGTCGCCGAAAACGCGCAG
>CAMYJX010000119.1 GCA_947258825.1 uncultured Pseudomonadales bacterium
CCGGCGTAATCCAGACGACCGGGATCGTATGTATGAGCGTCAGAAACAGCAGCCAGCGGGTGCTGCGTTCCAGGAAGTCCTTTTTTGCCTTTTTTGGGACGGTGGGCATGAGCTGCAGCATATCCTTCGGCTGCCGAGCGTGAGCTTAGTATCCCCTCACACCGCTTCGCCTGTAGTGACGGTATTGGCAAATCGAGTCAGGTAGCCACGAATCCGGGCCGATTCCAGGGTAACCGGGTATTGCTCAGCGCGCTCAACGAGATGCTGAAGCGCTATTCCCTTCGAAGGGATAACGCGTGATACTTATTGGCGAAGGGTAGATTAATTTGGCATCCTGGCTCAGGAAGCCGTGGGGTATTCATTGCGCTACCCGTGACAGATTCAACTTGCGCTAGTGGAGGAGCAAATCATGTCGGAATCTACAGCACGCACAGAGATCGAAAGCTGGCCCGAGCAGGAAACCGGCAGTCACAAGATTCCCGGGGAACGCTATACGTCCCGGGAGTTTTTCGATCAGGAATGGGAAGGCATGTGGACGAAGGTCTGGCTGCTGCTCGGTCGCGAATCCCAGTTCCCCAACCCCGGCGACTGGCAGATGGAATACGTCGGCCGGGAATCCATACTGATGGTTCGACAGACCGACGGCAGCGTCAAGGCGTTCTACAACGTCTGCCAGCACCGCGCGAACCCCCTGGTGGACGCTCCCAAGGGCAGCGTGAAGCGCTTCGTCTGCAAGTATCACAGCTGGGCCTTCATGCCCGATGGCGAGCTCAATTTCGCGCCCGACAAGGAAAGCTTTCCGGAGGGCAATCCCTGCGGCAAGATGCGCCTGCAAGAGCTGGCCTGCGAAACTTTCGCAGGCTTCGTCTGGGTGAACATGGACAAGGATTGCATGAGCCTGAAGGAGTACCTGGGCCCGATCTGGGATGCCTGGAGCCGGCTCGATCTGGAGGGCTGGAAGCGCACCATGGCGCGTTCGGCATGGTTGCCCTGCAACTGGAAGGTGGTTCTGGATAATTTCAACGAGTCCTACCACGTGCCGACGGTGCATCAGGCGGCAACACCGGATACGGATCGCAAGAAGATCCGCGGCAACATCGACAGTTACTACAAGGAAACCCGTTTCGACCTCTCCGACGAGGGCCACAATCGCATGATCATGAAGGGCGGATTTGGTGTGGGTTCGACGGACAAGGAAGGCAACATCATCGAGCCGCTGGCCGGTCAGCTGACCACGTGGGACCTCGATCCAGCCGATTTCAAGGGACGGCCCGAAGCCACCCGGGAAGCGTTGCAGGAAGCGAAAAGGCGCCTGGGGCCGGAGAGGGGATACTCCCACTATGCCAAGGTGCCCGACGAGCAGCTGACCGACGCGTTCCACTACACGATCTTTCCCAACTTCGCGGTTTCGGTATGGTCCGACGGCTTCCACCTGCTTCGGGCCCGACCCCACTACAAGGACCCGGAGCAGTGCCTGTTCGACAACTGGTGGTATTCCAGCCCGGCCTCCATTGAATCCGGAAAGCCTGCCCGTGGCGCTGGCGCCATCGGCGAGCTCGGCGTGGAAGAAGACGTCGACGTGACGATGATCGATCACCGCGAGGAGACCATCGGTCCGGGCATCGAGGAAGACGTGGCGGTGTTCATTACCCAGCAGCAGGGTTTCCGCTCACGTGGCTTCAAAGGCGTCTACCTGTCGGAACAGGAGAAGCGGATTCGTCGTTATCATGAGCTGATCGACGAATACATCGATGGCCGTCGTCCGAAGTAGAAGCCGTCTATGAATTACTTGAGGTAAAACGCAGTGGAATACGACATTACCCAACCCGGTGATCTGTCACTCTCACCCGGGGAAGCCCGAAACCCCGGCAGGAGGCACCGCGATGTTCTCATCACCGAGAGCAGCGCCAATGACCCGGGATTGACGGCGGAATCCTATGAGTTTCTGGGTGACGAAGACGTCCCGTTTTCGCGCTATACGTCCCAGGCGTTCTACGACCTGGAAATCGAGCATCTGTGGTCCAGGACGTGGCAGTGGGCCTGTCGGGAGGATCACATTCCCGAAGCCGGCGACTACAGCGTTTATGACGTCGGTCCGTACAGCGCGCTGGTCATCCGGGGTGAAGACCTGAAGATCCGTGCCTTCGTCAACTCGTGCCCGCATCGTGGGATGCAGTTTGCCGACGCTGGCTCTTCGGGTGCTGGCAAGCAGTTCATCCGCTGCCCGTTTCACGGCATGTCTTGGGACCTGCAGGGCGGGTTGAGAGAAATTCCCTGCCGCTGGGATTTCCCGCACGTGGAAGATGAAGATTTCGGCCTGACGGAGCTGCCCTGCGATACCTGGGCAGGCTTCGTATTCGTAAACTTCGACCTTAATGCAGCCCCGTTGGCCGATCAGCTCGACTGCCTTCCGGAGCACTTCAAAAACTGGGGCATGGAGAATCGATACGTTGCCATCCACACGTCGAAGGTGCTGCCGGGAAACTGGAAAATGTGTATGGAGGCTTTCCTGGAGGCCTTCCACGTATTGGCGACCCACCGCGGCAACCGGAAGCAGGGCGGGGCGGGATGGGCCAACGCGCAGTACGACATTTTCGGCAAGTACGTAACGCGATTCATTCATGGCCCGACGGGGCAGGACGGGCAGAGTGAGGATGAGATCTTTGCCCAGATGGGAAGCATGTTCGGCGACATGTTCGGTAACGAGGCGGAGGATCTTCGGCCGGGCATGACGGCACGCGAGCAGCTTTCGGAAACGCTGAGGGCCAAGGAGGGCGCGGCGCTGGGAGTGGACCTGTCGAGCGCGCCGGCTTCGATCATGCTGGACTCCATCGAGTATCATCTGTTTCCCAACGCCTGCTTTTTTCCTGGTATCCGTATTCCTCTGGTCTATCGATTCAGGCCGCTGGGCCTGGACCGCTGCCTGCACGAGATACTGATCATGAAGCCGGCTCCGGAAACCGGCGAGACGCCCCCGCCGGCGCCGGTGGTCCATCTGGATATGGAAACCTCCTACACCACGGTTGACGGTTTCTTCCTTGGCGAGGTTCTGGATGAAGATACGGAAAACTTTCATCGCCAGTGGGCGGGCATGAACGCTGCATTCAAGGCCGGACAAACGCTGGGCAACTATCAGGAAGTGCGCATTCGCCGCTTTCACAAGACGCTGCTGGAGTACCTTCCGACCTGATGGGTGAACGGCCGTGGTAACCTCGACGCATCGTCCAGCGGGCTCATTGCATCGCCCAGCCTGGCGGCCGTTTGGCAAGAAAAGCCGATATCCCTTCCTCTGCTTCGGAGCCACGGAGCAGCGCCAGCAACGCGGCGGCGCCCTGGTCGAGCACCGGCTCCAGCGGCTGTTCCGATGAGTCCAGAACGAGTTGCTTTACCGCGGCGACCGCGCGGGGGGCAGCGCGGTGCAGGGTGGCCAGCTCGTCCTCGAGGGCGGCGTCGATTTCTGCATCGGGGACGAGCACATCGCTCATGCCCAGCCGGTGACCTTCCGCCGCATCGATGACGCTGGCGGTGACGGCCATGCGGCGCACGGCGGCCTCGCCGAGGCGTCGCACCAGGAAAGGAATGATCTGGGACGGAATGAAGCCGTGGCGGGGCTCGGGCAGGCCGAAGCGGGCGCTTTTGCCGGCGATCACAAGATCGGCGCAGGCGGCCATGCCGAAACCGCCGCCGACGCAGGTACCCTCGACCACGGCGATGACCGCCTGCGGCAGACGATTCATGCCCTGCAGGACGTCGCCGAACATTCGATACCGAGCCAGCTCCGGGTCGGTGCCGTCGTCGGCCGGGGGAGAGGTGTCGCGCATCATGTTGAGGTCGCCGCCGGCGCAGAAGTGGCCACCGGCACCGCGAAGGACAATCACGCGAACCCGGGTTTCGCCAGCGAGCTGACTCACGGCTTGGCCGATCTCCGCCATCATCAGCTCGTTGAGAGCGTTGCGAACCTCGGGCCGGTTGAAAGTCAGGGTTGCCACCGCTGCCGCGGTGTCGATGCGAATGTGCTGGAAGTTCTGTTCCGTCATCATTCTGTTGTGTTGCGCAACAGATCCGCCATGAATTCCTGCTGGGCCTTGAGGCGCTCCGGGTCCGCCTCGCCGAACGCCTCTGCCAGGGCCGTCATGCGCGCGACCACGGCCTCTTTCATTTCCGGATGAGGAAACAGATACAGCTGGTTTTCCTTGATGCCCTGCACGACCAGATCGGCGACCTCCGACGGCTCTATGCCGGCGTTCATGGCGAGATTCATCATCTCGCTGTGGGCCTGCGCCGCTTCGTTGGCCGAAGCTTCATTGACTTCGAACTGGTCCGGCCGCGTGCGCTCGCTGTCCAGAATCTGGGTGCGTACCATGCCCGGGCAAAGCACGGACACGCCGATGTCGAAGGCTTCGAGATCCGTTCGCAACGCCTCTGACATGCCCACGACGGCGAACTTGCTGGCGTTGTAAACCCCCAGCCCGGGTGACGTCATGACGCCGGCCATGGACGACGTGTTGACGATGTGCCCGCCCTCGCCGTGTGCTTTCAGGCGATTGACCAACGTCTGAATGCCGTTGACGACGCCGCCCAGATTGACGCCCATGACCCAGTCCCAATCCTCATAGGTCACCGCGTCCAGACTGCCCCCGCGATAGACGCCCGCGTTGTTGCAGACGACGTGGATGTTGCCCAGCGCCGCTTCGACGCTGTCGGCAACAGCCTGGTACTGATCCCGATCCGTAACGTCCAGCTGCACCGCCAGCACCTTGGCGTTGCTGCCAGCCAGCCTGGTCTCTGCCGATGCCAGCGCGTCAGCATCAATGTCGGCGATCGCCACGTTCATGCCTTCGTTCAGAAAGGCCTGCGCCATGGCAAAACCGATGCCGCTGGCCCCGCCCGTGATGAATGCCGTCTTGCCTGCCAGATTCCGCATGAGTCCTCTCCCGTTTCAACCCCGACCACGCTCAACAATCATAACCACAGCGGCAGGGAATCGTGCAACTCGCCGGACGGCCGCATCCAAGCGCCGGAGCGTTGATTCAGCCCGTCGTCAGTTCGCCGCGGCCGCCGTTCACGCGCGCCCACACGTGTTCGTGGACATAGAATGCCATCGTGTTGACCAGGGGTTCGACCGCGGCAAGCAGCCCGCCGAGGACCCAGCTGCCGGTGATGACGTAGGCCACGCTAAACGCGACCGCGAAGTGAACGCACGCGAAGGTGAACGTCTTGGTTAAAATCATCATTCCGCCCTGTTGCTTATCAGTCGTTATGATCACGAACGATTAGTGATAGGTAAAATCGTTTGTCTGTATTTTTATGTTAGGCAATATCTATTATTCTTCAGCGGGCTCGCCGAGGAACCTGTGGCCGGATTGGCTGGCGATGCGCGCAAGCGCTGATTAGACTGGCTGGCAACGTTGCGAGCGAGGGGGGTGTTAATGGCGACATTTCTGGCGAAGATCAAGATCATCGAAGGTAAGGAAGCTGCGTTCGAGGCTACGGCGCAGGAGATGTTCGAGGCTACCCATAAGCACGAGAAGAGCTGTCGGCGCTACGAGTACTGGCGTGGTGCCGAACCTCGAACCTACTACTGCCTCGAATCTTTCGACGACTACCTCGGGTTCATGAGCCACCAGACCAGTCCGCATCACGAGGCCCCGGATTTCGGCTCGATGATCGAGAATCTCGAGCTCGAGTGGCTGGACCCCGTTCAGGGCGCGTCGGACCTGGTGCCGACCAAGCCTCAGGCGCTTCCCGAGGATGCCGGCGAGCTGATGCAGCAGTACGCGAGCAACATGCCCGTGGTCATGCAGGACTGGTGGCGCGCCCTGCATTGAGTGGCAGCCGCAGCGGGTCCGCGGCGTTGATCGGGGCGTGGCGCCCGCCTGGGCATCGGCTCAATATTTCAAGCGGTAGTTTTTTCCGCTGCGGACGATGGTCCCCGCTGTGGGCTCCGGCCAGTGGGTGCCAATCACAAGCGTCGGGGTGTCGGCAAGCCGGGAAAAAACCTGATGCCGCGTGCTTTCCGAGTCTTGGGGGTTATAGTCCGTCGTCACGGACCATTCGGGATGCGCGAGCTGACAGGGATGATGGACGAAATCCCCGGTGATGAGCGCTGACGCGCCGCGGGACTCGATCTGAACGCTGACGTGGCCGATGGTGTG
>CAMYJX010000120.1 GCA_947258825.1 uncultured Pseudomonadales bacterium
CGTTTTCATCAACCAGATCCGCATGAAGATCGGCGTGATGTTCGGCTCTCCGGAAACCACCACCGGGGGCAACGCGCTGAAATTTTACTCCTCGGTACGCCTCGACATCCGGCGTATTGGAGCGGTTAAGGATGGCGACGAAGTGGTGGGTAACGAAACCCGGGTGAAGGTGGTGAAAAACAAGGTTGCGCCCCCCTTCCGTCAGACCGAATTCCAGATTCTCTATGGCAAGGGCATCAACCGCATGGGGGAAATACTGGATCTGGGCGTGCAGCAGGGCATCATCGACAAGTCCGGTGCCTGGTACGCCTATAAGGAGGATCGCATCGGCCAGGGCCGTAAGAATGCTGCGGACTTTCTCCAGGACAACCCGGAGATCTGCCAGGAAATCGAATCTCAGGTTCGCGAGCAGCTGCTGCCCCACCATGAGCCGGTCGGAGAAGTTGTTGTCCCCGAACCGGTTCAGGACGCGCTGTAGCGGCGCGTTGCGGACCACACACCGACAAACGTGTGCCGGAGAAAACGGAGCATCGTCGTAAATGGCCGAAGAGAACCGGCGTAGGGCGTTCGACGCCCTCAAGCAGGCTGTAGAGAACCCCGAGCAGGCGATTCGAGTCGCTGAGCGCGAGCCGGACGCGGGCCAGGAATCGTTACATGGCGAGGCGGCCCATCGTGCTTTCCGTCAGGCCTATGACCGCGCGGTGAGGTATCTCGGTCAGCGTGAACACTCCGAGAAAGAGCTGCTGGCCAAACTTTGCGCCCGGGAGACGGAATCATCTCTGGCCCGTCAGGTCCTGGCAGAGCTCAAGGCGCTGGACCTGCAGTCGGATCAGCGTTTTGCCGAGAGCCTGTTGCGAAGCCGGGTCGGTCGGGGCAAAGGGCCATTGGTCATTCGTCAGGAACTCGGACGCAGGGGAATCGACGACAACCTGGTGGACGAGGTTCTGACGCTATCGGGTGACTACTGGATAGAGATCGCCGTCAGCGCTCGCGAAAAACGCTTCGGCGCGCAGCTTCCCGGGGACCGGGGCGAGTGGAGCCGGCAGGCTCGGTTCCTGGCCCGGCGTGGCTTCCCCTCGGATCTCATCTATCGGGTGCTGGGCAATCTGGGCTGAGCCAGCTTCATTCGCGCGCCTGTCAAACCTGTGTCGTTAATTTATACTTGCCGCCCTTTGACGGGTAGGTCGCGCGATGAAAACCGCTGATGTGCGTTCGGCATATCTGACGTTCTTTGAGGAGCAGGGGCACCGAGTGGTGTCCTCCAGCTCGCTGGTGCCCCATGACGACCCGACGCTGTTGTTTACCAATGCGGGTATGAACCAGTTCAAAGACGCTCTGCTGGGGCGCGAGGACCTGGGCTTCAAGCGCGCCACCAGTTCCCAGCGCTGCGTCCGGGCTGGAGGTAAGCACAACGACCTGGAGAACGTCGGCTACACGGCAAGGCATCACACGTTCTTCGAGATGCTTGGCAACTTCAGCTTCGGTGACTACTTCAAAGATGAAACCATCGGCTGGGCCTGGGAGTTTGTCACCCGGGTCCTGGGGCTGCCCGTAGATAAACTCTGGGTGACCGTGCACCCCACGGATGACGAATCCCGCCGGATCTGGGTGAACGACATTGGTGTGCCAAAGGATCGGGTCATCGATCTCGAGGAAAATTTCTGGGCGATGGGAGACACCGGTCCTTGTGGACCCTGCACCGAAATATTCTTCGATCATGGCCCTGAGGTTGCCGGCGGCCCGCCGGGTTCTGCGGACGAAGACGGCGACCGCTACATCGAGTTCTGGAATCTGGTGTTTCCTCAGTTCGACCGCCAGCCGGATGGCGAGTTGACCCCGCTGCCGCAGCCGGGAGTCGACACCGGGATGGGGCTCGAGCGAATCACGGCCATCATGCAGGGCGTGCACAGCAACTATGAAATCGACCTGTTCAGAAATCTGCTGGCCGCTGTCGGGCGCCTGGTCGGTATTTCGGATCCAGCCGCGCAGCTGGCCAATGCGTCCGTGCGGGTGATCGCCGATCACATCCGTTCCAGCGCTTTTCTTATCGCTGATGGCGTGCTGCCCGGCAACGAAGACCGCAGCTACGTGCTGCGCCGGATCATCCGGCGGGCGCTTCGACATGGGCATATGCTGAATGTTCGTGAGCCCTTCTTTTACAAGCTGGTGACGCCGCTTGCGGATGAGATGGGTGACGCTTATCCGGAGCTCCGCAGCAAGGCCGCAGACGTATCCGCGGCGCTGCTGCGCGAAGAAGAGCGTTTTGCCGAGACCCTTAGCCAGGGCATGGAGCTGCTCAACCGCACTATCAGCGACCTCGATGCCAGGGAAATTCCCGGCGAGATCGTCTTCCAGCTCTACGATACCTTTGGCTTTCCCACGGACCTCACGGCCGACGTAGCGCGGGAACGTGGCCTCAGCATCGACATGGCCGGGTTTGAGACCGCCATGGAAGCGCAGCGTGATCGGGGTCGGGCAGCCGCCCGATTCTCCGCTTCCCTGGGTCACCGGGTTCACACCGCCGGCAAGGTGGAGTTTCTGGGCTATGCGGGCATTGAAGACCGGGGAACCGTCACCGGCCTGTTCGACGCGGAAGGCAAAGCGGTTTCCCGGCTGGATCCCGGGCAGCAGGGGCTTGTGGTGCTCGATCGAACGCCTTTTTACGCCGAATCCGGCGGGCAGGTGGGGGACGCTGGGACGCTGGTGTCATCCAAGGCGTCGTTTCAGGTGGAAGATACCCAGGCCAGCGGCGACCAGCATCTTCACATCGGCGTCGCCAGCATGGGCAGCTTCGAGATCGGTGACGAGCTGACAGCCACGGTAGACGCGGAGCGGCGTCGGCGGATCCGGCTGAACCATTCTGCCACCCACCTGATGCATGCGGCGTTGCGAAAGACCCTGGGCGACCACGTGCAGCAGAAGGGGTCGCTGGTGGACGCGGGCAGATTGCGATTCGATTTTTCTCACCCGGAACCGGTGAGCGCGGAACAACTCGCCATCATCGAGCGGGAAGTGAACGCGCAGATTCAGGCCAATACCGAGGTGGGTGTGGAGCACCTGGCTTATGACGAGGCCATCGGCCGCGGCGCCATGGCACTGTTCGGAGAAAAATACGGGGCCCAGGTCCGGGTGCTCACCATGGGCGGCGGCTACTCGGTGGAGCTTTGCGGCGGTACCCACGTTTCCCGTACGGGAGACATCGGATTGTTTCAGGTTCTAAGCGAAACCGGAGTTGCCGCCGGTGTCCGCCGGATCGAGGCGGTATCGGGACCGGGCGCTCTGGCGCGGGTTGAAGAGGCGGAAAACCTGCTGGGTTCCGTGGCGGCGCTGGTCAAGTCCGGACGCGGCGACCTGGCCGACAAGGTGGGCGCACTGGTCGAAGAGAACCGACGCATGGCCCGAGAGCTGGAGCAACTGCAGAACAAGCTGGCAGCGTCCCAGGGCTCTGACCTTGCTGGCCAGGCGGAAGACGTTTCCGGGGTCAAGGTGCTCGCGGCGACGGTGGAGGGGGATCCCAAGTCCCTGCTGCAGACGCTGGACTCGCTGAAATCGAAGCTGGGCACCGCCGTGGTTGTGCTGGGCAACGTCAGCGAAGGCAGGGTGAGCCTGATCGCCGGCGTCAGTAAAGATCTGACGGACAGAATCAAGGCGCCGGATCTCGTTTCCCTGGTCGGCCCCAAGGTCGGCGCCAAAGGTGGAGGCAGGCCCGATATGGCGCGGGCAGGTGGTGGCGACAAGCCGGATGCCCTCGGTGACGCCCTGATGGGCGTCAAGTCCTGGGTCGCCGAGCGGCTGAGCTGAGGCAGAGCTTAAACAGACTATGGCAACCCTGGTTCAGAAGTATGGAGGCACCAGCGTCGGCAGCGTCGAACGTATTCAGGCGGTGGCGGCCCGGGTATCCGGCTATCTCGACCAGGGCCACCGGGTCGTGGTGGTTGTTTCCGCGATGAGCGGCGAGACCAACCGGCTGGTGGGCCTCGGGCGAAGCGTTGCGGCTCGGCCCATAGCTCGGGAAATGGATGTGCTGCAGGCCGCCGGGGAGCAGGTGAGCATCGCGTTGACGGCCATGGCTATCAAAGCGGCGGGGCATGCGTCGAGATCCTACCTCGCAGATCAGGTGGCGATCCGTACCGACAGCAGCTTCGGTAAAGCGCGCATCAGCCACATCGACGTAGAACGCCTGAATGCGGATCTCGACAAGGGCGTGGTGCCCGTCGTTGCCGGTTTTCAGGGCGTGGACGAGGAGGGCAACCTGACCACCCTCGGCCGCGGCGGATCAGACACCACGGCCGTGGGGCTCGCCGCGGCGCTGGGCGCTGACGAGTGCCAGATCTGCACAGACGTCGACGGCGTCTATACCGCGGATCCGCGCATCGTCGACAACGCACGGCGCCTCGACCGCATTACCTTCGAAGAGATGCTGGAGCTGGCGAGCCTCGGCTCGAAAGTTCTACACCCGCGCTCGGTGGAATTCGCTGGCAAGTATCGGGTCCCTCTCAGGGTCATGGCGTCTTTCGAAGAAGGGCCGGGCACCCTGATCACCACGGAGAGCAAACGCATGGAGCAGCCCATTGTCGCAGGCGTCGCCTATTCAAGAGATGAGGCAAAAGTCACCATGTCCGGCGTTCCGGATGTGCCAGGCGTCGCGTCCCGTATTCTCGGGCCGGTGGGCAGTGCGCCTATCGAAGTGGACATGATCGTTCAGAACACCGGCGCGGACGGCACGACGGATTTCACCTTTACCGTGAAACGTGACGATTACGAGCGCACCATGGAGCTGCTGGGACCGGTTCAGCGGGAACTTGGCGCCCGGGAGCTGTCCGGCGATAACAAGATTGCCAAAGTTTCCGCGGTTGGCGTTGGCATGCGGTCCCACGCCGGGGTCGCCACACGCATGTTCGACGCTCTGGCGGCCGAAAACATCAACATCCTCATGATCTCAACCTCGGAAATCAAAATATCGGTGGTGGTAGCGGAACGCTATCTGGAGCTGGCCGTGCGCTGTATGCATGAGGCCTTCGGCCTCGGCGCCGAAGTGGTCAGCGAAGAATGAGCATGGGTCGGTAGCCATGTCGCCAGCATACGAGTGATCCAGACCGGGCCTGGGCGCTGATGACCGAGACACACCTTCGTGCATCTGCTCTGACGTTTACCGACAAGCCCGACCCTGCGGGCGGGGGAGGATACCGCTACCTGGACGATGCGGTGCTGACCTGGCGGGATGGACGCATCTCCTCGCTGTTAAGCGCTGAAGGCTTCTCGAAGTCGGGTGGAGACCTGGCGCGGTGCGAACATTTCCCAGGCGCGCTCATGCTTCCGGGATTCATCGATGCCCACGTGCACGCGCCCCAGCTCGGCGTGATGGCCAGCTTTGGCCGGCAACTTCTGGACTGGCTGGAGAGCGCCACCTATCCCGAGGAAGCGCGTTTCGCGGACCAGGCTTACGCCGATCAGCAGATGGAACGCTTCCTCGAGGCATTGTTTGCGCACGGTACCACCGCTGCCATGGTTTTTTCGACGGTGCATGCCCACGCTGCGGATGCTCTGTTCGAAGCTGCAGCCAGGCGCAACATGTGCCTCATAGGCGGCAAGGTGATTACCGACCGCAACGTGCCTGCCGCGCTTGCTGAAACCCTCGATGAAGGCTTGCGGGCGAGTCAGGGTCTGATCGAGCGCTGGCACGGCCAGGGCAGGCTGCACTATGCGGTTACGCCGAGATTCGCCATCACGTCCACTGCTGCGCATCTGCGACTGGCCGGCGAGTTGCTCGCCGCGCACCCCGACGTCTACCTGCAGACCCACCTCTCGGAGAATCTGCTCGAGGTCAGGGAAACCGGCGTGCTGTTTCCTCAGGCGAAGGACTACGTGGACATCTACGATAGCCACGGTCTTTGCGGCCCCAGAAGCGTTTTCGCCCACGGCATTCATCTGAGCGAACGGGAGCTGGATGTGCTGGCAGCCCGGGGTTCCACCATCGCGTTCTGTCCAACCAGCAACCTCTTTCTGGGCAGTGGGCTGCTCGATGTGGCACGCCTGCAGCGGCACGGCGTCTCCCTTGCCGTGGCTACCGATGTGGGCGCGGGTACCAGC
>CAMYJX010000121.1 GCA_947258825.1 uncultured Pseudomonadales bacterium
AATGAATCGGTGGCCGAACATGCGGCAATCTGTCGAGCGTTGGTTCAGCAACTACCCGGATTTTAAGGACTCAGAAATCTTTAAGGCCATCGGTCTTCACTGATGTCCGCCCAAATGACATATCATCGTACTCTACCCACAGAACGGGCCCCTAGGGTTGGACAACGAAGCCGGGATACTCGACTGCCCGCACTGCGAGCACCCCAACCCAGCCACGGCGAAGAGAGATCACACACGCGCGTCACCATACCTCGCGAGAGCGCGAGATCTCAGCTCGGCTCTCGGCCTGCACGAACTGCCAGCGGAGCTTGCGCGACTGGCTGCAACGCTACCCGCCAACCCGCCATAGCAGCGCTGACCCCGCAAAATCCCCGCCGAAACGAGACCGGATTCCGCATACACACACTACACACTTATACACACTAAGAGTATAATCTTGGCTCATGAAGAGCGCGGATGTAATCAAGCGGCTAAAGGAAGATGGCTGGCAGCTTCACCACGTTCGCGGATCACACCAGCAATTCAAGCATCCGGAGAAGTCGGGCAGGGTTACCGTACCGCACCCGAAAAAGGACCTTCCGGTTGGCACCGTACGCTCGATTGAAAAGCAATCCGGCGTAAAGCTGCGTTGAGAGGTATGAGCATGCAAGCGTATCCAGTGGTGGTCTACAAAGACCCTGAATCAGACTACGGGACAGAAGTCCCAGATCTTCCAGGCTGCTACTCGGCCGGGTCTACCCTCTCCGAAGCACTCCAGGAGACCCGTGAGGCTATCTATGCGCACCTGGAAGGTATGGCAAAGGATGGCGAAGTTGCGCCCGAGCCCTCTGACCTATCCACCATTCAGGCGTCCGAGGACTACGCTGAGGCGGCCGCATTCGCCGCCGTCGAAATCGATCTGAACAAAGTGTCCACGGAAACTGAAAGGGTGAACATCACCCTGCCAAAGTGGCTGATTTCCAGTATCGATGCTTCAGAGCCCAACCGTTCGCGATTTCTCGCGGAGAGTGCCATCAAGGCTTTGCAGGAGAAACGGCGGCAGGATGTAGCTTGATCCCGAAGTGTCTAAAGGCCCGAGCACACGCTGCACCTCGCGGCGAGCTATACCTGGGATTTCGTCGGCGGTGCGCTGACCGCGCGCTGGGACTAATACTGGCAGGACGAGGTGTTCCTGGAAGTTTTCAATCACTCGGCCTTCCGCGTGGATAGCTGTCAACAGCAACATAAAACTGACCCCCTTCGGCTCAAAAACAGCAACTTAAAATTGACCCCCCTGAGGGTGTTTGGTTGACGGAAAAGCGCCGTCTGATCTTTGATCAGTCAGGCGGCGCGCTCTGGGTCGGCAGGAGTACACCCGCCTTCTTCTTGTCTTTCAGCCGGTAGCTGTCGCCTTTGATCTGTACCACATGAGCATGGTGCAGCAGGCGATCGAGCATTGCCGCGGTCAGCGCTGAGTTACCGGCAAAAGTCCTGTCCCACTCACCAAACGACAGGTTCGAGGTCAGAATGATGGACCCGTGTTCGTAGCGCTTGGCGATGACCTGGAAGAACAGATTGGCCTGATTGCCCATCAACGGCAGATAGCCCACCTCATCGATGATCAGGATGCTCGGCCCCAGTATGGGTTCGCTCCAGCTGCATCACCAGGTCCGCGGCCGTGACGAATCGAACTTTGATGCCCGATTGGGTCGCCAGATATCCCAGCCCGATGGCGAGATGGGTTTTACCCACGCCACTGGGGCCCAGGAAGATGACGTTCTCTTTGCGTTCCACAAAAGCCATCGACTGCAGCGTCTGCACCGTCTTCTTCGGCGCACCGGCAGCAAACTTGAAGTCGTAGTCATCAAGCAGCTTGATGGCCGGGAAACCAGCGAACTTGGTGAGCATGGCCTGTGACCGGCGGCGCCGTTCCTCTTGCTCGGCCTTCAGACAGCGCTCCAGGAAATCCACGTAGCTGAGATCCTCGTCGACCGCTTGTTGTGCCAGCTGCGGGTAGGAATCAGCGACAGCCCCCAAAGCCAGTGCTTCGCAGGCCACTTGAATGCGTTCATCCTGTAAGTTCATATCTGCTCCAGCAGTTCGTCGTAGACAGACAGCGGATGCTGCAGCGACTCGATCGGGAACCGGGCAACCCGTGGTCGACCCGACGACCTCAACCGGACTTGGCCACCCAGCGCTGTGGCTGGCAAAGCTTGCAGTGCGGCTTGTTCGGCAAGCAGGCGCTCATCAGGCACTTCACCGGTCGTGCCGTGAATGCGGGCGTTGGCTTTTGTGGCCAGCCAGCGGGCGAACTCCCCGTTCAACGCTTCAAGATCGAGCACTTGGCCCAGCTGCCGATAGCGACTGATGAGCGGCACGAAAAAGCTACGGCGGATGTAGCCGATGTTACGTTCCACCTTACCCTTGGTCTTGGCACGATAGAGCCGACAGAGCCTGGGCATAAACGTGTAGTGATGGGCCAGATCCTTGAGACCGGCATGAAACCGGTGCAGTCCCCGCCCATAAGCGTTGCGTTCGATCACCACGGTGCGCATGTTGTCGTACAGGACCTCCAGTGGCACGCCGCCGAAGACGTCAAACGCTTGTTCATGGCAATCGCGCAGGGTCTCGAACTGCTCGTTGGCAACGAACACACCGAAGGTAAAGCGGCTCCAGCCCAACGTTGCTACAAACAGTGAGATCCGTTGGCCTGACAGCTTGAAACTACCCCAGTCCACCTGCATCTGGTGACCCGGTGGCGTCTCAAAACGAACCACGGGATCGTCTTTGAACTGTGGCTTGAGGGTCCGCAAGTAGCCACGTACGGAGGTCAGGCAACCGCTGTAGCCCAGCGCTACGATCTCATCGAACAACACCGTCGCCGGAATCCAGTCCGGCCGCGCGGCCGCGACTCGGGCCTTGAGGTAGCCGCGATAGCCGTCGAGCTTGGTTGGCTTGGTCGGCCGCACCTGCGTGCTGAGCACCGTCTCCGAGCGTAAATACTTGCGCACCGTGTTGCGGCTGATCCCGAGCTCTCGGCCAATAGCCTTGATGCTCACCCCCTGCCGATGCATCACGTGGATCTCCACATAACCCTCCTGTCCTAGCATCTCGCGCCTCTTCACATCCGAGGCACCTACCCTACAGGGGGGGTTAATTTTAAGTTGCTGCTAAGGGGTCAGTTTTACAGTGCTGGTGACACATTGGCCAACTTGTTGATGCTCCCAACGTCGGTGTAACTGCCATTCTACCGCTGGATATATTTATCGATTAGATCCCTGTTCGACAGTAACCGCGAAATGGCCGGTTTGGGCCGACCTGTTGAGACCACCGCTCAGAGGCAGACATCCTAAGAAATCAGCTACGTGGGCCAGAGCCGGACGTATCCGATTAGCCGTAGCCGAGCATTATTGCAATACCGCAAACTGTCTTGCCGCGTAACCTGGATCCGAAACCGGGAGGATATCTGCTGCTACTAAGATCGATGCAGCCGCATTGAATGGGAAAGAAAGTTAATCAAAAATCGGCAGCCCACTGGGCACACCGTTAACCACGTCAAAATCGCTGCGCAAGTCCAAACAGGACGGGTCGGTCAGGGCGTGCAGGAATTCTATGATCTTATCCACTTCTTCATCCGAATAACCCATTCCTGGCAGCTCATTGTGCTGCGCTATGAAATCCACGATATCCGGATCGTCCATCGCGGCGTAGTTGTCTGAGTCCAGGGTGGGGTGAGTAGGCAGGATGGCCTGTCGGTTCTGATTGTAGGCATACAAAGATGCCACCGGGTCAAGATGGTGCTCGACCACTGCGCGAAGCGAATTGTACGGACCGCTGTGTCCATACGGCGCCGTTATGGCGATATTTCTCAGTGAGGGTGTGCGGAATCTTAAGATGTCTGCTTCCTGTCCTGTAACCTGTTCTCGGCCGAAGTCTTCTCGGCCGTCTGACTGACCCTCGCTGTTACTGCCGCGTCCAGCACCAATCTGCGGCATGGCGATGGCATGGAATTCCTGGTCGGTCTGATAAAGTCCGCTATGGCAATCCGCGCATGAGTTTCCATTGCCATCATCGCCGTAGAATAACTTCATGCCGGCCACAGCCACTTTGCTCATGGCTTGCGAGTTGCCGCGCAGAAAACGATCGAACGGACTGTCGTCACAGCGCCACTGCGAACCTTCAAATGCTGCAATGGCATTGGCAGCGTGGGCATAAGTGATGTCTTCGGCTACATCGACTTCGTCGAATGCCGCCTGGAACAGCTCGACGTACTCGGGAATAGCCTGCAAGCGCTGGGCCAGCAGATCCCAAATCACTGGGAAGTTGTCTGGTACAGCCGCCACCATGGCAATTTCATTCTCATCGCCCTGCCCTGCCATTTCCGTAGCAGAAGTGACCGGGAACATGGCCTGGCAAGCGAGCACATTTTCCAGCGTATCAGGCAACATCATCCCGGCCGGCGTAATGCAATCACTCGGGTATCCGGAGCCCTCGACACGGGTCACGCGCCCATCGTGAAACAGCGTATGGAAGAACGAATCCCCAAGGTTGAATATTGGCGGTGCATTACGCGGCACACGCTCGACAATGAGATCGTCGCCAGCGCCAGTGGTACGCGTGATGCCCAGACCTGCACCGCCCTCACCCACCGGTAACGAAAGGCCATCCCCTGTCGCGGCTAATGAATGGTGGCAAGTGCCGCACGATATATTCCTGTTACCGCTGAGGATCTTGTCGAACATCAGATTGCGCCCGAGCTCTACCTTGACTTCACTATGGCTCGGAAAGTGATGATTCGGCGCTGGCAGATTACCAAGACCACGCCCGTTGTTCGCGAGAGCTTCTTGTATGGCCAGCATGGGTGACAGTACTGCAAGCAGGGCCGCCAGGCTCAGCGCAAACGCGCGTCTAGTTAAGGGAGTCGTAGGCATTTGATGTCTCCTTATCATCCTGCTCCCCGGCTTTTGGCCGAGGTTAGCGATCCAGTGCTCGTGCAGTCCCTCCAGAAGCCACCCGTCACCTTACGGGCATGCGTGAGGATGATGTGACATCGGCGCGGGACAGCGTCTCCGCTCAGCGGCGGCGACGTTGCCACAGCGTACGCCGCCGCCTAGAAACACTACTATTCAGGAGGACATATCGCGCCCAGTACGCGCGGAAAGATGGCTGCGCGTACACCACTTGCTCCGAGCACTGAGGGTGACTCCTGCGCACCAGGGACAGGAAAGTCGGTGCTGGTGAGATCTCGTACCCAGCTGTTGGTTTTTGTCTTTACGGGTCCCGGGTGAAAGTCGACCACCAGGTGAATCTCCGCGCACAGCCCGTTGTCCGCATCGAGCCCGTCGATCAGACCCTCGCTGCTTTCGCTAGGAAAGGGTAAAGGAAAGAGACCTTTGAACTGGTTGAAGTCGAAAATCCCTTCCGGCAGGCCGTCATCGCGAATGGTCAGATCGACGTTGATGGCACCGCCCGGCGGGCTCAGCGCGCTGATGGCAGCACTGCCATAGTAGACCTCACCGCGCACTTCCGGATTGAACAGGTCCGTATCCATGCAAGGGGCTGTCCCACAATTCTGGGGGTTGTTGAAGATCACGACCCATACGGTGTGGGCAAAGCCAGCCTTCTTCACCTTGGTCATGATGCGCCCCTGAATACGCGATTCGGTGCGCTTCAACCAGGCGGCTCCGGTCAGGCCCAGCGGATTGCTGGGGGGCAGGGCAAACACGTCTGCGGCTTGAAAGTGCCCTTGCGCGGAGGCGGGTCCCGCCAGAAATGTGGTGCACGCGGCCAGCATGGCAGTCGCTATCGATATCCTGAGTCTTTTGAGAGTTCGTTGCTCGTGAGTAGTCATTTGTTTTGCGCTCCCACATGGGTAACGGACAAAATAATTGTCAGTTAATCCATGGTTACATTTACCGGTTAGCGTCCAGGAACCCATGCGGAAACTCTTGGAAAACTTTCGGAAATCCCCCTCTTGTTGTCGGCCTGATCGCAGTTTGCGTATCGCATGGGAAGCTTGACAGTCAACTCGACGTCAACGATAAAGAGGACTCCCAGTCGGACAATTGTCGAAAACCTGATGATTTCCTGATGCTTTAATTTCTATCAGAAGATCAATCACTTGCGAGTTGGCTCAGGGAGATTGGACAGTGACGTTAATTTGCGGGACTGCACCAGTATTGAAGCTGGCAGATGAACCAAGTTGAACAATCATTTTCCTATCGATTTGGGGATTGGCTCGTTGAGCCATCACTGAACCGGTTATCGCGAAACGGGGCGGAGGTTTCCCTAGAACCGAAATCCATCGAGGTCCTGGTGTATCTCTTAGAGCACCCGGGCGAAGTTGTTTCCGCCGACGAGCTGATGGATCGGGTCTGGGCCGGCCGGGTGATTGAGCCCAACACCTTACATCGACATGTCATGCGCTTGCGACAGGCGCTCGCAGACGATGCGCATGACCCGAGGTACATCGAGACCATCCCGAAACGCGGGTATCGCACCCTGGCCCAGGTCAGTAGGGAGATCCCGCGAGCGCACCACAAGGTAGACAACTTCGAATCGGTAAAGGCCCCTCGAGCAGTCTGGGACCACAGAGCAATCGTCGCGGTGCTTGCCTTAACGATCGCCGGGGCTTTGTGGGTGGGCCGCGAGACAGGCAAGTCCGATGAAGCCATTCAACAACCCGTTAAGGTGATGCCTAACTCCCTCGCCGTTCTGCCGTTCGATAATCTGAGTCCGGATCCGGACCACGCCTACTTCGCCGCGGGCATCTACGAGGAAATCCTGAACCAGTTGGGTAGGGTCCACGAGCTTTCGGTCATCGCCCGAACGACGATGTTGCGGTACGCGGACTCGGAAAAGTCTATTCCGCAGATTGCCAGTGAGCTGAACGTCCAGACCATCATGGCAGGCAGCGTGCGGTACTCGGGAGACCAGGTGCGCGTGACCGTTCAGCTCGTGGACGCAGCATCCGGCGCGCAGCTCTGGTCTGACGCTTATCAGGAACGTCTGGAAAACGTTTTTGATATACAGATGGCAATAGCGCGCCGTATCGCGAGCACC
The DNA here is from genome assembly GCA_947258825.1 of uncultured Pseudomonadales bacterium. Classification (GTDB taxonomy): domain Bacteria; phylum Pseudomonadota; class Gammaproteobacteria; order Pseudomonadales; family Azotimanducaceae; genus UBA7803. The sequence goes on from CAMYJX010000121.1 coordinate 7,042, forward strand.
CTGGAAATTCAAGTTGCCTCCGATGATCCCTTCCTGGTCAGCAAACCACCAACGACGAATGCCGTAGCGTACGCCCACTATCTGCGGGCAAACTTCATGATCACGGCACTCGATCCGATCGGCCCGGTGTTCGCGGAGTTAGACCGCGCAATTGATGCAGATCCAGAATTCGCCACGGCTTATGCGACCAAGGCGTTCTATCAGACGCTCACGTATCCATGGCCGGATCGCCGCGTGACTCGTGAAAATCTCCGGGCCTGGGCGAAGCAGGGGCGGCAAAACGCGCGACGGGCGCTGGACATTGATCCAAACCAGGCTCGCGCACTGCTCGCGCTAGGGATGCAGGCCAGCGGCAATCTGCGCTTCGACGAGGGAAACGTTCTGATCGAGCGGGCCTACGAACTCGCCCCCAATGACATATTCACCATCAATTTCATGAGTATGGTTCGCCTAGCGCAAGGTCGCGGGTCGGACGTTATAGCGCTGGAAAAGAAAAAGATGGCGCTCGATCCCTTGAACTTCTTCCACCCCTATGCGTTCTCCGGCCACGCCTGGTGGCTTGAAGACTACGCCGCTGCAGCGGACGCCGCACAGAAAGCGATCTACATGATGCCAAACACCTTTCACGGATACCTTGCTGCCGCCCAGGCAGCGGCCGGACTGGGTGACGCGCCAACCGCGGTGCGAAACCTGGAACGCGCCGTCGATCTCGGTCACCGAACTTCGGAGCGAGATTTTGTCACCGCGACGGCTGCTTCTGTCTATCACCAGTTGAATATGCCTGAAAGAGCCAGAGCAATGCTTGACGAGCTTGAGTCCCTTGCCGCAAACCAATACGTAGTTCCCAGATTCCGCCTGCTTGCTTACGTGGGCAGTTCAGATGCGGACATGATCGTGCACTGGTTATCTATCGCGATGAGAGACGGGCTTTGCAGCACCCCCTGCTGGAATATCCTGCATCTTTCGAATCACCAAGCATTTGACGGTGTACGGGATCATCCCGAGTTCCGCGCGCTTGTCGAAGGCGCCTAGCGGAACCGCGCCGGGGCAAAGGCCGACATGTCTTCATCGGTCGCCTGGTCCATCACCATCTGCGCTACCGCCCGACCCGAACCGCACGCCTGGGTCCAGCCCAGGGCGCCGTGGCCGGTATTGAGATACAGGTTGTCTCTATTCGTCGGCCCCAGCAGGGGCACACCGTCGGGGGTTACCGGCCGCAGCCCGCACCAGCCGTCGACGGTTGTTTCCTCCGCTGGTATCTGCGGGTACAGCTGTCCCAGCAGGCCTTTCAGATTGGCAAGCCGTTTCGGCGTCAGGTTCAAGTCGAAGCCGGCAAACTCAGCGGTGCCCGCCACCCGCAGCTTGCCATTACCCAGAGGCACCACGGCCGCGTGCAAGGTCTCGTCGACAACGGCATAGCGGGGCAGCAGAACATCGTCGCCCACAGCATCGTCACCGACGGGCACCGTCAGCGAATAACCCTTCACCGGCCGCACGGGAACCCGAAGGCCGAACAGCTTGCCCAGCGGCCAGCTGTAGGCGCCCGCTGCCAGGACATAGGCGTCCGCGGTCAGCGTCTCCCGGGGCGTCACCAGACCTTCGATCCGGCGGCCTCGGCGGTTGACGTCCAGTATCTGCTCGCTGAACCGGAAGACGACGCCGGTTTCTTCGGCGACAGCCTTCAGCGCCTCGCAGAACAGACGGGCATTACCCACCTCGTCGCCCGGGTAGTGAATGCCACCCACCAGCCGCTCCCCCGCCGGTACCAGGGCGGGTTCAAACGCCAGCAGCGCGTCACGGTCCATCTCCCGATGGCCCACCTGCGCCTGCTTCAGCCAGTGGGCGATGCGTCGCCCCTGCTCGAAAGCGTCCTGGTCCGCAAAAACCTTGATGGTGCCGTCGGGCGCGTACTCGAACTCGAGGCTGTGGGTCTGCAGCAGATCCCGCATCGCGGTCTGGGAATACAGCGCCAGCCGGACGTTATTGAGATAGGCAGACTCGAAAGCGCTGCGCGACGAGCTGGCAAGAAAACGCAGACCCCATCCCAGCAGCGACGGCAACGCCGAGGGTCGGAGCAGCAGCGAGGCCCCTTCCCTGCCGACGGACCGCAGCAGCACGCCGAGCACCCCGGGCGCGTTCCAGGGGTCGGTCAGGCTGGGGGTGAGCATGCTGCCGTTGGCGTAGCTGGTTTCCCGGGCGGGGGCCGCGGCGCGGTCGAGAACGGTCACCTCCGCCCCCAGCGACCGCAGATAATACGCGGTGGTGACGCCGGCAAGACCGCAACCGATTACAATCACCCGCACGATTGGTGCCTCGGCCGCGGCAACGTGGCTCGGAAGGGGCGGATCAGTCCGCCAGCCCCTGGTTCGGGTTGATCAGATACTTCTCGCCGGTGGCCTGCTTGCCGTAGACGGCGATCTCCTCAAGTTGCAGCGCCTCGAGCAGCGAAACCACCTTGGTGTAGCCGCTGGCAAAGGTGGTCTTGATCTCTGAGGCAACCCGCTGCTTCAGCTGCTCGGTGGCTTCCGGACCCACCTTCTGCAGAAACGGCATCAACAGCCAGCCTCCCAGACCCCAGGTCATGCCGAAGGCCCGGTTGAGCTCCGTCGGCCCGCGATCCAGCCCACCGTAAATATAAACCTGTTTGTAAACGTTCGAGCCGTAGCGATTGAATTCCTTGGCAGTTCGATTGGCTGCCACCTCCATGCAGGTGAGTATCTGGCTGGCGAGCCTGCCGCCGCCAATGGCGTCGAACGCCAGGGTAGCGCCGGTCTCGACCAGCGCCTCGGTGAGATCGGCCATGAAGGTTTCGCTGCTGGAATCGCAGACGTAGCGCGCGCCCATGGACTTGAGCAGGGCCACATGTTCCGGCTTGCGAACGATGTTCACCAGCGGAACATCGTCGGCAAGGCAGATGCGGACGAGCATCTGCCCGAGGTTGGACGCCGCCGCCGTGTGCACCAGCGCCTTGTGACCCTCGAGGCGCATGGTCTCGACCATGCCCAGGGCGGTGAGCGGGTTGACGAAGCAGGACGCGCCTTCCGCCGGCGTGGTGCCCTCCGGCAACAGCAGGCACTGGTCGACTTTCAGACAACGGTACTGGGAATACATAGCGCCGCCGAGAACGGCTACCGTTCTGCCCATCAATGCCTGGGCTTCGGCTGATGCGCCCGCCTTCACCACCACGCCGGCACCCTCGTTGCCTGCCGGCAGAGACTCGTCCAGCCGTGCGGCGTTGGCCTTCATCATGGCCGGCGGAACGCTGGCGGTAACGACGGGCCTATCTGTGCTGCCAGCCGATTCGGCGGTGGTCATATCCGCGCCGCCGAACAGCAGGCCCAGATCCGAAGGGTTGATGGGTGATGCCTCCACCCGCACCAGCACCTCGTCGGCACCCGGTTCCGGAACCTCGACATCCGCCAGGCTGAGCTCCAGAACCCCTTCCTTTTTTACGCTCGATCGCAGCTGCAGTCCCATTCAGCAGTTCTCCCTATCTCGTTGTTTTTATTCCACATCAATCCGCTTGCGGGCTGATACGGATTTTATTCTTCCGCTACCCCGGGACGCGCTCGAAAGCGGGCAACCCTTCGGGAATATGATGAAAGCTCTGCTTGTCCATCGTGAAGATGGCCATCTGCGGCTGGAACACGCTGGGATCGTCCATGGTGCCCACCTTCAGAATGATGGCTCCGGGCATGTTGGGCGTCTGCGTGCCGATGGCGGTACCGCACTTGCCGCAGAACTCGCGCGTCACCGGGTTGTCGAGATCGCTGCGCGCAAAATGCTCCGGCTGGCCCTGGGTATAGGCAAACCCGTCCAGCGGCATGGCCATGATCACGTTGGGATTGCCACCGGTAATATATTGACACTCGCGGCAGTGACACTGCCCCTGGAACAGTGGTTCGCCTTCCGCACGATAGCGCAGCGCGCCGCAATGCCAGAATCAGAACCAAACAGCGGACACTTCGATCAGCTGGATATTCCGGGGGAGACGACTATGGATCTGGGACTCAACGGCCTGCGCGCCATCATTCTGGGGGGAAGCCGGGGCATCGGCTGGTACACGGCAGGTCAGCTGGCTCGAGAAGGCTGCTCGGTGGCGCTTTGCGCCCGGGACGCCGACGGCGTGGCCAACGCGGTGGAAACCCTGCGCAGCGAGCACAGCGCTGGAGGGGGCAACTTCTTCGGCGCCTCCGCGGATCTGCGGGACGGGGACGCTACACGGGCTTTCGTCAGAGATGCCATCGGCGAGCTTGGCGGCCTGGACATCCTCATCCACAATGCCAGCGGCTTCGACCAGGCCGGCGACGAGGACGGCTGGGCACGCAGCTTTCAGGTGGACGTCATGGCCGGCGTCCGCGCGGTGGAAGAAGCCCTGCCGGCGTTGAAAAAAAGCAACGCGGCCAGCATCACCTTCATCGGCTCCATGGCCAGCAAGTTCTACTTCGGCCGCCGTTCCAGCTACGGGCCGGCCAAGGCGGCAATGCGCGCCTACGCCAACGAGCTGGCCCAGAGCTTCGGCCGGGACGGCATACGGGCCAACGCCATCTCACCGGGGGCCGTGCACTTTCCCGGCGGTTCCTGGGATCAGGTGAAGCAGAGCCAGCCCGAGTTCTACGGCAAGGTGGAAAAAGCCATTCCCCTGGGCCGGCTGGGAACCGCCGAGGAGATCGCGCGCATCGTCGCCTTCGTGGCGAGCCCCGCCGGCCTGTGGATCAACGCCACCCACATCGCCGCCGACGGCGGACAGGTGGCCGCAGTCGACTGAAGTCGGAATCCGTCGACTAAAGTCGGAATCCGTCGACTGAAGTCGCGGCCGGGGTCAGGATTTCCCGCTTGCGGGCGTGGCATCTTTCGCCTGCTTGCGGATTTTCTTCGCGCCGGTCGGCTCCACCGCGGACTGATGCAGGATGCGCATGTTGGCGTGGCCAAGGTGGTGCAGGCCGAAGGCCGATTGCACCGCGTTCCACATGCCTTGGGCGTCCAGCGACTGGTTCACCGACATCTTGGCCAGCTTCAGCCCCATGGCCGGCTGGCGGCCGATCTTTTCCGCCAACGCCAGGGTTTCGCTTTCCAGGTCTTCGAGCTTCACCACCCGGTTGACCATACCGATCTCTTTGGCTTCCTGGGCGGACAGCGCCTCGCCGGTGAACAGCATCTCTTTGGCTTTGCGGTGGCCGACTTCCCAGGCATGCACGAAATACTCGTGGCCGTTGACGCCGAAGGTCACGACGGGATCGGAAAACTGAGCATTTTCTGCGGCGACGATGAGGTCGAAGGGCCAGATGAGCATCAGCCCGCCGGCGATGGCCTTGCCCTGCACGGAGGCGATGGTGGGCTTCGGCATGTTGCGCCAGCGCCAGCAGAAGCCGAGAAAGACCTCCTGCTCGTAGGCCATGTGTCCAGCCTGCCCGGGCTCCCGGTAGCCGCCCACGCCCATCTTCGGCGGGCCGAAATCGCCGATCCGCCCGCGATTCTTCAGATCGTGCCCCGAGGAGAAGTGCGGCCCATCGGCGCCGATGATCACCACCCGAACCGCGTCGTCGTGCATGGCGGTATCCAGGGCGTTGTCGATCTCATAGAGCATCTGCAGGTTCTGCGCGTTGCGGGTCTCCACCCGCGCCAGCATGATTCGAGCGACGTTCTCGCCGGGCCGCTCGTAGCGGATGGTTTCGTAGCTCTGTTCGGCCTGGGCCATGGAAAATCCTCTCGGTTAGTCTCAGCCGGACGATGCTACCACTGCAAGGCAGCGCAGATGCACTGAACGTCACGTGCATACCGTAGAATCGCTTCATGCAGGAAACGCCGGAAGTCGATCCGACACCTTTTCTCGGATTCGCGGACCCCATCAGCTCGGTACTTCACCTCGGCGGCGCCGCTGCCTTCGCCATGCTGGGCGTCGGCCTTCTGCTGCGTGCGCGTGGCAACCGCTTGCGGGTCGCCGCCATCGCCGTCTACGTCACCGGGGTGGTGTTTGCGCTCGCCATGAGCGGCGTGTTTCACCTCGTGCCACGCAATACGGATGCCCGCGAGGTGATGAATATCGTCGACCACGCCGGCATTTTCTTTCTTATCGCCGCCAGCTACACGCCGATCCACATCATCGAGTTCAAAGGCCTCATGCGCTGGGGCATCCTGGGCTTCGTCTGGGGGGCGGCTATTTCCGGAATCGTGCTGAAATCGGTGTTCTTCTCAACCATTCCCGAATGGATAGGCCTGATGCTGTACCTGGTTCTCGGCTGGGCGGGCCTGATCTCAGCCACGGCCCTGTATCGGGCAGTAGGCCTGAAGCCGCTGCTGCCGCTGATCGCTGGCGCCCTTGCCTACACCCTGGGGGCAGTGCTCGAGTACCTGCGGGTTCCGACCCTGGTGTCCGGCGTCTTTGGCCCTCATGAGATTTTTCACGTGTTCGTGCTGGTTGGCGTCGCCATGCACTGGATCTATATCCGCCGGATAACCATCTACGCGCCCAGCACGGATCTGTACCAGAGCCGGTGAGTTTCAGGCCGTTGGCAGGTGACTAAGACGCTGTGACCCATCCAGTTTTCGAAACGCCGCGACTTGTTTTTCGACCCTTCGAACCGGAGGACCTGGTCGCGCTCGCGGCAATTTCGGCCGATGTGGAAACGTCGCGCTACGTGGGAGATGGCCGCCCGCTGACTCTGAAGGAAACCGGCCAGTGGATCGAGAACTCACGCCGCAACGTCGAGCGCTACGGCTACGGAACGGGCGCCGTGCTGGATCGAGAGAACGGGAAGCTGATCGGCTGGGCCGGGTTCGCCAGGCCCGGCGACGGCAGCGAAGAAATCATCTACGGTTTCGGCCGGGAATACTGGGGGAAAGGCCTAGGCACGGAGCTTCTGACCGGCATTCTGCGATGGGCGCGGGACCAGCTGCAACTCGAGGAAGTCCGCGCCACCGTAGCGCCGGAGAATACGGCCTCCATCGCCATGCTCAGGCGCCAGGGTTTCAGCCTGGTGGACGCGTGCTATCAGGGAGACGCCGACTCGCACCTCTACGTCGCACGGCTGGTTCGAGGCTGACTGCAGCAGCTGCGGATCCGCTGCGGTACGACAGCGGGGTCAATACAGCTCAAAACCCGAATACCCGGCGGCCGCGCTGTCGCGGCAGTGAGTCAGGTACTCCTGCACGTCCGGGTAGTAGAGCAGTTCGCGGTGCTTGCCCGGTATGTTGGCGCCCATGTACCAGGAGTCCGCTTTCGAGAGGAGCGATCCATCAGCGATCTCTTCGATGCGTCTGGACCAGGATGCAGCGGCGTCCTCGGTTGCCTCGAT
>CAMYJX010000122.1:0-5760 GCA_947258825.1 uncultured Pseudomonadales bacterium
GGCGACCACCAGGGCCACCAGCGTGATGGCAAGCAGCTGATCCGATGGCTGCCAGAAGCCCAACCCGGAGATGGCCAGTATCAGCCCGATCTGCGTGCACAGCATCCAGCTGCGACGCCGCCCCAGAAACGGCAGCGGATAGCGCTCGAGGATCGGTGACCAGAGGAACTTGAGGGTATACGGATACTGGATGGCGGTAAAAAATCCGATCGCCGTCAGGCTGACGCCTTCGAGCCTCAACCACGCCGGTACCAGCTGAATGAGAAGAAACAGCGGCAGACCTGAGGCAAACCCGGTGCAGGCACAGATGGCCATACGCCGGTTGAGCAGCGTCCGGGAAAGCCTTGGTCTGGTCACTTCAATCGCGGAAATTGGTGTAGCTCAACGGCAGATCCAAATCGGCTTTCTTGAGCATGGCGATGACCTGCTGCAGGTCGTCACGCTTCTTACCGGTAACCCGCACCTGCTCGCCCTGAACCTGAGACTGAACTTTCAACTTCGCGTCTTTGATCAGCTTTACGATCTTACGCGACGCGTCTTTATCAATACCCTGCTTCAATCCGAACTGCTGCCGCTTCTGCTTGCCGGAGGCTTCAATCTCTCCAGCATCCAGGGCGCGCGTATCCACATCGCGACGGGTCAATTTGTCCCGCAGGATGTCCAGCATCTGGGCCAGCTGGAATTCTTCCTCGGCGTGGATGCGTATCTTGTCTTCGGCAAGCTCGAACCCCGCATCCACGCCTTTGAAGTCGAAGCGGGTACCCAGCTCTCGAATCGCCTGATCGACGGCGTTTCGAACTTCCTGAAGATCCACTTCCGACACAACGTCGAACGACGGCATACCGCCTCCTGAAAATAAAACTACCTGTCAATATTGCCTGTCAGAACAAACGGTCGAGGACAGCTACTTGCCGATCCGACGACGCTTCGTCGTGCCACAGGGATTTCCTACAAAACCACTACACCAAAACGAGAACTCATGCGTTCCGGATTCCTTGACAAAGATACGCTCCTCGCATATCACGTTACCGCCCCAATCGCCTCGACATTCAAGGTATCCCTAAAGTACATGGCGCACGAAGACATTCCAATCCTCGTCGTTGACGATGCAAAGTTTTCCAGCGCCATTATCGCCAAGGCGCTGCGCGGCGGCGGGTTCCAGAATGTGCGGTTCACCAACAACCCGCTGCAGGCGCTGCGATCTCTGGAAAAGCGTCCGGCGCAGATCCTCATTGCCGACTGGATGATGCCTAACATGGACGGGCTGGAGCTTTCCCGGCGCGTCAAAAAGCTCGACGAGTCCCTGCAACACTTCACGTACATTATGTTGCTGACGGCGAGGGACGACATCGAGGCCATGAGTCGAGCCTTCGACGACGGCGTGGACGACTTCCTGAACAAGGCGGCGCTCAAACAGCAGCTGCTGCCCAGAGTGATCGCCGCTCAGCGCCTGGCTTCCAAGCAGAACGAGTTGCTGCGAACCAACCGCCTGCTGCGAAAAAAACTGCGCGATCTGCAGACAACGGACCTGGTGGACCCTGTAACCGGGTTGGGCAATCTGAAGTTCACCCTGGATCGGCTGGGCGACGCCATCAAGCACGCCGAGACCCGCGGCGGCGCAGCCTGTCTGCTGCTGGTAGGGCTCAACAATCTCAAAGAGATCCAGGATCAATTTGACCAAACGGCAGTGGACGAGCTCATGTCGGGCATGGGCGCCAAGCTGCGCCAGCTGGTCAGGCCTCTGGATGTGGTGACCCGTCCCGAAGCCAGCATGTTCGCCGTCGTCACCGTGCAACCGGACATCGAAAACTGTACGTCGCAGAGCTTCCGGCGAATTTTCGATAACCTTTACATGCACTCGTTCAAGACCAGCGAGGGTTACATTCCCGCAGTGGTTGGCGTGAGCATTTCGGCCGCCGACAGCACGACGGGCTTTCCGGCTCCCAAGCTGTTCATGCAGCAGGCCTATCGAGGTCTGACCCACGCGTTCGACACCGGTGTGATTCACGTCCAGACCTACGAACCTCCCCTGTCCGGCAAAGCAGAGCTCGCATGAAGCATCGCATCAACCGCGTGACCACCCGCAGCGGCGATACGGGACAATCCTCGCTCACCGACGGCAAGCGGATCGACAAGACAGATGCCGTATTTACAGCCATAGGCGACGTGGACGAGCTGAACTGCTTCGTCGGCGTTCTGGTGACCGAGCTCGAACCGGACGGCCCGTTTGCCGGTTTGTGCCAGGGGGTGCAGCAATCGTTGTTCGACATCGGCGCCTTCCTGGCCACCAGAGGAGAAACCCCAGCTCCGGAAGCGGAGCCGCTGGAAGCCGAGGTAGCAGAACTCAACGCCGAACTACCACCGCTCACAGAGTTCGTGCTGCCTGGCGGTAGTCGCGCCGCGGCGGCGGCACACGTGTGCAGGTCCGTCTGCCGACGGGCCGAACGCTCTCTCTGGGCCATGGGTGACGAGGCGGAAGCTTGTGCCCGTTACCTCAACCGGTTGAGCGATTTCTTCTTCGTGCTGGCCCGCTGCTGCAACGCGGGATCCATCGAGGCCCAGTGGCGGGGCTCAAAGCGCTAGGCGACGGATGTCTTGCAGCAGGGCGCCCAGGTAACTGACGAAGCGCCCGGCCTCCGCACCATTGAGCGCGCGATGGTCATAGCTCAACGACAGCGGCAGCATCTGCCTGGGCTCGAATTCAGACCCGTTCCAGTACGGCTTCGTGCGCATCGCAGATACGCCCAGGATCGCCACTTCAGGCGCATTGATGATGGGCGTGAACCCCGTACCGCCGATGGCTCCGAGGCTGGACACGCTGAAGGTACCCCCCTGCAGATCGTTCATCCCCAGCTTCTGGGCCCGCGCTTTTTCCGCCAGGGCGATCACTTCCTCGCTGAGCTCCCATAGACCCTTGCGGTCTGCGTCTCTGATGACCGGGACCACCAGGCCCTCTTCCGTATCTACGGCCATACCAATGTGATAATACCGCTTCAGGATGTACGCGCTCTGCGTCGTGTCCAGCGAGGCGTTAACCGTAGGAAAGGCCTGCAGCGCCTGGCAACAGGCCTTGATGATGAAGGCCAGGGGCGTGAGCTTGGCTCCGCGGGATTCAGCCTCGCCTTTCAAGCTGCTGCGAAAAGCCTCCAGGTCCGTTACGTCTATTTCGTCATGCTGGGTCACATGGGGCAGATTGACCCAGCTCCGATGCAGGTTCTCCGCCCCCCTGGCCCGTATGCGAGACAGCGGCAGGACCTCAATCTCACCGAAGCGGCTGAAATCGGGGAGCGGAATCACGGGCAGAGCGCCGGCTGAAGCCTCCGCCCTCTCGCCACCGGACAGCCGGCGCTTAACAAAAGACTTCACGTCGTCCTTGACGATGCGGCCGCGACTGCCCGACCCTTTGACGTCCGCAAGCTGGACCCCCAGCTCGCGGGCAAGGCGACGCACCGCCGGACCGGCATACACGTCAGCAGCCCCCGACGGCCGCTCCTGCGTGTCGGCTTCCGGAGTCGCAACCGGGGTCGCAACCGGGGTCGCAACCGGGGTCGCAACCGGAGTCGGCTCCGGTGAGGGCGAGGCGGAAGAGGCGGGCTCGCCTGAAGCTTGAGCAGAATGTTGGGCAGCAATCGACGCTGAGGGTTCGGCTTCTGCGGCGGGCTCGGCCTTCAGGTCTCCAGTCGTTTCCGTGAGTTCCAACTTTACCAGCAGCGTACCTTCGGCAACCTCATCTCCTTCGGCCACATGTACGGTCTGCACAAGACCACGGTGGTTTGCGGGAATCTCCATGGACGCCTTGTCGGACTCCACGACGACGAGGACATCCGTCTCCGTCACCAGATCCCCGGGGGCCACAGCGACTTCGATGACCACCACATCCTGGGCTTCGCCAATATCAGGCACGTGGATCTCCAGAGTCCGGCCCGTGGCGGCTGCTGATCCGCCCGCAGCTTCCGGAGCCGCAGCCGCAGGTGCGGGTGCGGGCACAGCCGCAGGTTCGGCGGGGACAGGCGCGGGTGATGCTTCGGGTTCAGCAGTGGAAGCCCTGTCGTCAGCCGGGCCGGCTGCAGCTGGTTCACCTGCCGTCTGCGACGCGAGACGGGCGATTACCGTACCCTCACGAACCTCGTCCCCCACCGTTACCGCGATCTCTTCGACAACGCCGTCGGTGCCTGCCGGAATTTCCATCGAAGCCTTATCGGATTCGATGACGATGAGAACGTCGTCGACCGTCACCCGGTCACCGGGCGCGACGCAGATCTCAACCACCTCCACCGCTTCGGCGTCACCAATATCGGGTATGCGAATGTCCTGGATCACGATGCTTCCCTAGACCAGTCTGGGATTGGGTTTTTCCGGGTCGATACCCAGATCGTCACGTGCCTGCCGCACAGTCTCCAGCGGGAGCTTCTGCGCATCGGCAAGGCTCTTGAGTGCGGCCAGCGTGACGAAGCGACGATCCACCTCAAAGAAATGTCGCAACTCCTCGCGGGTATCGCTGCGGCCGAACCCATCCGTTCCCAGAACGAGGTAGGGTGCATCGATTTCGGACCGGATAAGACCGGCAACAGATTTCATGTAATCACTGGAGGCCACCACCGGAGCATCCCCCTGCAGCAGTTCGCCAACGTAGCTCTGCCGAGGCTGCTCCGAGGGGTTCAGCAGGTTCCAGCGCGCGACATCCTGGGCTTCTCGGCCCAGCTCGACAAAGCTGGTGACGCTGAAAACGTCGACGGTGATGCCGTAATTCTCATGCAGGGTTTCGGCGGCGGCTTCCACCTCACGCAGAATCGTGCCGCTGCCCAGCAGCCTCACCCTGACGCCTTCCTCATCGCCCAGCGTGCGCAGGTGATACATGCCCTTGAGTATGCCGTCCCGCGCCCCTTCGGGCATGGCGGGCTGCACATAACTCTCGTTCATCACCGTGAGATAGAAGAACACGCTCTCCTTCTCCTGGACCATCCTGCGCAGCCCCTCGTGAATGATCACCGCCACCTCGTAGGCGTAGCAGGGATCGTACGAAATGCAGTTTGGAATGGTGGACGCCAGCACGTGGCTGTGCCCATCCTGGTGCTGCAGGCCTTCGCCGTTAAGGGTCGTTCGACCCGCGGTGCCGCCGAGCAGAAATCCCCGCGCCTGGATGTCACCGGCAGCCCATGCCAGATCTCCAACCCGCTGAAAGCCGAACATGGAGTAGTAAATGTAAAAAGGAATGAGCGTCAGCTCATGGGTGCTGTAGGAGGTCGCCGCCGCCAGCCAGGCGGCGAACGCGCCGGCCTCGTTGATGCCTTCTTCCAGCACCTGGCCGTCCCTGGACTCCCGGTAGGCGGCAATTTCTCCGGAATCCTCGGGCTCGTAGAGCTGACCGGCTGAGGAGTAGATTCCCAGCTGCCGGAACATGCCTTCCATACCGAAGGTACGGGCTTCATCAGGCACGATGGGCACGATGCGCTTGCCGATCTTCTTGTCGCGCACCAGCGTCGAGAGGATTCGCACCACGGCCATGGTGGTGGAATTGGTCCGCTTGCCGGTCCCCTCGAGCTGCCCCTTGAAGGCCTCCAGCTCCGGAATCTCAAGAACCTCATCGGCGACGGTACGCCTGGGTATTGATCCCCCCAGGCGCTCTCGCTGTTTGGTCAGATAGACCATTTCCGGCGAGTCTTCCGGCGGGCGATAAAACGGAATGTCTTCCAGCTCTTTGTCGCTCAACGGGATGTCGAAGCGATCGCGGAAATGCGTGAGCTCATCAAGGTCGAGCTT
>CAMYJX010000122.1:5842-7917 GCA_947258825.1 uncultured Pseudomonadales bacterium
GTGGGCTCGCCCTTGTGATGCACGGCCGCATGATAGGCGGCGTAAACCTTGAACGGGTCGTGCCCTCCCCGGTTGAGCCTCATGATGTCGTCATCCGACAGGTGCTCCACCAGCTTGAGCGTTTCCGGGTAAGTGGCAAAGAAGTGCTCCCGGGTGTACGCGCCGCCCTTTGCCTTGTAGTTCTGGTACTCCCCGTCGACGGTCTCGTTCGCGCGCTGTTGCAGCAGGCCCGTCGTGTCCTTGGCGAACAGGGGATCCCACAGCCTCCCCCAGATTACCTTGATGACGTTCCAGCCCGCGCCGCGAAACGTGCCCTCCAGCTCCTGGATGATCTTGCCGTTGCCGCGAACCGGACCGTCGAGTCGCTGCAGGTTGCAGTTGACGACGAAAATCAGGTTGTCGAGCTGCTCACGACCGGCAAGCGCAAGAGCGCCCAGGGATTCCGGCTCATCACACTCGCCGTCGCCGAGAAACGCCCAGACCTTGCGGTCGCCCATGGGGCTCAGGCCGCGCGTATCCAGATATTTCATGACGTGGGCCTGGTAGATGGCCTGCAGCGGACCCAGCCCCATGGAAACTGTCGGAAACTGCCAATAGTCGGGCATGAGCCAAGGGTGGGGGTAGGAAGACAGCCCCTCCCCTGCCACCTCACGGCGGAAGTTGTCCAGTTGGCGCTCCGTCAGGCGGCCTTCGAGAAAGGATCGGGCGTAGATGCCGGGCGAGGCATGACCCTGATAATAGATGAGATCGCCCGCCTGGGCTTCCGTCGTGCCGCGGAAGAAGTAGTTGAACCCGACGTCGTAAAGGGTGGCCGAAGAAGCAAACGAGGAGATATGCCCGCCGAGATCGCCCGGCCGCCGATTGGCACGAACCACCATGGCCAGCGCGTTCCAGCGAATGAGCGAGCGTATGCGCCGCTCCATGAACAGATCGCCAGGCATGAACGCCTGTTCTGTCTGGGGAATCGTGTTCCGGTAGGGGGTCGTAATGGTGTAGGGCAATCGGGCACCCGTCTGCGTCATGCGCGCGGACAGCCGCTCCAGCAGAAAGTTGGCCCGATCTACACCTTCGTGTTCCAGCACGTACTCGAGGGCATCAAGCCACTCGCGGGTTTCCTGGGGTTCTTCATCGTTCAGTTCTCGGGGATATGCCATAGATCCTTCTATTTGCTGAGAACGCTAGTCGATCGCCGTCGTCACTCGTCCGCCCTCCAGAGTTGGGCAGCGCCGCGCACGCCGCTGTCGTCCCCCCACCGGGCGGGTGCAAGCACCGGCCCGCCGGGTTGCTCCGCCCCTTCAGCCTGGCTGACGAAAAGGTAGCGCGGCAGTTCCATTCTGATGCGCCCGTAGAGGACATCGATATTGGACAATCCCCCACCTAGAACGATGGTCTGCGGATCGAACAGATTCACCACCTGGGCCAGACTTCGGGCCAGCATGTTTACGTAAAGCGCCAGCGTGCGCCGCTCAAACTCCCGCTGCGTCTGCGCGATCTCTTCCGGAGATCGACTTTCCTGCCAGAGCTCCCGATGGGTTGCAGCCAGTCCGGGACCGCTGAGAAACGTTTCTATACAGTTTAGCCGACCACAGTAGCACGAGCGATGCGACAGCCTGGATTCTAACTGAAAAACCGCATCATCCAGGTGACCGCTGGATTCCGCGGCGTGTCCCGCAAACGCGGGATTGCGGAAGTAAGGCAGCGGTATGTGGCCCCACTCCCCGGCACCACCACTGGCGCCCGGCAGCAGCGAGCCGTCCACCACCAGACCGCCGCCAACACCGGTTCCAAGGATGACGCCGAACACGCTTGACGACCCCGCCGCGGCGCCATCCCGAGCCTCGCTGAGGGCAAAACAGTTGGCATCGTTGGCCATCCGTACGCGCGGGCCGAGTCTCGCCACGAGATCATCCAACAGCGGCCGACCGTTGAGCCAGACGGAATTGCAGTTCTTCATCGTCCGGCTGTGGGGCTGCCAGCTGCCCGGCGTGCCGATGCCGATTCTGAGCCCGGTTCCCGAGGCGTCCGCATCGCCCTCGAGCCTCGCTACGAGCTCGACGATGGCTTGCAGGGTGCTG
>CAMYJX010000123.1 GCA_947258825.1 uncultured Pseudomonadales bacterium
CTTCGTAGTCTTTGTCCATATAGCCCATCAGCAGCACGTCGAGTTCGCGCATGCCCCGCCGACACCGCCACCTCAGCTGGCGCAGGCGGGCGCCTTCGTCCACGGCCGTCGTCAAAGCCGGCGCACGGCAATCATCTGCTTGATCTCACCGATGGCCCGCGCCGGGTTCAGCTCTTTGGGGCACGCATTCGTGCAGTTCATGATGGTGTGGCATCGATACAGCCGGAAGGGGTCTTCCAGTTCGTCCAGCCGCTCGCCCGTGGCCTCGTCGCGGCTGTCCACCAGCCAGCGATAGGCGGCCAGCAGCGCGGCCGGGCCGAGGTAACGATCGCTGTTCCACCAGTAGCTCGGGCAGCTGGTTGAACAGCAAGCGCACAGGATGCAGGCCGACGGCGTATCGATCAGCTGCTGCTCGTCCTTGGACTGCAGCCGCTCGCGGTCCGGTGGCGCGGGGGTGCGGGCCTGTAACCACGGCTTGATGGACGCGTACTGCGCATAGAAATTCGTCAGGTCCGGCACGAGGTCCTTGACCACGGGCATGTGGGGCAGTGGGTAAATTTTGACATCACCACTGATATCCTCGATGGCCTGGGTGCAGGCCAGCGTGTTCCCGCCGTCGATGTTCATCGCGCAGGAGCCGCAAATGCCTTCGCGGCAGGAGCGCCGGAAGGTCAGCGTCGAGTCCACTTCATTCTTGATCTTTATCAGCGCGTCCAGAACCATCGGCCCGCACTTGTCCAGGTCGACCTCGTAGGTGTCGACGCACGGGTTCTCGCCGGAGTGCGGGTCATAACGGTAGACAGCGAAGCGGCGCACGTTGCTGGCGCCCGCCGGCGCGTGGTGCGTTTTGCCCTTCGTAATCCGCGAATTCGGAGGTAACCGGAATGAAGCCATCGTGCTGTTCTCTCGACCCGTGCTGAATCAGTAGACCCGCGCCTTCGGCGGGATGGTGTCGACCTCGTCCGTCAGGGTCTGGAGATTGACCGGACGGTAATCCAGCCGGATGCCCCAGTCGCTCTGCAGCCGGCTCAGCGAGTGCTTCATCCAGTTCGCGTCGTCGCGATCCGGATAGTCCTCGCGAGCCTGCGCGCCCCGGCTCTCCTTGCGTGCTAATGCCGACTCAATCGTGGCCAGCGCCTGCTCAAGGAGATTCTCGAGTTCCATGGTTTCAACCAGGTCGGTGTTCCAGATCAGGCCGCGATCCGCCACTCGAACATCCGCAAAGCTGTGTGCGCACACTCGTAGTTTCTCGACGCCTTCCTGCAGCGACTCGCCGGTGCGAAACACGGCGGCGTGATTCTGCATTAGGCGCTGCATCTCCGCGCGGATCTCTGCCGTTGACCGGCCACCGTCGGCCCGACGCAGCTTGTCGAGCCTGGACACCGCGTAGTCGCCAGCATCAGCGGCCAGTGGTTTTTGCCGGATACCCGCCTTTACTTTATCGGCACAGCGATGGGCTGCGGCGCGGCCAAACACCACGAGATCCAGCAGCGAATTGGAGCCCAGTCGGTTCGCGCCGTGCACCGACACGCAAGCAGCCTCGCCCACGGCCATCAGCCCGGGCACCGGCTCACTCGGACTGCCGTCTTTCGACGTCAGCACTTCGCCATGCACATTGGTGGGTATACCGCCCATGTTGTAGTGGACAGTCGGCAGCACAGGAATGGGCTGCTTGGTGACGTCCACCCCGGCGAATATGCGCGCCGTTTCGGCGATGCCGGGCAGACGTTCGTCGATGACTTCCGGCCCGAGGTGCTCCAGGTGAAGATAAATGTGATCGCGCTCTGCGCCAACCCCGCGGCCTTCACGAATCTCAATTGTCATGGATCGACTCACAACGTCCCGGGATGCGAGGTCCTTGGCATTCGGCGCATAGCGCTCCATGAAGCGTTCGCCGTCGGCATTGGTCAGATAACCGCCCTCGCCTCGCGCGCCCTCGGTAATCAGGCATCCCGCACCGTAGATGCCGGTCGGATGGAACTGAACGAACTCCATGTCCTGCAGCGGCAGGCCGGCGCGAAGGACCATTGCGTTACCGTCGCCGGTGCAGGTGTGCGCAGACGTGCAGGAAAAATAGGCGCGGCCATAGCCACCGGTGGCCAGGATCACGCGCTGCGCACGGAAGCGATGCAGTTCGCCGGTAGCCAGGTCCAGGGCGACCACCCCGCGACACTCACCGTCTTCCATGATCAGATCGATGGCGAAATATTCGATGAAAAACGTCGCATCGTGCTTCAGCGACTGCTGGTACAGCGTGTGCAGCATCGCGTGGCCGGTGCGGTCAGCGGCAGCACACGTGCGCTGGGCGGTACCTTCGCCAAAGTGAGTCGTCATGCCGCCAAAAGGCCGCTGATAGATGCGCCCGTCCTCGGTCCTTGAGAACGGCAAACCGTAATGCTCCAGCTCGATGATGGCGTCGGGCGCTTCCTTGCACATGTACTCGATCGCGTCCTGGTCGCCGAGCCAGTCGGAACCCTTGACCGTGTCGTACATGTGCCAGCGCCAGTCGTCCTCGCCCATGTTGCCGAGCGCAGCGCTGATGCCGCCCTGGGCAGCCACCGTGTGACTGCGGGTGGGAAAGACTTTGGTGATACAGGCGGTATGCAGACCAGCCTCGGCCATCCCGAAAGTGGCGCGCAAACCGGCGCCACCGGCACCTACGACAACCACATCATAGGTGTGGTCCGTGAACTGGTAGTCACTCATGTTGCCGCCCCCACAGACACGGTAACGACAGCATAGACACCACCAACGGCCATAATCACGTGGAAGAACTGCATCAGCACCAACGTCACGATCTTGGCCGAGCCATGCAGGTAGTCCTCGATCACAACCTGCAGACCCAGGCTCGAGTGATAAATCAGTGTCAGCACCAGCAGGATCAGCAGAATCGCGTTGGCGGGCTCGGCCACCCACGCGGCCACCATCTGGTAACTGCCGTGCTGCAGCCCCAGCAATGCGTAGACGAACCACAGGCCCAGGGGCACCACCGCAAGGGCGGCAAGACGCTGGGCCCACCAGTGACCGGCGCCGGTCTTCGCCGAGCCCATGCCGAGAACCCTGCTCAGGGGAGATTGCAGACTCATCTATCGAAACCTCGTGTCAGGTCAGGGCCGCGGCCCAGAAAGCTACCGTCAGCACCAGTGAACTGATGACGACCGCCCAGCCGCTGCGCTGCGCGGTGGCCTTCTCGAAACCATGGCCGGCATCCCAGAACAGATGCCGGATACCGTTACCCAAGTGGTAGAAGAAGCAAAAGGTCCAGCCGAACAGCAGCACCGCGCCGATGGGTCCAGCCAGCCACGCGGCCACCCGGGCGTAGGCTTCGTAACCGGCGGCGATGGCAACCAGCCAGCCGGCGAGCACCAGCGCACCGAAAGACAGGGCCACGCCGGTGGCCCGGTGGAGGATAGACAGCGTATTGGCGATCTGCCAGCGGTAGACTTCAAGATGCGGAGACAGCGGTCGTTCAGGGCGAGCCATGCCAGGTGTTCCCTTCGCCGTCGCAACAGCGGCTTGTTTCTGACTACTCATGTGCAGACTTGCAGGCGTGCCCGCCGCAAGTCTGCGCAACTCGGTGGAATATCGTCACCAGGAGACCGGCATCAAAAATCGATGCACCGGCCCCCGCGTTCCCAGTCACCATAACGGGTCGGTTCCGGGCCCTTGGGCCCGCCAATCTCACGCGGCCGTTGGGCATCCGGCGGCGGCTTCTCTGTCTTGCCGGCGCTGCGGTCAGCCTCGTCGACAGGTGCCGACGAAGGCTCGGGATGGGACTCGGAAGGATCTGCTGACATCTACAGAATTGTGCCAGAATGATCACCTCGTTTCATCCGCCACCCCGGCTCCAAACACCTGCCATGGTTCCGTTTCGCCTCGACGGTCTCGGCGTCGTCCGCGTTAGCGGCGACGATCGAACAGACTTCCTGCAAGGCCAGCTCACGCAAGACCTGAACGAGGTGCTGCCCCAGCAGACTCGGCTGTGGGGATGGAACACCCCGAAGGGCCGCTTGCTTGCCATTGGCCAGGCCCTGGCAACCGGCGACGCAACCCTGTTGGTCATGCCGCGGGAACTGCTCGACAGCACCGTGCAGCGGCTGCAGATGTTCGTGCTCCGGGCAAAGGTCAGGATCGAGGCTACGAGCTTACAGGTGGCCGGCATGCTGAGCGGGCCTGAAAGCTTCACGGTCGACGGACTCGAGCTCGGATCGGCAGCGGATGCCAGTGCCACCGACGGCCAGACCTGCATCGCCCGGGTGACCGGCGACCCGGCAAGGGCGCTGCGCATTACCCTGCCCGACGTACCGCCGGCCAATCCGGATGCGCGGGGGGAAGCGGCGTGGCAGCTGGCCGACGTGCGCGCCGGCCTGCCCGCCATTACCACCGCAACGGCGGAAGCTTTCGTCCCGCAGATGGTCAACCTGGACCTGCTCGGCGGCATCAGCTTCACGAAGGGCTGTTATGTCGGCCAGGAAGTGGTGGCCCGGACCCAGAACCTGGGGCGCATCAAGCGGCGGATGTTTCGCTTCGCTGCACCCGTGCCGGCGGACCCGGGCAATGACGTGGTGAATGCCGACGGCGCCAGGGTGGGCAAAGTGGTGCGCTGCGCGGCGGCCGAAGAAGGCCACGAGCTGCTGGCCGTCGTGCAGCTGGCGGTGGCCGGTGAGCCGCTGTTCGTCGGCGACGCGGTGCTGAGCCCGCTGACCCTGCCCTACCGCGTCCCGGAAAACGCCTGATCAGTCGCCCGGCGCATCCCGCAAGGCCGGGAACAACAGCACATCGCGAATCGACGGCGCATTGGTCAGGAACATCACCAACCGGTCGATGCCGACACCGAGGCCTGCGGTTGGCGGCAAACCGTATTCCAGCGCGGTCACGTAGTCGGCATCGTAGAACATGGCCTCGTCGTCGCCGGCGGCTTTGGCCCCGGCCTGCGCGCGAAAACGCTCAGCCTGATCTTCCGGGTCGTTGAGCTCAGAGAAGCCGTTGGCAATCTCCCGACCGGCGAGAAAGAATTCAAAGCGGTCCGTCCGCCATGGGTCACCATCCGTGCGCCGGGCCAGCGGTGAGACTTCCGCCGGGAAGCCGGTGACAAAGGTCGGATCTACCAGCTGAGCTTCCACAGTTTTTTCGAAAATCTCAATCAACAACTTTCCGGAACCATATGATTTATCAACAGGTATCTGTAGTCGTTCGCAGACCCCGGCCAGGTAGTCGCGGTCGCGCAGGCGGTCGGTATCGAGCTCCGGGTTGTACTCCGCCACCGCGCTCTCCACGCTGACACGGCGGAAGGCTTCACCCATGGCGTACTCCCTGCCCTGGTAGTGCAGCGTAGATGTGCCCAGGAGCTCTGCGACGAGGCTGCCGATCAGATTCTCCAGCAGGTCCATCAGATCGCCGTAGTCCGCATAGGCCTGGTAGAGCTCCAGCATCGTGAACTCGGGGTTGTGCTGGGTAGACACGCCTTCATTGCGGAAACTGCGGTTGATTTCATAGACCCGCTCGAAGCCACCCACCACGAGGCGCTTCAGGTACAGCTCCGGCGCGATACGCAGGTAAAGGTCACGGTCCAGCACGTTGTGGTGGGTCACAAAAGGACGGGCCAGGGCACCGCCAGGGATCGGCTGCATCATGGGTGTCTCCACCTCCATGAAAGACATCGCGTCCAGACAGGAACGCAGGTACTGGATCACCTTCGCCCGGGTCTCGAACACGCGCCGTGACTCCGCGTTCATGATCAGGTCCACATAGCGCTGCCGGTATCGCAGTTCCTGGTCTGTCAGCCCGTGAAACTTCTCGGGCAACGGCTGCAAAGACTTTGTGAGCAGCACAGCTTCCTGCGCCAGGACGGTCAGCTCGCCGGTATTCGTGCGAAACAACGTGCCGCGAACCCAGGCAATGTCACCGAGGTCCCAGGCCTTGAAGGCCTTGTAGACGTCTTCGCCGAGCACGTCACGCTGGAGACGGAGCTGGATCTGCCCGGTGCGGTCCTGGAGCTTGGCGAAGCTGGCTTTGCCCATCACGCGCTTCGCCATGAGCCGCCCGCCAACGCTGACCTCCACCGCCTCGGCTTCCAGGACCTCGTTCGTGTGCTCGGCGTAATGCGCGTTCAGCTCGCCGGCCAGGGCCGTGCGCCGGCGGTCGTTCGGGTAGGCGAAACCGTCCTCGCGCAGCGCATCGAGCTTGCGCCGACGTTCTGCAACGAGGCGATGCTCGTCTCTCCCGGCCACTGATTCCTTGTTGCTCATTGTTCTTGCCCTAGACGCCCTGCTTCAGGCTCGCCTCGATCAACTTGTTCAGGTCACCGTTCAGGATCGCATCCGGATTGCCGGACTCCACGCCGGTCCGCAGGTCCTTCACGCGACTCTGGTCCAGCACATACGAGCGGATCTGGCTGCCCCAGCCAATGTCGGCCTTGGTCTCTTCAGTGGCCTGGGCTTCGGCCCGCCGCTTTTGCTCTTCCAGTTCATAAAGTTTAGCGCGTAACTGCTTCATTGCAGTAGCTTTATTCTTGTGTTGAGATCGATCGTTCTGACACTGCACCACGATGCCTGAGGGATTGTGCGTGATGCGCACGGCCGACTCGGTGCGGTTGACATGCTGGCCGCCCGCCCCGCTCGCCCGGTACACGTCGATGCGCAGGTCCGACGGGTCAAGTTCCACATCGATGTCGTCGTCGATCTCCGGCGATACGAAGACGGCGGCAAAGGACGTGTGCCGCCGGTTGCCGCTATCGAAGGGGGACTTGCGCACCAGCCGGTGCACACCAGTTTCCGTCCGCAGCCAGCCGTAGGCATAATCGCCGACCACGTGCACCGTGGCGCTCTTGATGCCGGCCACTTCGCCGGCAGACGCCTCGATCAAGTCGGCCTTGAAGCCATTGGCTTCGCACCACTTCAGGTACATGCGCAGCAGCATCTCGGCCCAGTCCTGGGCCTCGGTGCCGCCGGAACCCGCCTGGATATCCACGAAGGCGTTCGACGCATCGGCGCTGCGGTCGAACATGCGCCGGAATTCGAGCCGCTCGACGATGTCCGCGAAATTGCTGACGTCACGCTCGATTTCCGCGGCCGTGGCCTCATCATCTTCGGCGTCGGCCAGTTCCAGCAGCTCCGCCGCGTCACCCAGCCCCTGGTTGAGCCGGATCAGCTCGCCGACGACGGCTTCCAGGCGCGCGCGTTCCTTGCCAAGGGCCTCGGCCTCGGCCGGATCATTCCAGACGTCGGGATTTTCGAGGGCGCGATTGACCTCTTCGAGACGGCGCTGGCCACCTTCGAAGTCAAAGGTACCCCCTGAGGGCCTGACTGCGTTCCTGCAAATCCCTGATTGTGTGCCTGAGCGGGCTGAGTTCCATTGATCCATCCTGCCGAGTCGCGCGAGAAGGCGCGTAATGCTAGTCAGTTATGCCGACCGAGGGAAGACCTCATACGATCGCTTCGCCACACGACCTCCACCCCAATACGCCGTCGGGCGCCCCGATTAAACCCGAAGCGCAGCGGTGAGCGGTCCGTCCCAAACGGCCGCTTGTTCAGCTCGTTGCCGGCATCCGCAGGACCGGCTTGGCAGCGCTGCCAGTCTGCCCGACTCACCCTGACGACGCTTCGCGCTTCTTCAGACGCTCCATGTGAAGAATCAGGTT
>CAMYJX010000124.1 GCA_947258825.1 uncultured Pseudomonadales bacterium
GCTGGACGACTGCACGACGGCCGTGACCAGCAACCCGCTGGCAACCCCCCGCAGGGGGGTGCTGGTGGAGCGGGCCAGGATCTCTTTGAGCGCGTCTCCGGCTGCCAGCTTCAGCCCGTCTGAAATCATGGACACGGCCAGCAGGAACAGGCCCAGCCCACCAAGAAAGGTCCCGACGATCAGCAGCATTGAGGGTACCGCCCGAAACTTTTGGTCGCGCCTGGCAAAGGCATGGTCATTTCCGGCTGGGGATGTTGGCGCTGATCACTCCCCTACGGTCCGGGTGCGCGCGAAAAGTGGTAACACCCTTGAGTCGCAGCCGATGGGCGTCTGCATAGATGCTGGTGAAACGGTCCAGGGGAAAATCTTCCGGCACGTTGATGGTCTTGGAGATTCCCTGATCCACCAGAGGTTGCAGCGCTGCCTGCATCGCCAGGTGGGCGTCCGGTGCCAGATCCCGGGCTGCGGTCAGCGCCGGCGGATCGCCGGCGGCGCCCCGCTGCCGCCCGCGCCAGAGCTGGCAGGCGCGATCCTCTACGTCGAATGTCGCAAGATCTCCGGTTCTGGTGCGTAGGGTTCGCTGATAGCGGGGTTCGAAGATGGGTTCGATGCCGCTGGACACGTTGTTCGCCAGCAGGCTGATAGTCCCCGTTGGCGCGATGGCCGTGAGGTGGCTGTTGCGCAGGCCGTGTCTGCGGACCTCTGCCTGCAGGTCGCCGGGTAATCGCTGAATGAAAGCACCCTGCAGAAAGCGCTTCTGGTCCATGGCCCTGAAGCTGCCGCGCTCTCTGCCCAGCTCCACGCTGGCCAGATAGGCGGTGTCTCTGATGGTCGTCATTATCTGGACGGCAAGCGCCCTCGCCCGGTTGCTGTCGTACGGGAGCCCGAGCATCAGCAGCGTGCTCCCGAGGCCCATGAAGCCGAGGCCGATGCGGCGGGTCATTTCGGCTTCGGCGCGCTGCGCGGGCAGCGGAAACCTCGACAGATCGATGATGTTGTCCAGAAAGCGTACGGCAGCAGGCACGCAGCTCTTCAAGGCCTCCTGATCGAAGCTTGCCCCATTGCTGAAGGGCTCGCGCACGAAAGCGGTTAGGTTGAAGCTGCCCAGATTGCATGCGCCGTAGGGTGGCAGAGGTACCTCGCCGCAGGGGTTGGTGGTGGTCAGGGTTTCCCGGTACCAGAGGTTGTTTTCACGGTTGATCTGGTCGACGAAAAGCACGCCGGGCTCTGAGCCCTGGTAGGCGGCCTGAATCAGCTCGCGCCAGAGATCCCGGGCGCGCAGCTTTTGTTGCCCTTTTCCCGCGAACGTCAGCGTCCAGTCGGTGTCACGCGCCACCGCGTCCATCAGCCTGTCGGTCACCTGCACCGAGCAGTTGAAGTGGCTTAAAGATTGACGATCGTTTTTCGCGGCGATGAAGTCCCCGATGTCCGGGTGATCGCAGCGCAGCGTCGCCATCATGGCCCCTCGTCGGGATCCGGTGGAGCAGATGGTGGCGCACATGCTGTCCCACACCCGCATGAAGGAGACCGGCCCTGACGCGATGTTGGCGGTTTCTCTGGCGGCGGTACCCCGGGGCCGCAGGGGGGAAAAGTCGTAGCCCACACCACCGCCTTCCTGCATGGTCAGCGCGCCTTCTTTCAGCGCCTCGAATATGGCTGCTATCTCGTCGCGGAGCTGCCCCATGACGAAGCAGTTGAAAAGGGTGACCCGGCGCTGCGTTCCCGCGCCGGCGAGGATCCGGCCGCCGGGCAGGAAACGCAGGTCCGCCATCAGATCATGGAAATCCGCCTGCCAGCGAGCGCGATCCGCGCCCTCTGCAGAGGCAGCCGCACTGGCCACCCGCTCCCAGGTGGCTGCCGGGGTGCTCTCGGCAATCCCAGCTTCGGTCACCAGCCGGTATTTACTTTCCCAGATGTGCTGGGCGATGGCGGTGGTGAACGGGGGCTGGGTCATCCGGGTGGCGCGGGGCGTGATCGAACGCCGGGTCAGAAGCCCGACCAGAGTAATGGCCGGGCTTCCCGGTCAGCGTCAGGACTCTATCTTGATGCGCTTGCTGGCAGCGCTCTTTGCCTTCGGAATGGTCACCTCCAGCATCCCGTCTTTGAGGCTCGCTTTGGCGTTGTCGCCATCGACCTCGCACGGCAGGGGCACGGTCCGGGAAACGTAGCTGCTGACGATCTCCCGCTGATGATAGTTTTCCTGTTCTTTTTCCTCCTCCTTGCGGGCCGAACCCTTCACGGTGATCGAATTGCCGCTCACGTTTACTTCGATCTCATCCTTGCCGAAGCCCGGAAGCTCCGCCTTGACGAAAACCTCGGATTCCCTGTCTACGACGTTCACCTTTGGCGCTTTGGCTTCCAGCTTGCTGGGCCACGCCGGCCAGTCCGTGGAGAAGGGTCGCAACCAGCGACGGTTCAAGAAATCTTCGAACAGATGTTCGATCTGCTCATCGAAACGGGCGGGCGTTGACCCCTGACCCTTGACGGGCACTTCCTTTTCTTTGGCCATACCGTATCTCCTGTGACAGATATGGCCGCATTTTTGAGCAAAGACCCTGGCGACTGACATCCGGTGATCTACTTAGCGGATGACGTGTATGCCGCGCGCAGCCCTGAAGCGGCCGTGCTCAACCTGTAGGGGGAATACCGGATATGTATGCGGGTGCCACCGTGAGAGATTCTGGCGTCATTCAGCGTGGCCTGGAGTCCGAGTCGTGACCGATCCCCAGCCCGAAAACGGCGCCATTGCCGCGGAGCTGCGGGAAATGTCGATTCTGCTGGAGCGTCAGCAGGCAAACCCGTTCCGGGTCAGGGCGTACGCACGGGCAGCGGCGACGGTAGATGCGCTGGACGGGCCCATCAGCAATCTCTACGCGAGACGCGGGCGGGGAGGCCTGGAGGCGCTGCCCGGTATCGGCCGAGGCATCGCCAGCGCCATCGAGGCGCTGCTGCAGAGCGGCCGCTTTCCTCAGCTCGAGCGACTGCGCGGGCGCATAGACCCCGAGGCGCTGTTCGCACAGATTCCCGGTGTCGGACCCAGGCTGGCAGCCCGGATCCACGACGAGCTGCATGTGGACACCCTCGAGGCGCTGGAGGTTGCCGCCCATGACGGCCGCCTTGCCGAGGTGCCAGGAATAGGCGCGCGCCGCGCCGCCGCCATTCGGGCCGCATTGGGGGAACGGCTGGCGCGCAGACAGCCATCGGAAGCAACGATGGACGCGGGTATCAGCCATGCTCTGGCCCCGGAAGGTACCCCGAGCCCCATCGATAAGTCTGCCCATCGTGCGCGACCGCCCGTGTCCGTGCTGCTGTCTGCCGATCGAGCGTATCGGGAAAAAGCGGCCCAAGGTGAGCTGCCGCGGATCTCACCGCGGCGGTTCAACCCGGAGCACAAAGCCTGGCTACCCGTGTTTCATACCGAGCAGGACGGCTGGCACATGACGCTCCTGTTCTCCAATACAGCACGGGCCCACGAGCTCAAGCGAAGCCACGACTGGGTAGTGATCTACTACTACGACGAAGAACACCATGAAGGTCAGTGCACGGTGGTGACCGAGATTTACGGACCGAAAGCAGGTCGGCGCGTAGTGCGCGGGCGGGAAAAGGAAAAGGCATGACGAAAGCGACGGAAAGACGACGGGAGCGAGAGGCGCTGATTCAGATCATCGAGGAAGAAGTTCGCCAGACCGAAGTCTACACCGGTCGCAGCCACCTGGACCTGCGGGTATTGAACGCGCTCGAAGCGGTGCCTCGCGAGCGCTTCGTGCCCGAGCATGAGCTTGACTGCGCCTACGCCAACGTGCCGTTACCCATCGGCTACCGACAGACCATCTCTCAGCCCTACATCGTGGCGCTCATGACCGACCTGCTGGAGCCCCGTCCTTCACACAGGGTCCTGGAGGTTGGTACCGGTTCCGGCTATCAGGCCGCGGTGCTTTCGCTTCTGGTTGATCGCGTTTACAGCGTCGAAGTGGTTCCGGAGCTTGCGGAACAGGCCCGCCAACGCCTCTCCGATCTGGGCTACGGCAATGTCGATGTCAGACAGTCGGACGGCAACCAGGGCTGGCCGGAGCACGGGCCCTACGACAGCATCATCGTCACGGCTGGCGCCAGGGACGTTCCACAAGCGCTCGTTGAACAGCTGAAACCGGGAGGGCGGCTGGTGATCCCCGTTGACGCGAATGCGCATCAGATGCTGAAGCTGATACGGAAAGACGAGGCAGGCGGCGTGCACAGCGCGGATGTCCTGCCGGTCGCCTTTGTGCCGCTGGTAGAACCGCCCCCCGTCGACATTACCAGACGGGGTAAATGACGATATCGATCCTACGGTTGCGCTTCCTGCCTTCCGGGGTTTCGTTATTGGCCGCGGGCCGGGACTCCCCGTATCCCAGGGCGGTCAGGTTGGCCGGAGATAGCGGCGCGTTGGACAGCAGGTACTGGAGCACCGCCTCGGCGCGCGCCTGGGACAGCCTGAGGTTGAGATCATCCGACCCGAAGGAGTCCGTGTGGCCCTCGATGACGATGGAGGCCTCGGGGAACTGAAGAATGGCCTTCTGCACCGCGTTGAGCAGTGAGTACTGCTCGCTGGTGATCTGCGATTTGCCGGTGGCGAAGTTCAATCCGATCATGCGGAGAATGACGCTTTCCCCCTGGCGTAGAACAATGGCCTGCTCGGGTGTAAAGAGCGCCTCCACGGTGGCGATCCGCTCCCGTTGTCGCTGCTGACGGGCCACCATCTGATTCATCCTTTCCAGGCTCGCCGACTGCCCGCCGACCTCCAGATTCAGGGCGGCTATCTGGGCGTCCCGGTCGGCAACCCCCTGCTGCAGGAAGTCCAGATCCGCCTGCAGGGTTTGAATGCGCGTCTTCAGAGCGCTTATGGCTTCTTTTTCACCGTTGTCAAAATAGACCGGGATGTCCAGCTGGTCGGCCAGCTCCCCGATGGACGCTTCCCATCCAAGCAGTATCTGCTCCAGCGTGATGTCATCCTTGTCAGCTCCGTTTCCGCCTCCTGCAGCAGCGCTTTGGCGCGATTGAATGACTCCGGCGCGTAGCGCTTCGCCCGCAGGTCGTCAGCCTCCTCCAACAGGGAGCGGGTTATGGCCAGATAGTTGGTTTTGATGGCCGTCAGCTCGGCCGCCTTGTAGAGCGATTTTGCTTCCTCTCCCGCCCGCTGCGCGCTTTTCAGGCGTCCGCGCTCCAGGCGAATCGCGCCTTCCCCGAAAGTCTGCTCGGCCTCCTGCCACTGCTCGGCGGCAAAGTCGGCGGCTTTCGCCGCTTCGGCCTCCTGTCGGGTCTGCAGCACGTCTTCGAAGGTGGTTTTTGCCACCTTGCTGTCTTCCGCCGCTTTGCGGAACAGCTCGGTAGCGCTGGCAAGGTTGCGCTGGATCCGCTCGATGTCGCCGCCCTCGGCCAGAATGGTTTCCGCTTTCCGATAGTCCTCGGCCCCCTTGCCGTAGCTTGTGGGGGCAAGCAGGTTGGCCTGGGCTTCGTTGGCGACGCTCAGCGCATCGTTGGCTTGCTTGAACAGCGTGTCTCTTACGACCTGGGGAACCGATGGTTCGGCGGCCAGGGTGAAATCCGCCGCGCCGAACGTCAGCAGGACGGTGAGGATCAGCATTGGTCTCATCGAAGAACTCCGTGTCTGCGGACAAGGGCCGGCTGCGCCGAAATACAGACGCGCCAAGATACAGATTTGGCACAGCCAGGAGAAGCGTGTAAAAAACAGATCCCGAGTACTGGAGGTTTCATGGGTAATCGCTTCGGCGTCAAAGATCTGCTGCTGTACCTTATTCTACTTATCATTCTAGTCAGCATCTGGCTGGCCATGGTGCAGATCGATCGCCAGTGGTCCTTCATCCGCCTTACCCAGGAAAAACTGGACGAGCAGACGCGGGACATCGCCGATCTGCGTCGGCAGCTGCAGCGCGGTGTGCTGGTGGCTGATTCGGCGCCGCGGGCCGAAACTGCAGAAGAGCTGCCGCCGTCCTGGGCAGGATTCCGTCGCGCTCACCAGGCCAGCCTTGCCCCCGATTACGCCGAAGGCGACTGGTTGGTGAATTACTTCGGCAGCAACCTGCAGCGATTGACGCCCGCGCTGTCCTCGGACACTTATGCGACCTGGGTTCAGGAGCAGGTGCTGGACACCCTAATAACGCGGGACCCGGAGACCCTGGAATGGTTGCCCCTGCTGGCCGAATCCTGGACCATCAGCGAGGACGGGCTGACGGTCAGATTTACCGTACGCCAGGGCATTACCTTTTCTGACGGCGTTCCCCTTACAGCGGCGGACGTTGCCTTTACCCATCGCTTCATTCTGGACGAGCGAATCGCCGCCCCTCGCTGGCGCGCCTTTTACTCTCGAATCGAATCGGTGACGGTAGAAGGTAACGATGCGGTTTTCCGCTACGAAGAACCCTATTTTGGTTCCTTTGAGCTGGCCGGCGGCATGCCTATCCTGGCCGAGCACTTCTACGGTCGCTTCCTCGAGAGCGTCGAGAAGGCTGAGGAGTTCAACAGCGCCACGGGCCTGCTGCTGGGCTCCGGCCCTTACAAGCTGCGGGACCCCGTTGGTTGGACGCCGGACCAGCCGGTCGAGCTGATTCGCAACGACCGCTACTGGGGATGGGTGCAGCCGCCTTTCGACCGGATGGTCTGGAAGGTGCTGCAGAACGACGCTGCCACCCTGACGTAGTTCAAGAACGGCGACGTCGACGTTTACGGGGCGCGCCCCCTCGACTACCGGGAATTGTTGAAAGACGAAGCCCTGTTGGCGCGAACCAACCATTTCGAGTACTACTCGGCCCGAGGCGGCTACATCTACATCGGTTGGAATCAGCAGCGCAACGGCGAACCGACCCGATTTGCCGACCCAAGGGTGCGGCAGGCCCTGACTTACCTCACGGACCGTCAGCGGCTGGCGGAAGAAGTCTTTCTGGGCTACGCCAAGCCTGCCAACGGGCCTTTCAATCCCCTGGGCAAGCAGATCAATCCGGAGGTCGAAACCCGGACTTTCGATCTGGCCCGAGCCAAGTCCCTGCTGGCCGAGGCCGGCTTCGAAGATCGGGATGGCGACGGGATCGTGGAATCGGCCGAGGGCGAGCCGTTTCGATTCAAGCTGATCTATCCCGCTGGCAGTGACGACTTCAAGCGGGTGGTGCTGCTGTTGAAGGACTTCTACGTCATGGCCGGCGTCATCATGGAGCCGGAGCCCACGGACTGGCCGCTGGTTCTGAAGGCGCTCGACGAGAAAGCCTTCGATGCCATCTCGCTGGGCTGGTCCAGCAGCTTCGAGATAGACCTCTATCAGTTCTTTCACTCTTCCCAGATGGAGACCGGTGGCGACAACTTCCTGTCCTACAGCAACCCGGAGCTGGATGCCCTCATAGAAACCGCGCGGGCGGAGATGGACGAAGCCAGGCGTATGGAGATATGGCGACGGTGCCACGAGATCATTTGGGAGGATCAGCCCTACACGTTCCTGATCTGGCGAGCGAGCCTCAACTTTGTCGACGGGCGTATCCAGAACGTGCAGCGCACGCGGTCCGGTCTCAACAGGCCGGGTTTAGAGCAGACGCCTGGCGAGTGGTACGTGCCCGCGACACGCCAGAAATACGACGGCTGATTCGTCCCCATGGTCAGTTACATCATTCGGCGTCTGCTGCTGATGCTGCCAACCCTGGCAGGCATCACGGTGCTCGTTTTCGGGGTCATGGCCATGGCGCCGGGCGGTATCGGCGCCAACCTGATGACCAGTGGTGGCGACATGCGGCCTGAAGAACGTAAGGCCATGGTCGAATACCTGAACCGTCGTTACGGCCTGGATCAGCCCATGACGACCCAGTACCTGCGCTGGCTCAACAACATCCTGCCCGTCGGTTTCGCGACGGGACCCGATGGCGCCCGCGGTGAGTTCGGGTTCAAAACGCCCGATCTGGGCAGCAGCTTCGTCAAGAACCGTCCGGTGCTGGATCTTGTCGTGGAGGCCCTGCCCGTTACGCTGTTGCTGAACGCGCTGACGGTTCCTCTGATATTTGTCGGATCCATCCTGATGGGCGTCTATACGGCGCGTTTCAGGGGCGGC
The DNA here is from genome assembly GCA_947258825.1 of uncultured Pseudomonadales bacterium. GTDB lineage: Bacteria > Pseudomonadota > Gammaproteobacteria > Pseudomonadales > Azotimanducaceae > UBA7803. The sequence continues at coordinate 8,084 of CAMYJX010000124.1, forward strand.
GCGCTCGACGTCAGCATCGGGACCGTCAACCTTGCGCTCTGGTCGGTGCCTACCATCTGGATGGGGGTGCTGCTCATCGGCTTTCTGGCCAGCGAGGAGTATCTGAAATGGTTTCCGACCTCGGGTTTGAACAGCCTGCGGTCGGATACCTGGAACTTTCTGCCGAGTTTCGGAGCGCCGGGATTTCAGCGGGGTTATCTGCTGGACATGCTCTGGCATCTGGTTCTGCCGGTGATCTGCCTGACCTATTCCGGGTTCGCTTTCCTCACCAAACTTACGCGCGCCGCGGTGCTGGAGAATCTGCTGAGCGACTATGCGAGAACCGCGCGCGCAAAGGGGGCCAGCGAGCGCGCCGTGCTCTGGCGCCACGTGTTCCGCAACAGCCTGCTGCCGCTCATTACCGTTGCCGCGTCCATCCTGCCGGGCCTGCTGATCGGCTCGGTGATCGTCGAGACCATATTTTCAATCGACGGCATGGGTCGGCTCGTGGTGGAGGCCGTGCAGATGCGCGATCGCGAGGTCGTGCTTTCGATTACCCTGATAACAGGCATGCTCACGCTTTTTTCTTATCTGCTGGTAGACATCTGTTACGCCCTTGCCGATCCCAGAGTGAGCTATGAGTGAGCTATGAGTGAGGTTCCTGCCGTAGCGGATAGCGCCCACGCCGAGCACGAGACTTTCAGCGCGCGGGTGCTGCGGCAGACGGCGGCCCGCTGGGGCGCGCGCATCGGTTTCGCCTGGATTGCCCTGGTTGCTCTGGCCGCGGTTTTTGCGCCTTTCCTCGCCAACAGCCACCCTCTGGCTTTGAAGACCCCCCTCGGCTGGAGCAGCCCACTGGTGGAGCATCTCACCTGGGTCGACGTTTCGCTGCTGGCCGCTTTTGCTGGCGTGCTTCTCATCTGGTTCCTGCGGCGCCGGCTGAGTGGAGGTCGGCGTCTCGCCGTCCTGACGCTTGTGGTGCTTGCGGCGGCGGTGCCCGCCTACCTGCTGATGAACCCACCTCAGGCTGTGGTGTTCGAGAAGTACCGTCAGGCCCTTGCCAGCGGCGCCGCGGAGCAGGCTGTTTTCGTGCCGGTGCCCTACTCGCCTACGGATCGTTCCCGCGACAACCCGCTGTCTCTGTCGCCACCGGATTCCGCTCATCTCATGGGCACGGACGAAGACGGCGCGGATGTGCTGTCGAGAATGATTCACGCCTGCCGCATTGCCCTGGGAATCGGTTTCGTCGCTACGGGGATCGCGTTGGTGCTCGGCGTTCTGTATGGCGGCATCATGGGCTTCTTCACAGGCTGGGTGGAGATTCTGATGATGCGTTTCCTGGAAATTTTCGAATCCATACCTCAGCTGTTTCTTTTGCTCACCGTGGTGGCCTTTTTCGGTCGCAACATCTATCTCATCATGGTAATCATCGGCCTGACGTCCTGGCCCGGCTACGCCCGCTATCTGCGAGCGGAATTTCTCAAGCTGCGCCAGCAGGACTTTGTTCAGGCGGCCCAGGCCTGCGGGTTGCCGATCTGGTCGGTGCTGTTTCGACACATGCTGCCGAACGGCGTTGCGCCGCTGCTGGTAGCGGCGAGCTTCGGGATCGCCTCTGCGATTCTGGCGGAGGCGGTTCTGAGCTTTCTCGGGCTCGGCGTGGTGGACGAGCCCAGCTGGGGTGGGATGTTGAATCAGGCGGTGGGCCCCGGCGGCACTTTTGCGATCTGGCTCGCTACCTATCCCGGTCTGGCCATCTTTCTGACCGTGTTCGCGTACAACCTCATTGGTGAAGCCCTGCGTGATGCCATCGATCCGCATCTTCAGCGGCCGCCGGGCTGAACGCGGATGCTGCTGTCGGTAAGAGATCTGCGCGTTCGATTTGGTACCGGAGCATCCGCGGTCACCGCCGTGGATGGGGTTTCCCTGGACATCGCGCCGGGGGAAACCTACTGCCTGGTTGGTGAGTCCGGCTCCGGAAAGAGCGTCACAGGTTTGTCGCTCATGGGTCTGCTGCCCCAGTCGCTGCCTCATCGACCCAGCGGCGAAGCCCTGTTCAGCTCCACCAGGTTGGCGGCGGAGGGTGTCCCCACCGCTTCCGGGTCGGTGGATCTGCTGCATCTGCCTGAAGAAGAGATGCAGCAGATCCGCGGCGGCCGCATTTCCATGATTTTTCAGGAGCCGATGACGGCGCTGAACCCGGTGCTGACCGTCGGCGAGCAGGTCATGGAGCCGCTGCTGCTGCATCTGGGCATGGACGAATCGACCGCTCGTGCCAGAGCCCTCGAGCTTCTGAATCAGGTGCAGATGCCGGAG
>CAMYJX010000125.1:0-6135 GCA_947258825.1 uncultured Pseudomonadales bacterium
CAGGCGCAGAACGCCTACCTGGCCGAGGCCCGCTGTGATCTGGGCCAGGGCTTCCTGGTCGCCCGGCCCATGGCCGAGGACGCCTTGACCGACTTTCTAGCCGACTATCTAGTCGACTTTCTCGCCGACTGAACCCGACTTCCCCCCTAGCGCCAGGGACGGCGCGCCTCTCTTCTGATCAGGCGGAATCGACCTCAGAACTTCAGCACGCCGGTGCGGAGAAGATGCGCGAACTCCTCGCGTTGGTCCGCATCGAGAACCGCCGCGATCTCGTAGAGCTCTTTGGCGACAACCGTTTGCATATTCGCATCAGTCTGCAGACGCGGTTCCAGCGCTTGCCGCAGATCATCCACCGACACATCCGTTTGGACAAACTCTTCTGCCAAAGCCGCATCAACCCTTTTTCGATCCAGGTTGACCTGCTCGCGTTCGAGTTTGAGCCGCTCGAAGCTCGCTGCAAGTTTGCGTCGTTGGGATTCGTCGAGATTCAGGTGGTAGCTCAAGTAACGTAGCGGTCGACGCACGCCAAAACCGCCGTGCTTTACGCCTCGAGATTCGTAGTAAGGATGTCGGACGCCGGACGAATCGCCATCCGCATAGGCATAGGCATAGGGTCGCCATCGATAACAATGAAACATTGCTGCTTTCCTCCAGTATCTGGGGATCATCATCGGGGCTTGATCCTCCGATGGGTTCTACGCGCCGGCTTAGCCAGGCGCGAGGTTCCAAAATTACTCCAATCACTCACAAAATCAACTGTGCCGTCGCCTTTTGAGCCTTGAACTTGACAGCATCAGGGACCGCGCGCCCCGTTACGTCCAAGTCCTGGTCACGATGGCTGGTTCTTCAAATCGTAGGCGCTGCTGCGGAACGGTTGCGAGAGCATCCGATCCAGCCGAAGCTCCCCGGGTTCTCTGAACTGATGGAGCCCGACCTCCATTCCTCTATGGCCCAAGCCCGGCTGAGCGCGATAGGTACGGAACAGACGATCCCACCACGGGAAATTGAACCCGAAGTTACGGTTGGTTTCGTCCCGGTCGCTGGAATGATGCACACGGTGCATATCCGGGGTCACGACAAACAGACGCAGAATGCGCTCGCCTGCCTGAGGGATTCTCAGGTTGCTGTGGTTGAACAAGGATGTCGCGTTCAGCAGCACCTCAAAGATCAGAACGGCAACGGGCGCAGGACCAAGGACAAATATCACCCCCAGCTTGATGACCGCGGACAGCAGCACCGACAAAGGATGAAACCGGATCCCCGTCGTCACATCGAATTCCACGTCCGCGTGATGCATCCGGTGAAACCGCCACAGAACCGGAACCGCATGGTACAGGAGGTGCTGCAGATAGATCGCCAGATCCAGGATGAAGATCGCGGCCAGCACTTCCACCCACGTCGGGAGCGCCAGATGGCCAAGCAGTCCCCATTGGTTCTGCTCGGCGGCAACCGCCAGCGTGATGGCAGATGCCGGCAGAACGAGCCGCACAAACACCTGGTTGAGCGCGGAGATGCCAATGTTGCTGGGCCAGCGACGCCGGCGGGAAAGCCGGGGTGCGCGACGCGGAAACGCCGCCTCGAGCGCCGCCAACGCAGCAAACGCGCCGACAAAGCAGCTGAGGCGGATGATCATCTCGCTTGCCGGGAGAATCTCCATTCGATCCATGATGCTCGCATCCTGAACACAGCGCTACGACCGCGCCTGAACGCCGTCCGCAAACGCCCTGTCGACCTCGGCTTTGATCAGCTCACACGATTACGTAGACTGCCGGAATGCGTGAGATAGAGACCTACCCCCTGGCAGAGCTGCTGCTGCGCGGCGCGGCCAGACATTCCCATCGTGACTGCATCGCGTTGGAAACCGAGCGGGCTACCTATGGCGAGCTCGAGGCTCGGTCGCGCCGGGCCGCCCGCTCGCTGATCTCGCTCGGCGTCGAGCCGGGGGACAGGGTCGGCATCCTCATGGCCAACTGCCTGGACTTCGTCGAGGTTCTGTTTGGCGCGTCGATGATCGGCGCTGTGGCGGTGCTCTACAACGCCCGGTTCAAGGCGCGTGAAATCGCGCATGTTACTGCCGACTCGGGCGTCAAAGTCATCGTCACCAATGACATCGTCGAGCAGCACACCAACTACGTCGAGCTGCTACAGCGGGCAGTGCCCGGGCTGACCGAACGCGACGAACACGCTGAACCTCGGCTTGCTTCCATGCCCCAGCTGCAAACCGCGGTCACCTTGGGATCATCGAGCGCCGCCGGATTCATCAATCGGGAGACGTTCTACCAGCTCGGCGAGGCCTGCCCGCCGGAAGCGGTGGACGAGCACCGTGCCCGGATCGCTGTCGACGATGTGGCCGTCATGATCTACACCTCAGGCACAACGGCCATGCCCAAGGGCTGTCCCCTCACCCACGTCGTGCTTCAACATGCAGGCGTGGTAGGCGGCATCGAGCGCATCGGCCTCCAGGAAGGCGACGTCATGTGGGCGCCACTGCCGATGTTCCATACCGCCTTCACCCAGCCGCTGACCGGGATTCTGTACGTGGGTGGCACCTTTCTTTCCATGACCCACTTCGAACCCGACACCGCGCTGGAGATGATCCTGAAGGAGGGCGCCAGCATCATGTTTCCCGCGTTCCCCACCATCACCATATCAATGTGGGCCCGCCTGAAGAGCTGCGCGCCATGCAGGCACGCATGCCACACACCACCCAGATCACCGTGTTCGGCATGACCGAAACCGGCGGCTCGGTGGCTATCTGCGAGCCCGCCGATACGCTGGCTCTGCGCAGCGCGTGCTCAGGACGCGCGCTCCCGGGCAACGCGATAGAGATCCGCGACCCTGAGACCGGTGAGACCCTGCCGCCGGGGGAACCTGGCGAGATCGTGGCACGAGGACGGGGCGTATTCTCCGGGTATTTCAATGACCCGGAGAAAACGGCGGCGTCCTTCTATGACGGGGGTTGGTTTCGCACGGGCGATCTCGGAATCATCGATGCGCAGGGTCGCATCACCTTCCGCGGTCGTCTGAAGGACATGCTCAAAGTCGGCGGTGAGAACGTCGCGGCGGTGGAGGTGGAAGGGTTCCTGGCGACGCACCCCGCCATCAACCTGGCCCAGGTCGTGGCTGTTCCCGATGAAAAATACGGCGAGGTGCCCGCGGCTTTCATCGAGCTTGCACCCGGCGCGTCAGCATCCGAGCAGGAGATCATCGATTTCTGCCGCGACGAGATCGCCAGCTTCAAGATCCCCCGCTACGTCCGCTTCGTGGACGAGTGGCCCATGGGCGCGACCAAGATCCTCAAATACGAATTGCGGGACCTGATCTGCACCGAGCTCGGCATCTCATGAAACATCGTCGGCGGGTTGTCCGGCTGTGAGAACAAGAGATTGCTGTCGAGCGCATCTATTCACACGCAATTCATCGCTTCGAGGGCCTTCCTGCATTGAGCAGAATCGAGAAAGCGGATTGCCTGAATGCCAAGGGACGATGCCGTTTCCAGGTTCTCGGGCATATCGTCAATAAAGATCGTGTCACCTGCATCCAGCTGATACTGGTTCAGCAGGTGCTGGTATATCTCCACCTCAGGTTTGACTTTACCTACCCGGCAGGAGATCACCGCGCCATCGAAGAGCTCGAAGATATCGTGTCGACGCTCCAGATAGGCAATGGACGCAACCTGCATATTGGATAAAACATACAACCTGTTGTTCGAGTGTTTTACATCGCGAATCAGCCTGACGGTTTCTTCAATGGGCGTAAGGTGTGGGGGCACGGCGTGAAAGAGCCGTTCGACATCTTTGCCGGGTAATCCTGTACGCGCCTGAGCGCGTTCAATCGCCCGGTCCAGGGCGATCGACCCTCTATCGAGGGCCACCCAGTCGTCGTGCTGAAAGATCCCTGTTCTCGCCAGGCGCTGGCGGTCCGCATCCGCGAAAACGCTTCTGATGATGGTGTCTGGTTGCCACCTGAATACCACACCCCCCAGGTCGAACACTACGTCCATTGATGTGACTCCCGATGCTGTGAGCAGATGACCTCATATCCAACCCAGGCGCACTCGTTGTCCTACTTCGAATCTGCCTGACTCGCTTTTGCGACCAGCGCCTCGAAACGCTGCCGGGTCACCGGGCGGTCGTCGTCCGCGAGTGCTCGAACCACATCGTCCAGGCTACGGGCGCCATGGCTCATGCTGCGAATGTCCTGGTCGATCTGTCGCAGCCTGCCCACCGCGCGGGCGGTAATAGGGCCGTAAGAACGGTCTACCTCGAGGTCGGCGACGTCTTTGCCCCATTCGGCCAGCTTGGCATGGGCCTTTTCAAAACGCTTCTCGCTGATGGTGCCTGAGCGGCGCAGCACCTCCAGGGAGTAATACTCTGCCAGCCCTTCCACGATCCAGTCGGCTTTCGGCCCGCCGCGGGCGCGCATCGCCACGTGGACAAGCTCGTGCACGAACGTGCTGGTTGCGTTGTTGCTGACCAACGGGCGGTCGGCGTGTACGTACAGGGATCTAGGCCCGGACAAGGCCCCCCGCCACATCGGGTCTCCGGCACTTACCACCAGCAGCCTTTCGGGAAACTGCGGAAAGATTTCCTGCATGGTGGGAACTGTCCAGCGGAAGAAGGAGAGGATGTCCATGCGCTTTACGCCCTGGCCGACGGGGGCGGAAACCGCAACCCGGGATTCGCCAATCTGCTCCCGCAGGGTGCCGATCCTGCCCATGACCAGCCAGCCGGTTGGACGGTCCACCAGACGGTCCGGGTCATCGATTTTGAAACGCCCGCTCCGATAGCGCGGATAGCTGGTTGCTACCGACCAGCCGTCCGGCAGCACGAACTGCAGCTTCGCCTGCGACTGCGTCATATCCTTTATGTCCGAGCGGATGGGCGGCACCAGGTCGTCCGCGCGAAGCAGGGCCCAGTCGTCGGTGACGTATCCGTCATAGCGTCCGCCCCGGCGCCTGCTCTCCAGCGCTACCCGGTACTGCAGCCAGGCGTCCGCCTCGGGCGGCGTCCAGACGGCTTCCTCACCTTCCACCGAGATCTCGCCGCTGCTCAGGAAATCCGAATGCCGGTCCGGCTCGATGTACAAGCGCATCCAGCGCACCCATTCCGGATGTCTGCTCAAGCGAATCTTGACCGCTCCTTAGAACAGGCCAGGGTGCTGGTAAGCAGGCTGATGACCAGGATGAACACAGCACGCACCAGTGGCACTGGGAGAACGTTGGTCCGTCTGGTTTGGTTTGTCGGGCGCATCGGGCTTCGCTTATGTTGAGACATTCAGATTTCAATCAGGATGCTGCTGGTTACCCCAGGCGTTCCAGAACGTCACCTCCCGCGCATCCAGGCGTTCGGCTCGGCGCAGCTTCGCACCCTTGGTGTAGGCCACCGGCAGCATCACCGTCTGGGTGACGCCGTCGGGCACTTCCAGAATCCTGCTCACCTCCCCCTGCCGGGAGGACAGCAGCGTGGTCCAGGTGGCACCCAGGTTGCGCGCGCGCAGCGACAGCATCAGCGACCAGGCCGAGGGCAGTATGGAACCGTAGAAGGCCACCTGCCCGGCCACCTCGGCGGCCGGCGGTTCACCGATGGCACAGACGAAGATCAGCGCGGGCATCTCGTGAAGCCGGTCGGCCAGCGAGCGCTGGGTGGATTTGATTTCGAGCCCACGCTCCCGCTGCAGGTCGGCCAGCACGCTGCGGTAGACGTCGGCGATCAGCGTTTTCCGCTGCGGATCGGTGACCACGACGAACCGCCAGTTCTCACCGCCGAGCCCCGTGGGGGCCTGGGTGGAGACGTTGATGCAGTCGAAGAGCACTTCGGGCTCTACCCGGCGGTCGAAGTCGAGCTTGCGACGCACGGACCGGGCGGTGCTCAGCACCTGATCGACGCTGGCGATGTCCAGAGGTATTTCGTCCGTCATGACTCCCGCAGAACTCCGCTGCTGAACGAATACGCACTCTAACCGATGTGACCCGAAATATTCCGGTCCGGGTACGAGAGCGGCACGATACGGTAAGCTACGAAATCATAAACGGGGGGATATCCAGCATGAAATTCGGCATCAGCATGTTCAGCACGGATCGCAGCGCCGGTCCGGGAGAAGTGGCGCGCGAGGTGGAGGCGCGAGGGTTCGATT
>CAMYJX010000125.1:6147-11658 GCA_947258825.1 uncultured Pseudomonadales bacterium
ACCCGCGCATCTACGCGTCCATGCTGGATCCCTTCGTCGCTCTGACCGCGGCAGCATCGGTGACGTCGCGCATCAAGCTGGGCACCGCCATCTGCCTGGTCACTCAGCGCGACCCCATCAACTGTGCCAAGACCATCGCCAGCCTCGACCGCCTGTCCAATGGCCGGTTGCTTTTCGGTATCGGCGCCGGCTGGAACGAAGAGGAGATGGGCAACCACGGTACCGATCCGTCCACCCGGTTCCGCCTGATGCGCGAGCGGGTGGAGGCGATGAAGGTTCTGTGGTCGAACGAGGACCCGGAATACCATGGCTCGCTGGTGGATTTCGACCCGGTCTGGCAGTGGCCGAAGCCGACCCAGCAGCCCCATCCGCCCATCATCATCGGCGGCGCCGGCCCCGGGGTGCTGCGGCGGGTGGTGAAATACTGCGACGGCTGGCTGCCTGTGGTGGTTCCGAGCATTCCCGAGGAGATGCGCGGCCGGCAGACACCCATGGACGAGTTTCGCGAATCCGTGCCGGAGCTGCGTCGAATGGCCGCGGAAGCGGGAAAGCCGCCCCCCTCGGTTACGGTGACCGGCCTGAGCCCGACCCGCGAGATCGTCGAGACCTTCGAGGCGCTGGAGGTCGACCGGCTGATCCTCCGGGTGCCGCCGTCACCGCTGGACGACGTCCTGCGCGAGCTGGATGAGCACGTCCGCACCGTCGAGGCCGCGGGCGGCAAGCTGGACGGCTGAGCCGCCGACGATGAAGGCCCGAAGCCAACGGTCATGAGATCAGAAACGCTGCTGCCGCTGGGCAAGCTGGATCCCGGGCTCGCGCAGCCGGAGTCGGCGCTGGACCTTTCCCGCGTTGCCGACGACGCCCGGCGTGTGGAAGCGGCGGGTTATCACGGCCTGCTGATGGAAGAGACCAAGGATGATCCCTTCCAAGTGCTGGCACTGGCCGCCCAGGCCACGACCCGGGTGCACCTTGGCACCTCCGTCGCCATCGCCTTCGCTCGCAGCCCCTACGTCACCGCCATGTCTGCCTGGACCCTGCAGAAGCTGTCCGGCGGTCGCTTCGAGCTCGGGCTGGGCTCCCAGGTCCGCGGGCACATCGTGCGCCGCTTCGGAATGGCCTGGCACCCGCCCGGGCCCTGGATGCGCGACTACGTGCGGGCCGTCCGCGCCATCTGGAGCAGCTGGCAGAACCAGACCCCGCTGGACTTCGAAAGCGACCGCTACAACCTTAACCTGACCGTGCCGTTGTTCACCCCACCGCCGCTGGAGCACCCGGACATACCCGTGCTGGTTGCGGCGGTGAACCCCTACATGTGCGGGGTCGCGGCCGAAGTGGCCGACGGCGTGCGACTGCACCCCGTGTGCACGCCCCGCTACATCCGTGAAGCACTGCTACCCGCGATCGAAGGCAAACGCGCCGTTCGGGCTGGCGCTTTCGAGGTCTGTCTGAAGCCGCTGATCGCCACCGCGCGGGACGACGCCACGCTGGCCGAGCGGCGCGAGGTGGCCCGCCAGCGGCTGGCGTTCTATATGAGCACTCCCGCTTACCGACGCGCCTTTGAACCCTTCGGGCTGACGACGTTGTGCCAGGAAATGGCGGAGCTGTCCCGCCACCAGCAGTGGCAACAGATGGCCCAACGGGTCAGCGACGAGGTGCTGCACCAGTGGGTGGTGGTGGCCCGCTACGACGAGCTGGCACAGGCGCTGCGCCAGCGCTTCGACGGTATCATCGATCGGATCGAGGTCAGCATTCCCGTGGACAGCGCGCAGGACCAGGCGGATCTTGCCGCCATCGTCGCAGCGCTGGACGACGCGCCCGCGGATCAGCAGGCATGAACGTCCGCAAAAAAAACAGAACAGCACACACAAAGCCGCCAGGAGGGACAACCCATGAAAGCGACCAAGATCGAAATCAGCCTGGACCCGGACATCCTGACCGAGCTGCAGACCCGGCTGCGGCAGACCCGCTGGCCCCTGCAGGTCGGCGAGGACAGCTGGGAATACGGCGTGCCCCAGGCGTGGCTGAAAGACATCGTCGGCTACTGGGCCGACGCGTGGGACTGGCAGGCCGAGGCCGACGCCATGAACCGGTCCGACCACTACCGGGCCGACATCGACGGCCTGCCGGTGCACTTTCTGCACGCGCCCGGGAAAGGGCCCGATCCCACGCCGCTGATTCTGACCCACGGCTGGCCGTGGACGTTCTGGGATTTCAAAGACGTGATCGAGCCGCTCACCGATCCCGCCGCTCACGGCGGGGATCCGGCGGACGCCTTCGAGGTCATCGTGCCTTCGCTGCCCGGATTCGGCTTCTCCAGTCCCATGCCCCGAGCCGGCGTGGACCTGGCCGTCATTGCCGACACCTGGGTCAGCCTGATGCAGGACGTCTGCGGGTTCGATCGGTTTGCGGCCCACGGCGGCGACTGGGGCGCCCTGGTCACCGGTCAGCTGGGACACGCCCACGCCGACAAGCTCATCGGTGTGCACCTGGCGTTGTCCATGCTGCCTGGCGTCGACCGCGGCAGCATCACCGCCGCCGACTACGCCGAGGATGAGCAGTGGATGCACGAGCGGGACGCGGAGTCGCTGCGGAGCATCACCAGCCACATTTCCGTGCACTCGACGGACCCGCAGACGCTGGCCTACGCCATGGCCGATTCGCCGGTGGGTACGGCTGCCTGGATCTGGGAGCGGCGCCGAAACTGGAGCGACTGCAACGGCGACCTGGAATCCGCCTTCAGCCGCGACCACCTGTGCACCACGGCGGCCCTGTACTGGTGTACCGGCGCTTTCACCAGCGCCATGCGCCTCTACTACGAGCACTTCAACCATCCCTGGCCCCTGGCGCACGACCGAAAGCCGGAGGTCGAGGCGCCCACCGGATTCGCGGTATTCCCCAAAGACGTGGTACACATGCCGCGCAAGGTTGCCGAGCAGCACTGCGACCTGCGGCGCTGGACGGTGATGCCTCGGGGCGGCCACTTCGGCGCGGCCGAGGCGCCGGACCTGACGGTGGAAGAGCTGCGGGCTTTCTTCCGCGATCTGCGCTGAGGCTGCGGCTGAGGAAGGGGTTCAGTCAGGCAACGTAGTACTGTCGGAAGAAATCCAGCGCCAGGGTATCCACCACCTTGCCGGCGTCGTCGAGGATGGCAAGCATGTCCGGTGACTGCGCCTGAAAGCTGGCGTAGACGGTCATGCCCTGCTCCGTGGCGTACGGGGTGTGGGTGCTGCCCGGCGGTTCGTAAGAGAACGTGCCTGGGAAGTGCAGCTCCTCACCTTCCCGGTAGCCCCACAGGCCCTCCAGCGTCAGCGCTACCGCCGTGCACAGATGGGTGTGCCGGGCAAACTCGGCGTGGGGATCCTGCTTGAACAGAAAATCCACCCGATGACGGGATTCATCGAGCGCCAGCACCTTGATGTAGTTGCCCGGCTGGCCGTCGACTTCCTGCCATTCCAGGAGGCCGCTGTTGACGTTCTCTATCTCGCCGTAGAAGGTGCGACGCGCGCTTTCGAGCAGGTTTGCCGATGCCATGCTGTTCTCCCCTGAGCATTACGCGGCGCGCAGAGTCGCTGCGCCGAAGCAAAAGTTTAGCCACAACACCGGGGTGGCCGCCACACTGACGAACAATCGAGCCCCCCCTGAGCGCGCGAAGCGCTCGGGGGAACGGCGAGCTGTCAGAACTGGTTCATGGTGTTGGCAGCGCCACCGGCCAGCAGCGCCTTCTCGCCCAGGAAGTACTCCTTGTGGTCGTCGCCGACGTTGGAACCCGCCAGATCCTGGTGCTTGACCGAAGCCAGGCCCCTGCGGATCTCCGCCCGCTGCACGTCCCGAACGTACGCCAGCATGCCCAGGTCGCCGAAGTACCCTTCCGATAGCACGTCCGTAGACAGCGCAGCCGTGTGGTAGGTGGGCAGCGTGATCAGGTGATGGAAGATACCCGCCTCGCGGCTGGCATCGCGCTGGAACTGCTGAATCAGGCGGTCCGCCTCCTGCGCCAGCTCGGTGTCGTCCATGCCCACATCCATGAGACCCTTGCCGTCCGCTGAGGGATCAGGATAGGCGGAAACATCCTTGCCCGCCGCCTGCCATTCCTCGTAAACCTGCTCGCGGAACTTCAGCGTCCAGTTGAACGACGGTGAGTTGTTGTACACCAGCTTGGCTTCCGGACGCACCTTGCGAACGGCGTTGACCATCTCTGCAATCTGCTGAACGTTGGGCTTTTCGGTTTCGATCCAGAGCAGATCTGCCCCGTGCTCGAGGCTGGTAATGCAGTCGAGCACGACGCGGTCGAAGCCCGTATTGTCTTTGAACGCGTAAAGGCCGTTGTCCAGGCGCCGGGGACGGCACAGCACGCCCTTCTGGTGAATGGTCACATCGCCTTCGCGCAGCTCGTTGACGTCGTGCACGGGCTCGGCGTCCAGGAAGTCACAGTACTGCTCGCCAAGATCTCCCGCCGATACGGAAACCGGAATCTTCTGGGTCAGGCCGGCACCCAGGGAGTCAGTGCGCGCAACGATAATGCCGTTCTCGACCCCGAGCTCCAGAAACGCGTAACGCACCGCGTTGATCTTGGAAATGAAGTCTTCGTGGGGCACGGTTACCTTGCCCGCCTGGTGGCCACACTGCTTGGCGTCGGACACCTGGTTTTCGATCTGAATCGCGCAGGCGCCGGCTTCGATCATGCGCTTGGCCAGCAGGTAGGTGGCTTCCTCGTTGCCGAAGCCGGCATCGATGTCAGCGATGATGGGGACCACGTGGGTTTCGTAGTTGTCGAGCCTGCCAATGATCTCGTCGACGTTCTCGCCTTTGGCCCTGGCCTCGTCCAGCTCTACGAAGATATGCCGCAGCTCCCGCGCATCGGCCTGACGCAGGAAGGTGTAGATTTCCTCAATCAGATCCGAGACCGTGGTTTTCTCGTGCATGGACTGATCGGGCAGCGGGCCGAACTTGGAACGCAGCGCGGCGACCATCCATCCCGACAGATAAATGTATCGGCGGTCGGTGGTCTGCTGGTGCTTCTTCACCGCCATCATGGTCTGCTGGGCGATGAAACCGTGCCACGCCCCCAGCGACTGGGTGTACTGGCTCGGGTCCTGATCGTAGGCGGCCATATCCCGACGCATGATGTCCGCCGTGTAGCGGGCGATTTCCAGCCCGGTACGAAAGCGATTCTGCAGCTTCATCCGAACCACGTTCTCGGCGTTGATGGCACCCCATTCGTGCCCGCGCTGCCCGAGCAGTGCTTTTACCCGCTCGATTTCCTGAAGATATGTCGACATAGTTCGCCCCTCGATGGCTGTCAGTTAAAATCCGAATGGAAGCCGGCGACCATAACAGCGCCGTTTATTAATGAAAATGGAATATTTCAAAACTAATATATTCCAGATGCGCCAGCATCCAACGGGTCGTCAAGCACCTGGCTCAACTTCCAAGTCAGCAACTGAAATGAGCCCATGACCCGCCTCCAGAACGGAGCCACCCAGCTGCTGGGCATCGAGGTGCCGCTGATTC
>CAMYJX010000126.1 GCA_947258825.1 uncultured Pseudomonadales bacterium
GATGCCGTTGGGCCAGAACAGCAGCGGCGGCAGCGCCCGATGGTTCAGCGGCGAGACCCAGTTGGGAAACACGCCGTAAGATTGGGTGCAGGTGCGCGCGATCTCGCCCACGGTCTCGAACTCGCTGCCGCCGTGGGGCAGGTCGATGGCGGCCAGGACGTTTGAACCCTTGGGCACCGGGGCGATCATGCGGCCGTGTCCGTTGGGGTACAGAGTATTGACGTTGCGTCGGTCGTCCAGCATCGGGGCAACCGTTTTCGGATGGATGCTGCGCACGTGGTAGACCTCGGTGTTGGCCTCCATGGCGATCTTCCAGTTGCAGTTCAGGTCGAAGATGTGACGCGCTGCCAGCCGGCACTTGTCGAACTGAAACTCCTCCCATTCATCGGCCACCGGGCCCAGCCATTCCCGCAGCGTGGGTGCGTGATCGTCGAAATTGACGAAGATCAGGTTGCCGAAGCGCTCACAGCGGATCTTCGTCAGGCCGCGGCAGCTGTAGTCCAGGCCGCGGAAATCCTCCGGATCTCGCATAGCGACCAGATCGCCGTCGTGGGTGTAGCTCCAGCCGTGGTACTTGCAGGTCAGCCGCGGCCGCTTGCCGGAGGGGTCTGTAACCACCGGGGCGCCGCGATGGCTGCAGGTGTTGTAGAAAGCGTTGATGTTGCCGCTGTCGGCGTGGACGATGACCACGGGCTGGCCGGCGGTTTCCCACAGCCGGAAGCAGCCGGGCTCGGGCACCTCGTCCATGTGGCCGGCCAGCAGCCAGGACTTGCGCCAGATGTGTTCCTGCTCCAGCGCGAAGAAGCGCGGGTCCGTGTAGCGGCCGCCGGGAAGGTCGGGCAGCGTTGGGAATCCCTCGGGTGGAGCCGTTCGGCTCGCCTCGTATTCCATCAGGTCGCGGAGCTGGGTGATTTCTTCCGGTTTCATCTCTACGGATCCTCCGATTTGGGGTGATTCAGCTGTTCGAGCTCTCGGGTGAGGCGATGCTGCGACTTCGGCGTCGCGGCCGCTAGCAGGACATACAGCTGGTTGCGCAGATACTCGCCGGGTAGCGCTTCCAGCGGGATCACGTCTTTCGTCCATAGCATGATGGTGGACCAGGCGGCGCCCATCAGGCTGTGGGAGAGAGACGCCAGATCGGCGTCGGGGTCGATCTCGCCCGCCTCCTGCATGACGGTCAGAGCGGCCCGCCGGTCCTTTACCGTATTTGTCAGCAGCGTGCGCGTGATGGGGTCCTCGGGCTGCGCCTGAAACAGCAGCCGGGCGATGGCATCCGCCCAGGGCGGGGTCTCCACGATCTGCCGGGTGATGGCGCGGCTGATGGTCAGCAGATACTCGAGGCCGGCGCTGGGCTGCAGCCCGGCTGCTCGCCCCATTTGTGCCAGCTGATCCTCCAGAGCCGAAAGCACCAGCACGTCCTTGTTCTCGTACAGATTGTACAGGGTAGTGGGGGACACCTCAGCCGCTGCGGCCAGGTCGCGCATGTTGACGCCATCGTAGCCGAGCTTGGACAGCTGTTCCCGGGTTGTGCCGAGAATGCGCTCGCGTCTGGCCCTCTGCAGAGGCGTCAGCGCGCTCAGGCGGACCCGCCTCATCGTGCCTCTGCCGGATGCCGTGCGTCCGCCAGGCGCTCAGCGCCGAGTTTGGCGGCCAGCTCCATGATGTGGCGGTTACCCCGGCTCCACAGCACGTTCAGCGTCACCGCCTCGATCTGCCAGCCCTCGGTAATTCTGACCAGCCGGTCGTCATAGTAGCCGCCAATGGCGAAGTCCGAGCTGCCCTTCTGGTTGGAGAGCTGGTTGGAGAAGAAATGCTCTGCCTGCATGTACATGCGGCAGCGGGCGCGTTCGCCGTCGATGTCCACCAGCGGGTTCGACATGGAATGCTGGGTCGCGTCCAGACCGGTGAACAGCACCCGGCAGCCGGCTACCCAGTCGTCGGCCTTCATGCTGGCGCCCGGGTTGCCGTTGTAGGACGAAAAGTCCATCTCGATCTCGTCGACGAAGATGCTCCGGTACAGATCCCAGTCACGCGTGTCGATGCCGTACGCGTACTCGTAGACCCTTCGGGTGATTGCGGTGTGGTCTTCGAACACGGTCTGCCTCCTGTGTCGGCTGCGCAATCAGAGCAGGTGGGGTGCGAGCTGCGCGTGGGAGCCCGGCACCAGCTCGGTCAGCTGCACCCGGTCGATGCCCATCTCGCCCAGTTCGTGCAGCGCCCGAGCCACCTCGGACGGATCGCCCATGAACCGCGAAAGATAGCCCCTGCCGAGGCCGGCCTTGAGGCCATCGACGGCCGGGTTTTCTTCAGGCCCGGCGTGCACGGCGGTGAGTATGAAGATGCCGATGGGCATGTCGGCACGGATGGCGCGGACGCGTTCGACATTTTTTCTCACCTCCTCCTCGGTGACCGTGGACATGATCTCGAAGTCCAGGTAGCCCACCCGGGTCGCCCGCGCGCTGGCTTTGATTTCCACCCGGTCCACCAGCGGGGTGACCTCACGCAGCGCCCTGGGCCCGCCGGCGGAGGCGATCAGCGGCGGCGGGTTGTCCGTGACCTGAGCGAGGCTCTGCTCGCCGTCGACGCGTACCTGATAGTGATCGCCGTTGAACGTGCACCGGCCTGTCTGCAGCAGCGCCGAGACGATCTGCAGGGCTTCCACGTACCGGGACACCCGGGTCGGACCATCGGGGAAGCGCTCGCCCATGGCTTCGATTTCGTCCCGGGCCCAGCCGGCGCCGAGACCGGCGTCGAAGCGCCCGTTGGATGCCTCCTGCAGGGCCAGCGATGCCTGAGCGAACTCCACCGGCGAGCGGAACAGGTTGTTGCAGAACGAGGTGGTAATCCTGGTCCGGCTGGTCGCACACGCCATCTGGGTGGCGGCGACGAATACGTGGGGGTAGCGGGTGGTGCCAACCCAGAGATGGTCGCTGGCGCAGACGCCGTGCCAGCCCTCCGCTTCCTTTTCCGCTGCCCAGGCACCTGGATCGACCCCGGTGCCGGCAGGGTAGTTAGTGAAGAACTCCAACCGGCCCCCCTTGACCTGCCTTCCCGCGTCAAGCTTAGCGCACCCGTGCGTTCAGCGCACGATCAGCGCACCCGCGCGTTGGCGGCGATGGCCGGTTCGCATGTCGGCCCATGCGCCTGCCCGCGGTTAGTCTTGTTCCTGAATCGGGCCCAGAGCCGGGCCATCCCAGCGTTCCAGCACGGCAAAGTCTTCCACCGGTTTGCGGCTGAGTTTCGTGAGCTGCTTTACCGGCCTGCCCAGCGGGATCAGCGCGGCGAAGGCCATCTGCTCCGGCACGCCGAGCAGCTGCTGCAGCGCCCGCTCCTGCGGCGCGGCAAAGGTGGTGGGTGTGCCCCCGTAGCCCTCGTTGCGGGCAGCCAGCAGAATGTTCCAGACGAAGGGATAGATGGAGCAACCCGAGATCACGCCCACGCGATCCAGCTCCGAATCGAACGAGGCTGCGCAGGCAAGATCGAGAAAAACCAGCAGCACCACGGGCGCGCCGACCACCGCGCGAATCAGGTCGTCTGGCGGAGCTGCGTGGGATGAATGGTGTTCCAGGGGGATTCGCCGGCGACCACCTGCGCCACATAGCGCCGCATGGTGGGTTGGATCAGGGGAACCAGCGCCTCGCGGGTCGCCTGCTCCCGTACCACGATGACCTTCCAGCCCTGCCGGTTGCCGCCGCTGGGGGCGAAGCGGGCGTTGTCCAGAATGCGGTGAATGACCGAATCCGGCACCGGCTCGTCGACGAACGCGCGAGCGGCGAAGGTGGTTCGCATAACCTGGTACAGGTCCATTTTCATCCCCCTTGGTCCGCGATCCGGCAACCATAGTAGGAGCCGGGGCAGACCGCAAAGCGTCCTTGCCGTGCTCACCCCCCTCCCCCTCGATGAGCCAGCGCACCGCCGCAGCGGGACAGGTTAGAATGTTCGGCTTCATGACACGGTTAGAGGGGCGCGGATGACGGAGAAGCTCGAGCGTTTGGACGCGGTGGTTGTGGGTGCGGGTTTCGGAGGCATGTACATGCTTCATCTGCTGCGCAAAATGGGGTTGAGGGTTCAGGGCATCGAGCGGGGTAACGATGTCGGCGGCACCTGGTTCTGGAACCGCTATCCCGGGTGCCGCTGCGACGTGGAAAGCATGGAGTACTCGTACCAGTTCTCCAGCGAGCTGGAGCAGGAGTGGGAGTGGTCCGAACGCTACTCCGCGCAGCCGGAGATTCTCGCCTATGCCAATCACGTTGCCGATCGGTTCGGTCTGCGTGACGCCATCCGCTTCAATACCGAGGTGGTCAGCGCCACCTACAGCGAGGAAGACGCCGGTTGGCGGGTGCAGACCAGCCGTTTGCAGGCCGATGGGGGTGACGAGATCGAGACCCGGTTTCTGATCATGGCGACGGGGTGCCTCTCCGCCGCGAACGTGCCGGATCTGCCCGGCCTCGATGAGTTTCAGGGCGACACCTACCATACCGGCGCCTGGCCGCCCGAGGGGGTGGACTTCACGGGACAGCGGGTGGCCGTCATCGGGACCGGCTCCTCCGCCATTCAGTCCATTCCGCTGATCGCGGAGCAGGCGGCGGATCTGACCGTGTTCCAGCGCACCCCGAACTACAGCATTCCTGCTCAGAACGGCCCGCTGGATCCCGAGGTCGCCGCCCGTGTCAAGGCGAACTACGCCGATGTTCGGGCCCGCAATCGGGCGTCGCCGGCTGCCTTCGGCGCGGACTTTCCAAGAAATATGGACTCGGCGCTGGATGCCACGCCCCAGGAGCGCAAAGAGCGCTTCGAGACCTTCTGGCAGCACGGCGGGTTCGCGTTCCTGGCCGCTTTCGGCGACATTGCCATGAACATGGAAGCCAACGCGCTGGCGGCAGATTTCGTCCGCGGCAAGATCCGCGAGATCGTGAAGGATCCGGAGACGGCCGAGCTGCTGTGTCCCGATACGGTGCTTGGCTGCAAGCGGCTGTGTGCGGACACCGGATATTTCGAAACCTACAACCGGCCAAACGTGCATCTGGTGGATGTGAGCGAGCATCCCATCGAGCGTCTGACGCAGCAGGGGCTGGTTACCAACGGGCGGGCGTACGGGTTCGACAGCATCGTCTTCGCGACCGGGTTCGATGCCATGACCGGCGCGCTGCTGCGCTGCAGGATCACGGGACAAAAGGGTCTTTCCCTGAACGAGAAGTGGTCGGCAGGGCCGCGAACCTATCTGGGGCTGATGACGGAGGGCTTCCCCAATCTCTTCATGATGACCGGCCCGGGCAGCCCGTCCGTGCTGGCCAACATGATCACCGGGGTAGAGCACCACGCGGAGTTCATCGCAAGGTTTATCGCCTGGCTGGACGAGCAGAAGGCCGCCTGCGTGGAAGCCGAGCGCAGCGCTGAAGATGGATGGGTAGAGGTGGTGAACCTCCGGGCCGACGCCACGCTGTATCCCAACTGTAACTCCTGGTATCTGGGTGCCAACGTGCCGGGTAAGCCCCGGGTCTTCATGCCCTACGTCGGTTTCCCCGACTACGCGGCCAAGCTCCAGGAAGTGGAGACGGGCGGCTACGAAGGCTTTGCCGTGGCGTGAGCCCGGAACAGGAGGCTGGCAGAAGTCTGTTCGAGCACTCGATTGTCTCACCAGACCAGACCAGATTAGAGGCCCCCGGTGGGCGTTAGAGAGGGAGGAAGAAGCATGAACAAAGTGGAAGGTTTGCATCACCTGGCCGTCTGCACGGCCGATATGAAATCGCAGATAGAGTTCTTCACGGACAAGCTGGGCATGGAGCTGGTGGCCCTTTACTGGATGCACGGCGTGGAAAACACCTGGCATGGATTCCTGCGCCTGAACGACGAAAGCGCCATTGCCTTCGTGCAGAACCCGGACATCGGCAAGATCCCGGTGCAGCTGGGCGCGACGCATGCGGGAAACCCCGCGGCCAACAGCGCCCGCGGCACCATGCAGCATCTGGCGCTGAAGGTTGCGGATAAAGATCAGCTCTACGCCATGCGCGATCGCCTGCGGTCCAAAGGCGTCCCGGTTCTCGGTCCGGTAGAGCACGGCATGTGCATGTCCATTTACTTCGCGGGACCGGAGAATCTGGCGCTGGAGCTTTCCTGCTCAGCCGAGCCCATCAACGCGGAAGCATGGATCGATCCGGAGGTGGTGGCGCTGGCCGGTATCAGTGCTGAGGAGCTGGCCCGCTATAAGCGGCCCGCAGGCCGTGGTTCTTACGTCCACCGAAAGCGAGCCGCCGGTTAAGGTGGCTTAGCGGAACCTTGACGGCTCGGTCCATTCGTCGGCCGGCAGGCTGGCTGGCGGTTGGTTTTCTTGTCTGTGCAGGTTGCGTTTACCTGCCGCGCTTCGACGACGCGGTGCAGAGCCAGGCGCTGGCGCCGTCGCCCGAATCGCGCATTGCCCGCGCCCTGGGCGAGGGTTGGGATGCCGCGAGGCACGCGCTGCTGATCCAGGACTCCCATGAGGCGCTCACGTCGAGGCTGGAGATGATCGGCGCGGCCGAGCACAGCATCGACCTGCAGTATTTCATCTGGCAGAACGACCCCACCGGCATTCTGGTTGTGGCGAAGCTGCTGGAGGCTGCGGATCGCGGCGTGCGGGTCCGCGGGCTTCTGGATGACGTTCAGCTCGAAGGGCTGGTGAGCCGTCTGAATGCGCTGAACGAGCATCCGAACATCGAAATCCGCATCTTCAATCCGTTCAGCGTGCGGCTCCGGTCGCCGTTCGGGGTTTTTCGCTTTGCCGAATTTGCCATCGACGGTAACCGGCTGAATCACCGCATGCACAACAAGCTGATGGTGGCGGACAATCAGCTGGCCATCCTCGGCGGGCGCAATATTGGCGACGACTACTTCGGCGAGAGTCGAAGGCGGTCCTTTATAGATACCGACGTGCTGCTTTCCGGCCCCATCGTTCCCGAGCTGTCCGTCGGGTTCGACGCCTACTGGAACAGCCGCTGGGTCTACCCGGTGGACGCGCTGGCGCACATCTCCCTGCTGCCGGTGGATCTCGACACGGTTCGGCAGAGGATCGATCGTCGTCTCGCGGAACGTCCGGAGCTGCAGGCGCTACGCGCGGACGACGACGTGGTGCCCCTGGTCGAGCGACTGCAGCAGTCGCCGGCGGCGAGCTGGTCCGGTATGGTCATCGATGATCCGGACGTCAGCTGGTTCAATCGGCCCGACGAGATTGCCGTTGATCTGACCGAAGTCGCAATGTCTGCCCAGCGGGAGGTTCTGATCTCCTCCCCCTACCTGATCCCGACCAAGAACCTGCTGCACATCGCAGAGACGCTGATCGAGCGTGGCGTGAAGATCACAGCGTTAACCAACTCGCTGAGTACCAACGACGTGGTCATCGCCCATTCCGCGTACTCGCGCTTTCGCAAGGAAATCATCGAGGCGGGCGTGGAGCTCTACGAGCTGCGCGGTGACGGGCAGCTGGCGGTCGACGACCCTGCCGAGGACATATCCCTGCACTCGAAATACATCATCTTTGACGACGAGGTCGTGTTCGTCGGCTCTTTGAACCTCGATCCGCGATCTCTGTATCTGAATACCGAGCTTGGCGCGGTGCTGAATTCACCGGCGCTGGCGGCGCAGCTGCGCGAATCCTTTCTCACGATGATCGAGCCGGAAAACGCCTGGCGCGTGCTGAGCACGCCCGAAGGGTTGCGTTGGCAGTCTTCGGCCGGCACGTTTGAAGAAGAACCCGCGAAGGGCAGCTGGCAGCGGTTCCGCAACTGGCTGTACAGCCTCATACCGCTGGCCGGGCAGCTGTGAACCGGGCAGCTGTGAACCGGGCAGCTGTTGCCCCGACCCGGGCATTTATCTGTCTTGACTCCGGATACGGATATCACTAATGTTTCGGCCGCGAAATAATTTGACATATTTTGCAGGCCGTATTTGACCTGCTGCTGCCTTAGAGATTGGAGAGAACAATGGCTAAGCTTCGTTTTGCTCTAATGAGCATTTCGGGTATCTGCGCAATGCTGGTGCTCGATATCGCACCCGCCTTTGCGGCAATAGAAGAAATCATCGTCACCGCCAGAAAGCGGGAAGAGTCGATGCAGGACGTGCCTGTTGCGATTCAGGCGTTCGATGCGGAAGCGATAAACCGCTACGCGGCTACCAACCTGAATGAAATTGCAGACCTTGCCGTGCAGGTCGGCATGTATCCCGGCTCCTCGGGCAACGGTGCCAACATGGTGATCCGTGGCTACGGTTCCACCTCCCTCGATCCGGGCATCGAGGGCAGCGTTGGCATAAACATCGACGGTGTTCAGACCGATCGCGGGCACGTCATCCGCCAGGCCTTCTTTGACCTGCAGAGCGTAGAGGTCCTGAAGGGCCCTCAGGCGCTGTTTTTCGGTAAGAACAGTCCGGCCGGCGTTGTGGCGGCCACCAGCGCGCTGCCCGGCGACGAGTTCGAGTCCAGCATCTCGGTAGGCTACGAAACCGAAGCGGAAGAGAAGATCGTTGACGGCATGATTTCCGGTCCCATCACCGACACGCTGGGCGCGCGTTTTGCGGTTCGCTACAGCGACAGTGACGGCTGGATCGACAATACGGCGGTTTTCGTAGAGAACAGCGGCGGTGAGCTGTTCCCGGCCGAGCCCTTCGATTTTCCCGGTGGCGCGACGGATCTGGGTTCTGAGGAGCTCTTCGCCGGGCGCCTCACCCTCGACTGGCAGCCCACGGACGAGTTTCGGGCGACGCTGCGGGTGCTGCGAACCATCATGGATAACGACGGCTTCCAGACCGAGGAAAACAACAACTGTTCGGGCGCCCTGCCCATTTCCCAGGGGGTCTTCGATCCCCGGGGTGACTGCAAGCTCAACGGCAAGCAGTCCCACGGATCCCTGCCGCGGGAGCTTGCGGCGGCCTACAGCATAAACATCGGCAACGGTGATCCCTACGGCAAGTACAACAGCACGCTGTCGTCTCTCAACCTCGAGTATGACCTCGGTTGGGGGCTCGTCACAGCTGTTACCGGCTATTACGACTACGATTACGAGCGCTGGGATAACTTCGACGGCACCAATTACATTCAGCTGATGGGTGTTCAGGTGGAGGATCAGACGCAGTGGTCTCAGGAGCTGCGGGTGCTGACCCAGTTCGAAGGCGACTGGAACTTCATGGTCGGAGGTTTTTACGAGACCTTTGATCGCGATTCCGACAATGCCGGAAAGATCGAGAACCTCGGCTTCGATGCGGTGACCGGTTTCAGCAATACCTGGGAAGGCAAGTCTACGGTGAACAGCGACACCTACTCGCTGTTCGCTCAGGCGATCTGGAACATCAACGAAGCCTGGGAGCTCACCGGCGGTGCGCGCTACACCAATGACGATAAGGACGCCAAGCAGGGCAACGTCTATGTCAAGTCCAACGACCTGGGCATTCCCGGACTGCCTGGCTTTGGCTTCGACGACATCCTTTCGCCCGCCGGCGCGGTGATAAAGAGCGATTTCGACGATACCGAGGTCTCTCCGGAGGTCACGCTGACCTGGCGGCCCGACGAAAACGTCACGGTGTGGGCGGCCTATAAGAACGGTTACAAGTCGGGCGGGTTTTCGACCAATACCGTGCTCAGCGCCGCGGCCACCGGCCCTGGCCTGACTTTCGAGCCCGAGACGGCCGAGGGCGGCGAGATCGGCGTCAAGAGCACGCTGCTGGATGGCACGTTCAGGCTCAACGCCACGGCCTACTACTACAAGTTCGACGACATTCAGATCAGCGTGTTCGACTCTGCGACGACATCCTTCTCCGTTGACAATGCTGCGTCGGCCACCACCACGGGCGTGGAAGTGGAAGCGACCTATCTGCTGAACGACTATCTGACGCTGCGGGCTCAGCTGGGCTACAACGAGGGTGAGTACGACGATTTCGAGGGTGCTGCGTGCAGCGTACCCGTCGATCCGAAGTGTGACCCCGTCACTGGTACCAGGGATCTCAGCAACGAGCCGCTGACCCGCGCGCCGGACTGGCAGGGTTCGCTGGGCTTCGACTACCAGTATCCGATCGGCGACAACTGGCTGTTCATCGGCGCGGCCGAAGCCATTTACTCCGATGAGTACCAGACCAACACCAACAACAACCCGTTGTCCATTCAGGATGACTTCTGGCGCTACAATGCTCGAGTGGGTCTGCAGACCATGGACGGAACCTGGGATTTCTCGGTGGTCGGGCGTAACCTGGGCGACGAGCTTTACCAGGGCGGCCAGGCTGACAAGCCCGGTGGCGTAGACGGCCGCGATCTGTTTGGCGGCGTGGTGCGCGGTCGGCAGGTCATTCTGCAGGCGACCTACTCCATGTAGGCACGCTGAGCAGAGCCGGCTGTAAGTAAAGCGGGTCCTCCCCTTCGCAGGGGCGGGCCCGTTTTCGTTTCCGGGCCCTGGCAGCAGAGGGAAATTAGCGGTTATGGATGAGCATCTGACATGGCGCGTGCGCCTGGCCTTCGCCGTTGGGCAGCTGCCTGAAGGGGTGAAGTCCGCCGCTTTCGGTTTCTTCCTGCTGTTTTACTACAACCAGGTGCTGGGGCTGTCGGGCACGCTGTCCGGCGTTGCGCTGTTCATTGCCGTGCTGTTCGATGCGATCAGCGACCCCCTGGTGGGCTCGCTCTCGGACAGCACCCGGTCCCGCTGGGGGCGGCGGCATCCTTACATGTACGCGGCCGCCCTTCCTTTTGCCGCTACCTTCTATGTACTGTTTGCGCCGCCGACCGGGCTTTCCGAGCTGGGCCTCTTCATCTGGCTGACCACCTTTGCCGTGCTGACCCGAACCTTTCTGACTTTCTACTCGGTGCCCCACATGTCCCTGGGCGCGGAGCTGTCTCAGGGGTACGACGAGCGTACCCTGCTGTCGGCGCTGCGCACGGTGATGCAGCTCGTCGGCATGTTTGCGGTGCTGATCGGCGGGCCATTGGTGTTCTTTCATGCCACCGATGCCTTTCCCAACGGCCAGCTGAACCCGGAAGCCTATCCCGAGTTTGCCGCGGTGGCCTTTGTGGTGATGGTGCTGGGCATCTGGCTGTCCGCCGCCGGCACCCAGGATCAGATAGCGCATCTGCCCAAAGCGGCCGCCGAAGACCGGTTTTCGCCTCTGGAAACGGTTCGTCAGCTGACCCAGGCCTTCCGCATCCAGTCCTTTACGGCGGTGGTGGGGGCGTCCATCGCGGCGGGCATGAATCAGGGCATGGTGCAGGCGCTGATTCTCTATACGGGCACCTACTTCTTCGAGCTCAGCCCCGGCCAGATTACGATCCTGTTCGCGGTGTCCGCGTCCGGCGTCATGCTGGGCAGCGCGCTCACCCGACCGCTTTCCGGCTTCATCCGGGAGAAAAAGCACCTCTACATGCTGGGCCACGCCTGGTACGCGCTCTTCACCACCTCCGTCATCATCCTGCGCCTGCTGGAGTGGATCCCGGGCAACGACGATCCGCTGATCGCACCGCTCTACATCGCCAGCTCGGCGATCTCGGGTATCGGTCTGGGCATTGCCGTTCCGCTCACCGCGTCGATGATCGCCGACGTTACCGACGAGCATGAGCGCCGTCACGGTCGTCGTCAGGAGGGCGTCTACTATGCGGC
>CAMYJX010000127.1 GCA_947258825.1 uncultured Pseudomonadales bacterium
TCCACTTCGTAAGCTTCACCGAGGAAATCTTCCTCGAAGGCGAATAAAGTGGTGCCTTCCGGCGCCCGGATGGCCACGAAAGCGCCTTCGAATCCCGGAAACTTGTCGAAGTCCATGCCGCGCTGCTCGAGCAGTCCCATCAGGCCGTGGCGATCAGGGCACTTGAAGCACAGCGACGGTCCCTCGAGCGCGATACTTTCCGACAGTCCCAGGGGCACGCCATCGGCATCGAAACGCATGTGGACCGTTGGCTCCTCACGCATCTCGAGCAAGTTCGGCGCTATTGGCGCCCAGAACCTGGCCGCGCGCAGCGCGTCGCGAACCGGCAGGGTCAACTCGAACCAGTTGCCGCAGGCCGAATCTTTCTCTGCGTCCTCGCTCGCGTTGAACGTGCGCGCTTCGAGCATCGTTATCGTGTGCTTGTCGCGGTCCGGGAAGCGTATTTCGTTGAACGCCTCTTCGCCAAGCTGCATGAAACTGAAGTCGAAGCCGTGATCGGTCATCGCGCGCGCGTGCTTCGCGAGGTCGCGTTGCACGAACGTGATGGCGGGTGAATCGAAGTCACGATCATGCAGGCCGATGTTCAGCTCACCGTCGCTGATGACAGCGTACTTGTGCGTCCACATATCGCCGATTTCGAGTTCGACGAATCCCAGCGTCTTGTAAAAGTGCAGCGACTCGAGGATGTCGGGCGTACGCACCGAGAACTCGAGAAAGCGGCCGAGTGTGCTCATTTTTCCGCGCCAAGTTCGATGGCACGCTGGCGTGAAAGGGGATCCTCGGCATAGCTCTCGGGCCAACCGCCGAGGTGTTTCTCGACCAGGCCGGTCAGAAAGGCGACATGGTCCGCGCGTGCGTTGAGCGCGGGAATGTAATGCAGTTCGCCACCACCCGACTCCTCGAACAACTCGGCATTCTGCATTGCGATCTCCTCGAGTGTTTCGAGGCAGTCGGTCGAAAATCCCGGGCACACGACGTCGAGCCTGCCGAGCTTGCTCCTGCCGAGTTCGGCAACGGTCTCGTCGGTGTATGGGCGAAGCCACTCCTCACGTCCAACGCGAGACTGGAAAGACAGCAGCCACTCATCATTCGCGAGTCCGAGCGTCGCTACGACCAGGCGCGCCGTCTTGTGGCACTGGCAATGGTAAGGGTCGCCGCGCAGCAGGGTGCTCTTCGGCACGCCGTGGAAAGAGAACATGAGTTTGTCGCCGCGACCGTGTTCCTCCCAGTATTCCCGGATACTCGCGGCCAGTGCGCCGACATAGCCACGCTCGTCGTGATACTGGTTGATGAAACGCGTCTCGGGAACCCAGCGCAGCTTGTTGAGTTTGCGCGCGACGGCGTCGATCACCGATGCCGTCGTCGTGCCCGAATACTGCGGATAGAGCGGCAGCACGAGCAGGCGGCGAGCGCCCTTGGCGAGCAGGCGGTCAATAGCCGCGTCAATCGAAGGTTCACCATAGCTCATGCCAAGCTCGACGTTGGCGGCGCCCGAGTATCGCACGTCCAGCAACTGCTGCATTTCCCTGGCAATCGCCTGCGAGTGAATCATCAGCGGCGAACCCTCATCGGTCCAGATCTCGCGATACGCTGCGGCAGAGCGCGATGGTCGGATACGCAGGATGATCCCGTTGAGAATCAGCCACCACAGCCAGCGCGGGTACTCGATCACTCGCGGGTCGGACAGGAACTGCTTCAGGAAACGTCGTACGGCCGAACTCGTCGGTGCCTCAGGGGTGCCTAGATTGACAAGCAGGATGCCATTGGACTCGGCGAGCCCATGTTCGAACTTGGGTGTGGACTGGTACGACGGCATTGACCCGGCATGCGCATTTGGACGCGCCCAACACTACTGCAAAGGTCAGCTCAGTGCCACCCGATCGCGCTATAATTCATTGTCTTGATTGACAATTGTGTCGTGAAACCCTTATGAACCTACAGACCGAACAGGAACAACCCGCGTCCGAACGCTGGACGTTGATGCGTGATATCGCAGTGTTACAGGCGAAACTGATCGTCGATGGACTGCGTGACCTGGTGCTCGTGCCCGCCTCGATCGTCGCCGGTATCGTCAGTTACCAGCTGCTTGGTCTCGGCAAACAGAGCGAACGCTGGATCAACCTGTTCGGTGCGCTCGAAAACGCGCCGCCGGACCTCGAGCAAATGGAGCCGTTCCCGGAGGCGGACATGGACCAGCTCGTCGGCAAGCTCGAGACCTTCGTCAGGGACGAGGAAAGCCGCGGCACAGTCACAAACCAGGCGAGAGAGCGACTCGAGAAAGTGCTCAACGCCATTAACCGGGGCCGCCGTTGACGAACGGCTGCTTTTTCCAATAGCGGACCTGCCAAGGAAGGACTGGCCCCGGAGTATCCGGCATTGGACGGAAGCGCGGCCTTATTTGACTTGGTTATCCAGATGCCCCAGGAAGGTAGCTCGAGTGATTACACGGTCACCGCGGCCGAGATAAAAGCCCTGGTTCCATAGATTCACAGGTTTAAACAGGACGCCCGCAGCCGTGCCGGTAAGGATCAGGGTGCCGCGCGGGATACTACGCTGCGGCAGCAGGCGCACAGGCTCGTCGCCGTCGAAAAAAGTACGCTCAGACTGGTCGAACGCCTGGCGCACGATGTCGTCGATCTTAAGGATCATGTCGTCGGCCGAGAATCGCTGCCGTGCCTCACCGTTTACAGCGAGTTCCAGCGTAATCGTTTCGTAGAACGCGGCTGACCTCGGGATCACGAACAGGTAGCCGGTGGGCAGGAACGACGCTCGGCCTTTGCCGGCAGCGAAGCCAGTGGTGCCCATCGGCGCGCCGAGATCGAGTTGGCGAACGAGAGTCCAGCGATCCGTGAAGTCGTTGGCGAGCACGAGAGCGTAATCAACACGGTCGTCGGGTGAGTCGATGTCGTCGAGCGGCACCATGGCGAGTTCAGCCTCAAAATCGAGGCGCGGGTGGAACATTACCGGGGCATTCCAGGCGCTCGCTTGCGCCAGCTTCGGAAACAGGAATGGTGGGTCGTCCAGGTACACCTCTTCAGCGTGCTCGCTGTAATTCGTACCAGCTGCCACGTGGGGGTAATGGAAGTCCACCGGCATCGTTAAATCGGAGACCGGAACGGTAACCTCCGCACCAGGAACTGTCGCAAGCCCCTCGTAGCCCAGCCGGGCGTAGGCTTCGATCAGGTCACCTTCCTGACCAAGTCCAGCACTGATATTTATCCCTTCGACAGCGTTGCCGGTATGGCGGGTGACCCGTATCAAGTGCGAATTCGTGCGCGCAAAGGTCAGCGCCGCCTCAGGATCGGCGATGATGTGAGACCGACCGGCGTTCCACGCGACGTCCACAGCGGGATGAGATACGTAGAAGCTGTAGCCGACGAGCGCGGCAGCCACTATGAGGAGCACCAGCAGGGTGCGAGCCATAAATTTCATTTACTTTCTCCCCCGAACTGGTGGATCTTGCTCGTCAGCCGAGGGCCGCTAGCAAGCCCGAGAAACGAAAGGGTATCCGAGCCTGAGCAAGAGGTCGGCTTAGGGTCAGTGGCGGAAATTATAGCGCGAACCCGGCGATCGTCTCAGTACGGCCATTACCAGCCCTTCGACCGAAAGAATATATAGAGTTCTGCAGACTCTGGAACGGCAGGAAGGCGCGAACCGGACGCTCATGATCGACTCATCGCTCTTGTAGTCGACTTGCATCAGCGACCCGACCGATGTCCTGAGCCCTCGGCCCGTATACACGTTCCATTAGGTCTTGGAATCGCAGATCTTCGCGCAAGACGTCCAGGTCGGGCCAGAACGCAAGGTAGTTGGCTTCAAACGAGCCATGCTCAACGGCCTTTGCCAACCAGTGCATGGCCTCGTCGACCATCCCGGCCCGCGAGAAGGTCTCCGCGATATCGAAGGGATCTACGTAGGACTCGTTCGCCCGGGTAACCAAGGCTTCCGCCTTTGCGCGCATTGCGCCGGTGGGTCCGGCGGCTTCGACACCTTCTTCGAGGACCGCCAGCAGAACGGTATCGCCTTGCCACTTAAACTGCAGCCGCTCCTCCTCCAGCGCCTCTTCGAAGCGGCTCTGCTGCCAGTAGACTTTCGCAAGGAACCAGTGCATCGGGAACTGAGGGGTCCGCGCCTGCATGGCCGTCGTTGCGGCGATAGCCTCGTCAAAGCGGCGTTCCATGTACAAGTGAATTGGCAACGGAAAGTTGTGCATGGCGCTGAACGGGCTGACCGTCAGCAGCTCGCGCAACCGGGCAAGGCTTTCGTCTGTGCGGCCGTCGAACATCAGGCAGTCGGCGTGACCATGAATCGCATCAGGGGCCGATGGGTTGAGCCGCAATGCTTCCTCGAAAGATTCGCAAGCGCCATCAATGTCGCCCGTCCACATCCGGGCCCAACCGAGCGCGGAGTGGCCGCTGTAAAACTGCTCGTCCGCTTCGATTGCTTTCAATGCCGCAGCCTGGGCAATTTCAATGGAATCTCGGGGCGGGGCAAGGCCAACCAATGCTTCCATAGCATGCGCCGCCGCCAGTCCGCTCCATGCCAGTGCGAACTCCGGTTCGATGGAGACTGCAGTCTCATACTGCTCGATGGCGCTGTGGATGCTATCGCTGGTAAACCGATCGAGATGCGTAGTGGCGAGGGCGTAGGCATCAACGGCGCTTGGCTCGATCTGCCCCATCCGGCTGTGAGCCGACCCTTTGACTGCCGATAACGACTCGGTGACGCCAATCTCAGCGCCAATGGCATTCGCCATGTCTAAAATCAGGCTGAAAACGTCGGACGTCTCGCGCGAGTAGCGTTCCGCCCAGAGATGCTCGTCGCTCCGGCCGTCAATCAACTGGACCGTTACCTCGATTTTGCTGCCTTCCTTAATCAAGCTGCCCTCAACCAGAACGTCTACACCGAGTTCCCCGGCGATGTCGGTCGCAGGCAGCTCGCTGTCCCGATATCGCTTCGTAGACTGACGGGATGTGATCCGCAACCCGGGGAGCTGCGAGAGCTCCGTGATCAGGAGGTCTTGGAGGCCGTCGACGTAGTACTCCTGTTCAGGGTTGCCGGTCAGGTTGCTGAGCGGCAACACCGCGAGCGAGCGGATATCCTCTGCTGGCAAAGTCTCATGCTGAGGAACACGCAGCCAGAAGACAGCGAGGATTATCAGCACAAGAACCGCTGCGGCGCCCACGAGCAGGGCTCGCGTCCCGTGAGCCGCATGGGTACTCCGGAAAGCTACGCCGGGTTGATCCGGGTATTCGATCTCCTCCACATCGGCGACGAAGCGATAGCCGCGTGAGCGCACCGTTTCCAAGTAGCGGTGCGTGGCAGAGTCATCGCCCAATGCCTTGCGCAGCCGGGCGGCGGCCTTGGTGAGGGCGGACTCGCTGATCACCGTGTCGCCCCAGACGGTGTCCATCAGCTCTTGGCGGGTCACCAGCCGACCGCGGTTGGCAGTCAGGTAAATCAGGAGCTCCAGCACCATCGGTTTGAGAGGAATCTCCTGCCCACCGCGGGAAAGTCGCCAAGTCTTAGGATCCACTACGAAGTCATCGAATCGGTACATAGGGTGTTGGTTCATGACTTGCCTGTCCATGGAGCCGCGCCTCGGTACTAACTCCCGCGCGCTGAATTTCACCATTCTACGGCTTTGGTAGCTGAAAACCATGAAGCAGACCGACCGTGCGACGCGCTCGAATCGACTCCTTTCCATGATGGTCAGCAACCGGTCACGTTCCGGTCATGCTTCTCCGCGCGACACCGCATACGCTATTTATGCGGGGCGGCAGTTCCGCTGGAATGCGGCTCCGCATCTGCTCAATTCAAGGAGGAGGACATGACTACTTTGAGACGCATGATTGTCGCCATTCTGGCGCTGCTGCCAATGGCGGCCGGGATGGCTTCCGCGGAAACTGACCACGGCTATAACCGTATCTTTATCTTTGGTGCCAGCTTCATGGATCCTGGTAACCATTTCGCGGTCACCAGAGAGACCGCGCACCCACCATTCGAGATGATTGAGTTCGCCAGCTACGGCATTGGTGGACATCGTCCCACCAACGGTCCCACCTGGGTCGAGGTCCTGGCACGGGAAATGGAGCTGACCGAATGGGGTAAACCGGCGTATCGCGATCCCGCTTTCGGCAACTATGCTTTTGCCTACGGCCGCGCACAAGGAAGCGATTACGTCATTCCTAAGAACCTTACCTCGCAGGTAACCGACTGGATGCAAAATGGTTACTGCACCTACGCGCCGATGGAAGACACGCTGTTTATCGTGGATTCCGGTTACGCGGACCTGCTCGACATCATGGCGGTAATGGCACCACCTGAACCCGATATCGGGGCGGCAATGGCCATCATGAATGGCATGGCACTCAGTATCGCCGCCAACATAGACAGACTCTACGACTGCGGAGCGCGCAACCTCCTGTTCACGAATTTGCCACCCGTCGAGTACGGGCCGATTTCGAACGGGGGCCGGCCGCCGGAAGAGATCGAACCGGTTCTGAGCTTGATGTACAACAATTACTTCCTGCAGCCCATTGTCGTGCTACCCAATCTCGCGAGAATGAATTTCTCGGCCGTCGATCTGTTCGATTTCGTCGGCGGGTTAGTGTTGAATCCCGAGAGTTACGGTTTTACCAACGTCACGGACGCTTGTCTCACTCCCTATGTGATCAAAGACGCGTTCTGCAAAAACCGCGATGAATACGTCTTTTGGGATCAATTGCACCCGACGAAGAAAGTACACGCCCTAATCGCAGAACATGTGCTTGAACAACTGCCGTAACCTGGCAGAGACGAACAGGCTTTCTTCACCAGAGAACAACCTGGCATTCAGCTAGTGAAAGAAGGGCCGCTATTCGGCGGCCCTTTTGTTTACGATTATGCGATTACCAAAGTGCGAGCCGGACATGGCGTCTGCTTTTCAGGACAAAGCAGACGATTGGCGTCTCGAGCTTTACGTTACCAAGCGTGTTTGGCGAACTTCCGCTTTGGGTCATTACCAGTCGCTGAGTATAACTCTAGCCGAGTGGCTGGTTTCGGCCAGATATAGGTACTCCGTCCTGCTTTCAGCGATAGTAGTTGCAGCTGACA
>CAMYJX010000128.1 GCA_947258825.1 uncultured Pseudomonadales bacterium
CGACCTTGCCGGCGGCATTGCCAGGCTCCGAGACCTTGCCGGCATCGAAACTGTCCCCGAGGACGCAGGTTCCGCCGAAGCCACCCCTGCCTGACCCGTCAGGGCCTTGCCTCCAGGTGGGTCTCCGCTTGATTCGTCGCATCTCGCTCCTATAAAGTACGTCGCTTGCCTTTCCAACCGTCGAACCCCCGCGAGATAACTGAATGATTTTTGACAGCACAGATTCCTATATTTCCACCGAAGAGCTGAGCATGGCGGTGGACGCCGCCGTGAAACTGGAGCGTCCCTTGCTCGTCAAGGGCGAACCCGGCACCGGCAAGACCATGCTGGCGGAAGAAGTAGCTCAGTCCCTGGGGCTCGAACTGATTCAGTGGCACATCAAGTCCACGACTAAGGCGATCAACGGCCTCTACGAGTACGACGCCGTGTCCCGGCTGCGGGACTCGCAGCTCGGTGACGAGCGGGTGAAAGACATCCGGAATTATATAAAGAAGGGCAAGCTCTGGGAGGCTTTCGAGTCGGATAAGAGAGTGGTCCTGCTCATTGACGAGATTGACAAGGCCGACATCGAATTTCCCAACGACCTGCTGCAGGAACTCGACCGGATGGAGTTCTACGTCTACGAGCTGGGCGATACCATCAAGGCGAAACAACGTCCCATAGTCGTGATCACGTCGAACAACGAGAAAGAGCTGCCGGACGCTTTTCTGCGACGCTGCTTTTTTCACTACATTAATTTTCCGGATCGGGAAACCATGCAGCAGATCGTCGAGGTGCACTTCCCAGAGATCAAGCAGTCCCTGGTCAAAGAGGCCATGGAAATTTTCTTCGACGTGCGAAAGGTTCCCGGGCTGAAAAAGAAGCCGTCGACGTCCGAGCTCATCGACTGGTTGAAGCTGCTGATGGCGGACGATATTCCGGATGAGATACTGACCAATCGGGATACCAGCAAGGCGATACCGCCGCTTTACGGGGCGCTGGTCAAGAACGAGCAGGACGTGCACCTTCTTGAGCGGTTGGCGTTCATGAACCGGCGCGACAGCCGAGGCTGAGGAAGTTCGCGGAGCCCGATCATGCTGATCAACTTCTTTCTTACGTTACGTAAGCACAAGGTTCCCGTGACCATTCGGGAGCTGATGGATCTGCTGCAGGCGCTGCAGTACCGGTTGGTGTATGCCAACATCGACGACTTCTATCTGCTGTCCCGCACCTGCCTGGTGAAAGATGAGAAGAACTACGACAAATTTGACAAAGCCTTTGGCGCTTACTTCAAAGGTCTGGAAGACCTGCATGGTCTTCTGGAGTCGCTCATTCCCGACGAGTGGCTGCGGCGGGAGTTCGAAAAGTCTTTGACCCCTGAAGAGCTCGAGCAGATCAACTCGCTGGGTGGTCTGGAGAAGCTCATCGAAGCGTTTCAGCAGGCCAAGGCGGAAGAGGAAGCGAATAAAGCCAAGCAGGGAAAGGAAGGCGAAGAGGGCGAAGAAGGCGACGACCCCAATCGAGTGGGCCGCAAGGGTCCGGGCGGTATGGGCCAGGGCAAGAAGAAGAAAGCCAAGAAAGTCTGGGACCAGCGGCAGTACAAGAACCTGGACGACTCGGTAGAGCTGGGCACCCGCAACATCAAGATGGCTTTGCGCCGGTTGCGCAAATTTGCGCGCACGGGCAGGGACGAAGAGCTGGATATCAGCAGCACCATCAAGTCCACCGCCCACAATGGCGGCATGCTGGATATCCGGATGCGGCCGGAACGCCGGAATACGGTGAAGGTTCTTCTGTTTCTCGACATCGGCGGATCGATGGATGCCCATGTCAAAGTTTGTGAAGAGCTGTTCTCCGCCACGCGAACGGAGTTCAAGCACCTGGAGAGCTTTTACTTCCACAACTGTCTGTACGAGTCGGTGTGGAAAGACAACCGGCGGCGCATGAACGAGCGCATGCCCACCTGGGAAGTACTCAACAAGTACTCGCAGGACTATAAGGTGGTTTTCGTTGGCGACGCGACCATGGCCCCTTACGAGATCACCCACGCGGGTGGCAGCGTGGAGCATTGGAACGAGGAGCCGGGCGCGCTGTGGATTCAGCGAGTCACCGAAGCCTACGAGAAGGTGGTCTGGATCAACCCGACGCCCCAGGAGACCTGGGAGTACTCAACTTCAGTGGGTATGACTCAGGAGCTGGTGGGCGGGCAGATGTATCCGCTTACCGTCCGGGGTCTGGAAGAGGGTATGTCCTTCCTGTCCAAGTAGCCAGCCTGGTCCCTGCCGCGGTCGGAACGAATATCGGCTCCCAAGAAGGCAAAAAGAAGGCAAAAAGAAGGCATGAAGAAGGCATAAATCGAAGTCAGAAAAAACCGGGTCCCGGAAAACCGGAGACCCGGGGTCA
Source organism: uncultured Pseudomonadales bacterium (assembly GCA_947258825.1). Taxonomy (GTDB): domain Bacteria; phylum Pseudomonadota; class Gammaproteobacteria; order Pseudomonadales; family Azotimanducaceae; genus UBA7803. The sequence continues at coordinate 2,383 of CAMYJX010000128.1, forward strand.
AAGGTCGGTACTGCTTGATCCGACGCGATCAGTTTAGAGCCTCAACCCCCGCCGGTTGTAGGACCTTCGTATCCCCATTTTGCGATATTTGTGAAAGCCTGCGATGAAAGATGCAGCGCCAGAAAAGTCGCCGTCTCCACGTCCCCGCGGCCGAAAAGGCGAGCGAGAATTTGCTGCCAGCTCGGTGATGCGCCGGGATGTCTTCCGGCTGCAGCGGCTAGCGGGTGAAGATCCCGCGGCGTTCCGCGGGCTGCTGGAAAGCTCCAGCGCCAAGCTGGTCAGCCGCCGGGTCAGCACTCCCCACATCGAGTTTCCTGAAGCGCTACCGATTACCGCGCATGTTGGTGAGATTGGTCGGTTGCTGCGAAGCAATCAGGTGGTGGTAGTTGCGGGGGAAACGGGCTCGGGAAAAACGACGCAGCTGCCCAAGATCTGCGTCCAGGCCGGATTCGGGTACAGGGGCATGATCGGCCACACCCAGCCCCGTCGTCTAGCGGCTCGTTCAGTGGCCGCCCGGATCGCCGAAGAGATGCAGGTGCCGTTGGGGCAGGAAGTCGGCTATGCGGTTCGATTCAGCGATCAGACGGATTCTCGGACGCTGGTCAAGCTGGTGACGGATGGGCTGCTGCTCACGGAGATCCGTCGGGATCGGTTTCTGGAGAACTACGATGTCATCATTGTTGATGAAGCCCACGAGCGCAGCCTCAACATCGACTTTCTGCTGGGGTATCTGAAACAGATCACCCACAAACGGCGTGATCTGAAAATCATCATCACCAGCGCCACGATCGACGTCGCGGCGTTTTCCCGGCATTTTGCCGACGCGCCCGTGGTGGAGGTGGGCGGCCGCGGCTATCCGGTCAGCGTCAATTACCTGGATGATGAGCGCAGTCCCGAAGAGCGGCTGGTGGCGTGTCTCGAAGATATCGAGTCCGGCAAGCAGGGGGCTGCCAGAGACGTGCTGATCTTTCAATCGGGAGAGCGCGAAATCCTGGAAACCGCGCGCCTGCTGCGCCAGCGGTGCGCTGACTATCTGGACGTTCTGCCGCTCTACGCAAGATTATCGCAGAAAGATCAGCAGCGGGTCTTTCGGCCGGGCAGGCGGCGCAGAGCGGTGCTGGCCACCAACGTCGCGGAAACCTCCATTACCGTTCCAAACATCGGCTTTGTCATCGACCCGGGCTTTGCGCGCATCAGTCGCTATTCGTTTCGTTCCAAGCTGCAGCGTCTGCCGGTGGAGCCCATCTCGCAGGCCAGCGCCAATCAGCGCATGGGGCGATGCGGGCGAATTGCCCCCGGCACCTGCTTCCGGCTCTACAGCGAGGCGGACTTTCTGGCCCGACCTGAGTTCACCGATCCCGAGATCAAGCGTACCAACCTCGCGTCCGTGGTGCTGCAGATGCAAGCCTTTGGCCTCGGAGATATTGCCAGGTTTCCGTTTCTCGATCCCCCCGAGGGGCTGCTCAACGAGCTGGGCGCGTTGCAGAGAGGCCGGCTGACCCGCGTTGGTCGGAGCATGGCGCGGCTTCCGGTGGACCCGCGCCTGGCGCGCATGCTCATCGCCGCGGATTCGAATCGTTCGCTCAGCGAGGTTCTGATCATCGTCAGCGCGCTGGCGATTCAGGATCCCCGTGACAGGCCGTTGGACAAGCAGGGTTCTGCCGACCGTGCCCACGAGGCCTTTGCTGATGAGCGCTCGGATTACCTGAGCTTCGTGAATCTCTGGAAGTGGGCGGAGAAAGTGCGGGAAGAAGCGAGTCGCGCGGCGTTGCGCCGCGAGCTGGAAAAACGCTTCCTTTCCCCGGCGCGCATGCGCGAGTGGCGGGAGCTGCATCGTCAGCTGCTGCTGGCAACAAAAAATCTGGGCATGCGCCTGAACAGCGCAGTTGCGGACTATGCGAGCGTGCACCAGGCGCTGCTTGCCGGCTCTCTCGGCTTCATCGGGCAACACGATGAGAAGGGTAACTACTTCGGGCCTCGAAACCTGCGGTTCCGCATTTTTCCTGGTTCGGCACTCAGCGGTCGCTCACCGCGCTGGCTCATGGCGGGCGAGATTACGGAAACCCGTCGCGTATATGCGCGCTGTGTTGCCGCGGTTGAGCCCGCCTGGATCGAAGCGGCCGCATCCCACCTGCTCAAGCGTCGGCACAGCGATCCCCATTGGAGCGCCAGGCGGGGAGCCGCGGAGGCTTACGAATCTGTCACCCTGTACGGGCTGCGCCTGGCAGAGAAGCGTCGGATCGGTTACGCGGCCATTGACCCGGCACACGCCCGGGACCTGATGATCGGGGACGGCCTGATACCTGGCGCGGTACCCGGGCACCTGCCGTTTCTCGATCACAATCTCAGGCTGGTAGGTCAGCTGCTGGATCGTGAAGCGCGAGGTCGACGCCGCGATCTGCTGGTCAGCGAAGATATTCAGGCCGCCCTCTATGCGGAACGGCTGCCTGCGCATATCTGCACCTGGTCACACCTGGAGAAGTGGTGGCGCGGCGCGTCCGAGGCGGAGCGTCAGCCGCTGTTTTTCTCGGAGCCGGAGCTGACGGCGAAGCCGGAGGTGAGCTTTGGAGCGTCTGATTATCCCGCCCAGCTGCAGCTGCAGGATGCGGCCTATCAGCTGAAGTACCGGTTTGCTCCGGGCGAACCCGACGATGGGGTTTCCATCGAGGTGCCGCTGGGATTGCTGAGCGCGCTGGTGAGCGAGGCGCTGGAATGGTCCGTGCCCGGCTTCTTTCCCGCTGTATGCGAGCAGTGGCTGAAGTCCCTTCCCAAGAGCAAGCGCCGGCACCTGGCTCCGCTACCGGATAAGCTGGAAGCCTTGCTTCCGCTGCTGCTTCGCGAGGGTCGATACCGCCAGGGCAGGTTGACGGTCGCGCTGGCACAGGCGCTGGCGGATCTTTACGACCTTCAAGTCGATGCGGCCGACTGGGACCGAACACGCATCGACCCGCATCTGCTGATGAACGTCAAGGTCATCGGCAAGGAGGGAGAGCTGCTCGATCAGGGGCGAGATCTGGACATGCTGAAAGCGCGTTTCGCAGACGAGCTGGCCAGCCGGCTTCAGCAGGGGCTTCCAGCTGGGCTGGAGCGGTCCGCGCTCACCCGTTTTCCTGACGACGCGAAGGTGTCGGTTTCGACGGTGCTGGAAGATGGCGCCGGCCAGGTCGTCGTCTACCCGGCGTTCGTCGATGCGGGTGATCATGTGGATCTGAAGCTGCTGGGTTCGTCGGACGCGCAGCGTGAGGCGAATCGTCGTGGCTACGCCCGCCTGGCGCTGCTCCATGTCGGTCAGATGGCCCGGCGGCTGAAAAAGCGTCTTGATCGGGAGCGTGATCTCGGGCTGCACTACGCTTCCTTGGGGCCGGTCGCCACGCTTTATGATGAGGTTCTCCGCGGCGCTGCCTGGTACTGCTTTTTTGAAGACCGGCCTCTGCCGGAAACCGAGGGCGATTTCGTCGAGCGCATCAGTCAGGAAAAAGCGCAGCTGGTCCCCGTCTTCGAAGACCTGCTGGAAATCGTCCGAACGGTATTGCGCGCGCGCTTCGAAATTGTCCGCGCGATGGAGGGAATGACTTCTCCCGCCTTTGCTGCGGCGTTGGATGATGTCAGGGCGCACCTGCAGCGGCTGGTTCCACCAGATCTGATCTCCGTGACCCCTCGCGTCCATCTTGCCCAGATTCCCCGATATCTCGAGGGGGTGCTCTATAGAATGGGGCATCTGCAGGGTAAAGTCGTGAAAGATCAGGACCTCATGGCGGTGGTCGGCGCCTTCCATCAGCGGCTTCATCGTCTTGAGCAGAGCGCGGCCGGCCGCGATGCGCGGTGGCAGGAACTCAAGTTCGCCCTGGAGGAGCTGCGGCTCGGGCTGTTCGCTGAGCCCCTGGGAACTCGAGGCAAGGTGTCCCCGAAACGGCTCGAGGGGCAGTTTCTCGCGCGGGAACGCGAGCTGGGGCTGGTCTGAGGTCCCCCACGTTCTTCCGCGTGGAGCTGGGAACGAACCGGAAAAAGACGTGTCAGAACAGCTGAACGCCGTTGTCGGTGCGTTCGTTACGCAAATGAAAACGGGCTTTGCAGCCCGAGAGAGAGGAACGATTTATGTTGGATGGAAAGTTGAACCGGAAGTTGAAGCCCGTCACCGCAGTGGTTGGTACGGCCTTTGTCGCGTCCCTGGGAGCCGCTGGCATAGCCAACGCGGATGACAATCCTTTTGGTGCGCAGGAGCTGGATAAGGGCTATGACCTGCTGGCTGCGCACCACGGCGAGGGCAAGTGCGGCGAAGGCAAATGCGGAGAGGACAAGGAATCCGAAGGCAAGTGCGGTGAAGGCAAGTGCGGCGAAGACAAGGATTCCGAAGGCAAGTGCGGCGAGGGCAAGTGTGGAGAAGACAAGGGCTCCGAAGGCAAGTGCGGCGAAGGCAAGTGCGGTGGCGCATCCTGACACTGCGGCTTGTTGCCTGAACGGAATCTGAAATCGTGAGGCAGTTTCCGGTACGGGGTGCGGGCCTGGGCCTGCGGCGGGCTCTGCTCCCCGAGCTGGCGGCCCTGGGGGACACCGCGGTGGACTTCCTGGAGCTGGCCCCGGAAAACTGGATGGGTGTCGGCGGTCGGTTCGGCCGCCAGTTCCGAACCCTGGCCGAGCGATTTCCTCTGGTCTGCCATGGGCTTTCCCTTTCTCTCGGAGGTCCGGCTCCCCTGGATACCGAGTTTCTTAGGGCGCTGCGAGGCTTTCTGGATGCCTTCGAAGTGCGTTGCTACACCGAGCATCTCAGTTACTGCAGTGATGACAAAGGGCACCTTTACGATCTGATGCCCATTCCTTTTACAGAAGAAGCGGTGGTGCACGTTGCCAAACGCATCCGCCAGACCCAGGACCTGTTAGGACGCCGCATAGGCATCGAGCACGTTTCTTACTATGCAGCACCAGGCCAGCAACTTTCGGAAATCGAGTTCATCAACAGCGTGCTGAGGGAAGCGGACTGCGACCTGCTGCTCGATGTCAACAACATCTACGTCAACAGCGTGAATTTCGCCTACGACCCTTACGAGTTTCTTGCCGGAATCGACGGTGACAGGACCGTGTACGTCCATGTTGCAGGGCACTACGTGGAAGCGCCAGACCTGAGGGTCGACACCCACGGTGCCGACGTCATCGACCCGGTATGGAGTCTCCTTGCTGCCGCCTACGATCGTTGGGGGCCCATGCCGACGTTGCTCGAGCGGGACTTCAATTTCCCTCCCATGGCCGAGCTCCTTGGAGAGCTCGAGCAGATTCGAAGCATGCAGAAGCAGGCCGGACTTCATGTCGCCGCGGGGTAGTAACCTGCCCACTTTCATGGCGCGGCAGCTTCAGTTTGCCGCCCACATCCGCAATCCGGAGGTTAATCAAGCGCCAGCGGATATCGAGCCCCGGCGCATGCGGATTTATCTGGAGCTGTTCTACAACAACATCGAATCGTTTCTGTCCAGCGGATTTCCCGTGGCGCGGAAGGTGCTGGACGATACCCGGTGGCACGCCCTGGTCCGGCAGTTCGTGCATCGTCACCCCAGCGAATCGCCCTATTTTTTGGAGATTTCCCAGGAGTTTCTGACCTTTCTGTATGACGCTACTCCGGATGATCTGCCGCCGTTCTTTCTCGAGCTGTGTCACTACGAGTGGGTGGAACTCGCGCTTTCCGTCGCCGAGGAAGAGCTCCCGAAAGATGGCATCGACGTTGATGGGAATGTTCTGAACAACCCCGTGGTTGTCTCGCCGCTCATATGGAAGCTTTCCTATCGCTTTCCGGTCCACAAGATTGGTCCGGAATTCATCCCGGCGGAGCCGGGCGCAGATCTCACCCACCTGGTAGTAAACCGCCGGCGTGACGATTCCGTGGGATTTCTGGAGGCTAATGCGTTGACGCTGCGGCTTCTGGAGCTTCTTGAAACGTCCGCTTCCGGGGCGCTGGCGCTTGCCGCGCTGGCCGAGGAGTTACCACAGCTGAACGAGAGAATCGTTTACGAGAAAGGGGTTGAAACCCTGGGCCGCTTGCGGAAAGCTGAAATCGTTCTGGGTACCAGGACGGCAGACACGCCCTAAATTCAGATCCTCAGGTGCAGATAATGATCGGTAAGCGAATTGTCCCAGTGCTGGCGCTGGTTCTGGCTGCGAGCTTCCCACAGGCGCTACTGGCAGACGTCAACGACCCGTGGGAAGGCGCGAACCGAAAAGTCTTTGGCTTCAACGACGCGCTGGATCGCTGGGTGCTGAAGCCCGTTGCCAAAGGCTACGACTGGCTGTTTCCCAAGCCCGTGAAGCGGGGCATTGGCAACTTCTTCACGAATATCGGCACGCCCGTGGTGGCGGTCAACCAGCTGCTGCAGGGAAAGCCAGGCCTGGCGGTGGCTGACACCACCCGGTTTGTGCTCAACACCACGCTGGGCGTGGCGGGGATATTCGATGTGGCCACGCCCAATGGTTTGCCTGCCCATGATGAAGATTTCGGCCAGACGTTTGTCAGGTGGGGCATCGCCGACGGGCGTTTTCTGATGTTGCCGCTGTTGGGCCCCTCGACGCCCACCGCCGCCGTGGGGAGCATCCTTGACGGTTTGACCAGCCCGTACCAGCTGGTGTCCCCGCGGAGAGACCGCTTGATCATCCGGGGGGTCAATCTGATCGATGGTC